>DAOOFR010000195.1:0-6283 GCA_035415285.1 Opitutaceae bacterium
GCATGATCTTCCAGGACCCGATGACGTCGCTCAATCCGTACCTGCGGATCTCCGACCAGCTCATCGAGCCGCTCCTCATCCACGAGAAACTCTCCCGCCGCGACGCGCTCGCCCGCGGCCTGGCGATGCTCGAGGCCGTCGGCATCAACGACGCCGCCGCGCGCCTCCACCACTACCCGCACGAGTTCTCCGGCGGCATGCGCCAACGCGTGATGATCGCGATGGCCCTCATCGCCCGCCCCGAGCTGCTCATCGCCGACGAGCCCACCACCGCGCTCGACGTCACCGTGCAGGCGCAGATCCTCGACCTCATCCGCCGCCTCCAACGCGAGCTCGGCATGGCCGTGATCTTCATCACGCACGACCTCGGCGTCGTCGCCGGCCTGTGCGACCGCGTGCAGGTGATGTACGCCGGCCGCATCGTCGAGAGCGCCACGACCACGGACCTCTTCGCGCGTCCGCACCACCCCTACACCCGCGCCCTCCAACGCTCGATCCCCGCCCTCCAGCCGAAGGGCGCCGAGCTCTTCACCATCCCCGGCCTCCCGCCCGACCTCAGCCGACTCCCGCCCGGCTGCCCGTTCGCTCCGCGCTGCGAATTCGCCGTCGAGAAATGCCGCACCGGCGACGCCCCGCCGCTCGCGGAAACCCAACCCGCCCACCACTCCGCCTGCCTCCGAGTGCAGGCCGGGGAGCTCTGAGCAACCGACGCCAACCGATGAAACGCCTCGCACTATTCCTCGCGCTCGCCCCGCTGCTCACCTTCGCCGAACCAGCGCCCAAACTCGTCAACGAGGTCGCTGAGATAGATCAAATCGCCAACGACCTGATCGTCGCCACCACCAACATCGAACTCCCGGCCAACGAATCGGATCGCGCCCGCTACCTTTGGGATACATTCGCCAACAAACCGGAGGAGAAGCAGTTCGCCGGAATCACCACAAAAGACTGGCGAGCCAAATGGGACCGATTGGCCGGGCTACTCGTCAAGAAAGCTGCAGAAGCCTCCTTGGACTCAGAGAACCTACGGCTTTCGCTCAAGTCGCTCCGCCATGGACAAACCGAGATGACCATGGGCGTTCCTGTTCCCGCCATCCAGAGTAGCTGGGGCGATACGGATGAAACGAGGGAAGCCCACCGAAAGGAGCTGAATGCGGCGCGACAGCAAAGGTGGGCCGAGGTACTGCGAAATCCCGATGCTTGGCCGACATCAACAGCGACCGTGCCAGTCAGCGCATACCTCGCACATCATGCTGGCGGAGACTGCTGGATCATCATCAGCAAGTGGGAGAATGCCGCCCCAGAGCTAGCGCTCGGCCACATCCGGATCTGGGCCGTCGATTGCGCGACGCACAAAATCATCGGCTTCACCGGCTGCGACTGACCCTCTCCGAATTAGCGCCAATTAGCGTCCATTAGCGGTTTCACCTACCTCTTCATCCTCCGACCTTCCTTCCCTTCGTTCCCTTCTGTCGCCCTCCGTCTTCCGTCCGCCGTCCTCTGTCGTCTGTCCTCCGTCCTCCTTCCTCATGTCCGCCTCCGTCCCCGCCCCCCTCCTCTCGCTGCGCGGCGTGCAGACGCACTTTCCGGTGCAGCGCGGGTTCGTGTTTCGGCGGCAGGTCGGCACGGTGAAGGCCGTCGACGGCGTCGACCTCGAGCTGCGCCGCGGCGAGGTGCTCGGGCTCGTCGGCGAGTCGGGCTGCGGCAAATCCACCCTCGCGCGCACCATCCTCCAGCTCGTGCCGCCCACCGCGGGCACGGTCGTGTTCGAGGGGCAAAACCTCGCCAAGCTCGACGCCGCCGGGCTGCGCCGCGCGCGCCTCGGGTTGCAGATGGTCTTCCAGGACCCGTACGCCTCGCTCAACCCGCGCATGACGGTGTTCGACGCCCTCGCCGAGCCGCTGCGTGTCCACAAGATCGTGCCACGCGCCGAGGTGCCCGCCCGCGTGACGGCGCTCATGGAGCGCGTCGGCCTCGCGCCACGGTTCGCCAAAAAATACCCGCACGAGTTCTCCGGCGGCCAACGCCAGCGCATCGCCATCGCCCGCGCGCTCGCCCTCGAGCCGCGCGTGATCGTGGCCGACGAACCCGTGTCGGCCCTCGATGTGTCGATCCAGGCGCAGATCCTCAACCTGCTCGCGCAACTCATGCGCGACCTCGGGCTGAGCCTGATCTTCATCTCGCACGACCTCTCCGTCGTGAAGCACCTCTCCGACCGCGTCGCCGTGATGTACCTCGGCAAGATCGTCGAGCACGGCCCCGCCGCCGCGGTGATCGAGCACCCCGCGCACCCGTACACCCGCGCGCTCGTCAGCGCCATCCACGTACCCGACCCGGCGCGCGAGAAGGCCCGCCAACGCATCGTGCTCCCCGGCGATCCGCCCTCGCCGCTGAATCCGCCGTCTGGTTGCGCCTTTCACCCGCGCTGCCCGTTCGCGACGGAAGTCTGCCGCGCCGCCGTCCCGCCGCTCGCCGCCCAGCCCGACGGCCGCGAGGTCGCCTGCGTGCGGCTCGCGGAGATCGGCACGTAAGCCACGTCGCCGACGTGGCCCAAGCCCGGCAAGCCCGAGCCGGCAGGCCGGCCCACATCCCCGCGGCCGGTCGGAGACCGGCCCTGCTTGGCCGGACCTACTTGACCTCAGGATACCCTACCTGACGCAGCGCCTCGAAGGTCGCGATGCCGGCCGCGGTCGAGAGGTTGAGCGAACGCAGCTCGGTGTTGGCATGCGGAATCGTGATCCGCTGGTCCGGCCCGATCTCCTCATGGAGCCAGTCCGGCGCGCCCGAGCCCTCGTTGCCGAAGACCAGCCCGTCGCCATCGGCATAGCGCGCCGACCAGAAGGACTTCGCGCCCTTCGTGGTGAGCAGCCAGAGCCGCTGCGGGCGCACCGGGCTCGCCTTGAACTCCTCCCAGTTGCGGTGGTGATGCACGTCCAGCTCGTACCAGTAGTCCATGCCGGCGCGCCGCAGATGCCGGTCGGTGATCGTGAAACCCAGCGGATGGATCAGGTGCAGGCGGCAGCGCGTGATCGCACACATCCGGCCGACATTGCCAGTGTTTTGCGGGATTTCGGGCTGAAAAAGGACGATGTGAATCATGTGTCAAAAGCCGGAAGCGTCCGCGAGGCCGTCCGGAAATTGGGTTGTATGCCCCCCCGCCCCGCGAGTAGCAAAGCCGGACTTCCCCCACTCGTGAGTTCAACCGATTCCCCAGCCAAGATGAAGAAGGTCCTCATCGTCGACGATGAGAAGTCGTTCACCGAGCTGCTCGCGCAGATCCTCAACGACAACATGACCTGCCCGGTGGAATCCTACAATCGCCCGGCCGACGCGCTGAAGGCCATCCAGGCGGGTGAAGTCGGGGTGCTCGTCACCGATTACTACATGCCGGTGATGAACGGCATCGAACTGATCCGCAATTTGCAGCAGGCGCAGCCCACCGTGCCCGCCATCCTGATCACCGGCCACAGCCTGAAGTTCGGCGAGGAGGAGATGAAGCGCCTGCCCTCGTTGAAGACCGTGCTCAACAAACCCTTCGGCTGGCGCCGCCTCGCCGACCTCCTGATCCAGCACTGGCCGGACGCCAATCCGCCCAAGATCAAGGAACCGTCCTGAGCCACGGTATCGCCGAGGCGAATCCCTCAAGTCGCGACGTGAGCCCGGTTGACGCAGCCGGGCTTTTTTGTCGGCAATCGAAAGCTACGCAGGAGCGCACTCCGTCTCGCGCCCCTCGCCGCAGATCGGTACTTCGCGCCGCGCCGCCCGCAGTTGCGACGGCGCAGGAGCTTCACATCCTCCGGCCACCGATGTTGCCGCTCCGCCCCCGCCCCCTCCTCCCGCTCGCCGCGCTCCTCGTCCTCGCCCTGCTGCCGCTGGGCTGCGGCAAACGCGAGACCGTCGCCGAAGCGGGCCGGCGCACCGGCACCCTCCACCTCGCGCTCAACTCCGACCCCGGCGAACTCGACCCGCAGCGCCAGATCAACATGGACCAGATGAGCGTCTCGCTGGCGCTCTTCGAGGGGCTCACCGCGCTCGACGAACGCACCTCCCGGCCCGTGCCCGCCGCCGCCGAGCGCTGGGACACCTCGGCCGACGGCCTCGTCTGGACCTTCCACCTCCGCCCCGGCCTGCGCTGGTCCGACGGCACGCCGCTCACCGCGGAGGACTTCGTCTGGTCGTTGCGCCGGGCGCTCTCGCCGGCCTTGGCTTCGGAATACGCCTACGTGCTCCACCCGATCCGCGGCGCCGAGGACTTCAACGCCGGCCGCACCGCCGATCCCGCCGCACTCGGCCTGCGTAACCTCGACGCCACCACGCTCGAGCTCACCCTCGCGCGGCCCACCCCGCTCCTGCCCGCGATCCTCAGCCTGCCCGTGGCCTTCCCGATCCCGCGCCAGGCGCTCGCCCGCGCCGCGGCCACCGGCGACGAACGCCGCTGGACCCGCCCGGAATTCCTCCTGGGCAACGGCCCGTTCGTGCTCACCGAGTGGTCGCCCAACCGCCGGCTCGTCACCACCCGCAACCCGCATTTCCACGAGCCCGCGAAGCTCGCTGCCCTCGTCTTCCGTCCCTACGATGCGGCCACCGCCCAGGAGGCCGCCTTCCGCACCGGCCAGCTCCACCTCACCGCCGATCTGCCGGCCACGCGCATCGCCCACTACCGCGCGCAGCAGCCGCAGGTCCTCCGCACCGAACCCGTGCTCGAGGCGAACTTCCTGCGCTTCAACACCACGCGGCCGCCCTTCGCCGACGCCCGCGTGCGCCGCGCCCTCGCGCTCGCGATCGACCGCCCGGCGCTCGTCGAGGCCGTCACCCGCGGCGGCCAGGCGCCCGGGTTCGCGCTCACGCCGTCGGGGCTACCCGGTTACACACCGCCCCCCGGCCCCGGCCACGACCCCGCCACCGCGCGCCGTCTGCTCGCCGAAGCCGGTTTCCCCGAAGGCCGCGGCTTCCCCGCGATCGAGGCGATCACGTTCTCCGCCGACCAGAACCAGAAGGTCCTCGAGGCGCTCCAGCAGATGTGGAGCCGCGAACTCGGCGTCACCGTGACGCTCGCGCCGAAGGAGAAGAACGTCTGGATCGCCGACGAGCGCCGGCTCGCCTACGACCTTTCCCTCGCGCGCTGGATCGCCGACTACGCCGACCCGGTCGCCTTCCTCGAGCTCTTCCTCGCCGGCGGCGGCAACAACGCCACCGGCTGGGCCGATCCCGAGTACGACCGCCTCCTGCGCGCTGCCGCCGCAGAGTCCGATCCGGCCCGCCGCAACACGCTCTTCCGCGAGGCCGAGGAGCGGCTGCTCGCCGCCGCCCCCGTCGCCCCGCTCTACCACGGCGCGCGCTCCTACCTCGTCGACCCGGCGGTGCGCGGCTGGGAGCCGGCGTTGCTCGGTTTCCACCGTTACCAGCACCTCTCCTTCGAGGCCGACCGACCGGCCCGGTAAAGCGCCGGTGATTCCGCCGCCCCACCCGCCTCCGCACTCGTCTCCTCCACCCGTTGTCGTTCCTATTTCCCCGTCCCCAACCCACCGTGAAAACCACCCTCCTCGCCGTCTCCACGTTGGCTCTGCTCCCGTTCGCCACCGCCACCGAGCCGACCCTCGTCACGGTGCGCCCCATCGCCGCGCCCACCCCGCCGCCGGTGCTGATCGGCACCCCGACGAAGCTGCGCGCGGCCGCCGAGCCCCTCGCGCCGGCCGCCCAGGGCACCCTGTATTCGATCGGCGAACCCACCGACGAGGAGCAGTACTATCTCGAACTGATCAACCGGGCCCGGGCCAATCCGGCCACCGAGGGCGTCCGCCTCGCCACGACGACGGATCCCAGCGTCCTCAGCGCCTACTCCTACTTCTCGGTCGACCTCACGATGATGCAGGCCGAGTTCGCCGCCCTGCCGGCGCGCCCGCCCCTCGCGCTCAACGCCCTGCTCACCCAAGCCGCCCGCGGGCACACCGCCGATCTCTACACCAATGCCTTCCAAGGACACGACGGCACCGACGGCCGCACACTCGGCCAACGCGTCACCGCCACCGGCTACGCTTGGTACAGCCTCGGCGAGAACGTCTACAGCTTCGCGGAATCCGTCTGGCAGGGCCACGCGGGGTTTCAGGTGGACTGGGGCACCGGCGGCACCGGCGGTATGCAGCCGGGGCGCGGCCATCGCGCCAACATCCATGGCGACTTCCTCGAGATCGGCATCGGCGTGATCAACGGCACCAACACCGTCGGCGGCACCACCGTCGGGCCGCAACTGGTCACGCAGGACTTCGGCAGCTCGAGCCAGTAC
>DAOOFR010000196.1:0-6105 GCA_035415285.1 Opitutaceae bacterium
GCCGGCACCGCAAACAATCACATCGAAAACCTTATCCTGGAAAACATACGCCATGGCGGTACGGACAGAACTCGCAGGGTGGGGGACGGCAGGGTCTCACTTGCCGATGCAGAAACTCGAGAACAGCTTGTCCAGCACACGCTCATGGTCGACGCGTCCGCCGATCCGACCGAGCGCCTCCATCGCCCCGCGCAGATCCGCGGCCAGCAACTCGTCCGGCGCCGCCGCAACATCCCCGAGCTTCTCTTCCGCAAACGCCAAGCATTGCGTGGCCTCCGTGAGCGCAGCGCCGTGGCGCGCATTGATCGCGATGAGGTCGCCACCTATCTTAAGTTGTTCGCTATCAATAAGCTCTGAGATTCGACTCTCAAGCCCGCCGATACCCTCACCAGTGAGAGCCGACACCCCCACTTGCCCAAACTCTCGCCACGCCTCCGGCAACGCCTCGCGCGCGGCGGGCGCAGCCAAGTCGGTCTTGTTCCACACGACCACCGTGTTGGCGGCCGTGAGCCGGCCGGAGATGGACGCGGGCAGGGTGGGGCAGGGGCGGGAGGCATCGAGCACGACGAGGAAAAGGTCGGCCTCCGCCGCGCGTTCCAGCGTGCGCTCGATGCCGCGGCGCTCCAACGGGGCCGGGGAAGGGTTGAGGCCAGCCGTATCTACAAATCGGATCTTGTGCGCGCCGAGCACGCGCGGCTCCTCGAGGAAATCGCGCGTCGTGCCCGGTTCGGGGCTCACCAGCGCGCGGTCCCAGCCCACGAGGCGGTTGAGCAGGCTGCTCTTGCCGGCATTGGGCGCCCCCACGATCACCGTGCGCACGCCGTCGCGCAGCAACGCGCCGAAGTGCGCGGTGGCGAGCAGCCGGCCCAGGTCGGCCCGTAGCGCGGCCACTTCGGAGCGCAGCCGTGCGCGGTTCTCCGCCGGCAGATCCTCCTCCGGGAAATCGATGTAGGCCTCCACCTGCGCGACCACGCCCACGAGCTGCTCGATCGCTGCGGCGATCTGCCGGCCCAGCGCGCCGCGGAGCTGCCGGTTGGCCGCCTCCAACGCGCGTTCGCCACGGGCGTGGATGAGGTCCATCACCGCCTCGGCCTGGCTGAGATCCATCCGGCCGTTGAGGAAGGCCCGTTTGGTGAACTCGCCCGGTTCCGCCGCGCGGCACCCGCGGGCATACAGATCCTCCAGCACACGCTGGGCGATATATGGGTTGCCGTGGCAACCGATCTCCAGCGAATCCTCGCCCGTGTACGACGCCGGCCCGGCGAAATAGGTGAACAACACGTCGTCGAGCACCGCACCCACGCGGTCCCGGTAGTCGGCATGCCGCGCCGAGCGGGGCAGGGGAGTGTGCCCGAAAATCTCGCCCGCCAGCCGCCGGCTTTCGCCGCCCGAGACGCGCACAAGCGCAACCGCCGACTCCCCGTGCGGAGTCGCGAGCGCGGCGATGGTGTCCTCTCGTGTGGCAGGCATCGCGCCCACGTTGCACGCCCCTGCGGCGAAAACAATCCCGCAGCAGGCCGACCGCCGATGATGCCGCGCGCCGCCACAGCCGCGGCGAGCGATCCCCGCACCGGCGCAGTCGGGTCAACCTATCCACCGGCCACCAGATCCCCGTGCTCGCGGTGCCTCCCGAGGTAGGCGACAACGTAGCTGCACACCGGCACGACACGGCGCCCGCTGGCACGCGCGTGGCGGAGCGCGGCCTCGGTCAGCTCGGCCGCGATGCCCCGCCCGCGCAGCTCACCCGGCACCCGGGTGTGGGTGAAAACCAACACCTCGCCCCGTTCCTCGTATTCCAATACGGCGGTGCGCCCGGCGATCGTGGTCTCGAACCGTTTCGCCGCCACATTGTGGATGATCGCGGAGGGCATGGGTGCGCTTGGCTCGTCTTCTATGGCGCCGGCACCCGCTCCGCGTCAACCCGCCGGACGCCAAACGACGCCCGCCGCCACGCGACCGATCCCACCATTTCCAGCACCGAGCAGCGCGCCCGCCACACGGGCAACCGCTATCTCCTCGACCAGCAACGCCGGCGGGTTTTCATTCGCGGACCATGAACGCCCTCGATGCCATGCACGCCCGCCGCTCCATCCGCGAGTTCACCGATGAACTCGTGCCGGCGGAGACCCTCCGCCAACTCGTGACGGCCGCCGGCCGCGCCCCGAGCTCGAAGAACACCCAGCCGTGGCAGCTCTTCCTGGTGCAAGGCGCGGCGCTCGAGGCGCTGCGCAGCGACTACCTCGCAGCCTTCGACGCCAAGTCCCCGGCAAAACCCGGCTACCAGTACTCGCCCAATCCGCTGCCCGAGTCCTGGGCGGCGCGCGCGAAGGAGTGCGGCATCGGCATCTTCAAGCACAAGGGCATCGGCCGCGACGACACCGCCAAGCGCGCCGCGCACGACCGCGAGAATTTCCGGTTCTTCGGCGCCAAGCAGGTGTTCTTCCTCGGCACGCAGGCCTCGGCGTACGCGCATGGCACGTTCTTCGACTGCGGCTTCGTGTTCGACAACCTCATGCTCGGGCTGACCGCGCTCGGGTACGGTTCGTGCCCGCAGTACAGCGTGATGATCTATCCGGACCTGCTGCGGAAGCACATCCCCGGCTCCGAGAATACGCTCTTCATTGCCGGCCTGCCCTTCGGCCGCCCGAAACCCGGCAGCCTCGTCAACGACTTCCAGCCCGCCCGCCTGCCGGCCGAGGCCTGGTTCAAGACGGTGGAGTGAGCGGCGCTCAAGAGCGCCACGGCCGGCGAAGCGGCAGTGTGCCGCGCCGGCGCTGATCACAAACAACCCCGCGCCGGAATGGCCGCGGGGTTGTTGCGGAAAGGGGCGGAGCCTTACTCGGCGGCGTTCTCGGTGCCGGCACTTTCGCCCAAGGCGGTGCCGCCGGACACGGTGACTTTCTCCATGATCGTGGCGCGGATCTTCTCGGCCACCTCGGGTTTCTCGGCAAGGAAGGTCTTCGCCGCCTCGCGGCCCTGTCCGATGAGGTTGCCCTCGTAGGCGATCCACGCGCCCTTCTTCTCGAGCACCTTCTGCTCGATGCCGAGGTCGAGGAGCGAACCGGTCTTCGAGATGCCCTCGTTGTACATGATGTCGAACTCGCACTCGGTGAAGGGGGGCGCGATCTTGTTCTTCACCACCTTGATCTTGGTGCGGTTGCCGATGACCTTGCCGCCCGGGTCCTTGATCTGGCCGATCCGGCGGATGTCGATACGGATTGAGGAGAAGAATTTCAGCGCGCGGCCGCCGGGGGTCGTCTCCGGATTTCCGAACATCACGCCGATCTTCTCGCGGATCTGGTTGGTGAAGATGCACACGCACTTGGTCTTCGAGATCACGGCGGTGAGGCGGCGCATGGCCTGGCTCATCAGGCGCGCCTGCGAACCGACGGTGGCGTCGCCCATCTGGCCGTCGAGTTCCTGCTTGGAGATGAGGGCGGCGACGGAGTCGATCACGATGACGTCGATCGCGCCGGAGCGGATGAGCGTCTCGGCGATGGTGAGGGCGTCGTCGCCACTGTCCGGTTGCGAGACGAGAAGGTCGTCGAGATTGACGCCGACGACGCGGGCGTACTTCGGGTCGAGGGCGTGCTCGACGTCGATGAAGGCGGCCAGCCCGCCCTTCTTCTGAACCTCGGCGATGACGCTCAAGCAAAGGGTGGTCTTGCCCGAAGACTCGGGGCCGAAGACCTCGATAATGCGGCCGATGGGCAGACCGCCGGCACCGAGAGCGAGGTCGATGGCGATGGAACCGGTGGAGACCGTTTCGACCTTCATCTTCGTCGCATCGCCAAGCCGCATGATCGAGCCTTCGCCGAACTCCTTGGTGATGGCGGAGAGGGCGAGGTCGAGGTTCTTGCGGGCGGCGGCATCGGCGGCGACCTGGGCGGAGGCCTTCGATTTTTCGGCGGGAGCGGCGGGCTTGGACATGGTGGAGATTTCGGCGACGGGTTTGCGCGGGGAACGAGGGGCGACGCTTGCCGAAACGAGGGGAGTGGCAAGTGCGATGTCGGGTGAAGACTCGAGATCGGAGATCATGCGCCCACTCTAGCACCACGGGGCGGACAAGGGCCGTCCGAGGGGGGGGCAAGCGACGATCGCAGAAGCACAACGGACGAAGGCCTGCCACCTCGGCACCGCCCCGGCCCAGCGATCGGTCTCGTCGCCCCAGGCAAACGCCATCCGTTCACTCCCTAAGCCCACGCGATCCACGCCACGCCGAGCAGGAGCGTCAACAGCGCGATCGGCGTGCCGGCCTTCAGGTACTCGCCGAACCCGAGATGCACACCGCGCCGGCGCGCCGTCTCGGCCACGATGAGGTTGGCCACGGAGCCGAGCAGCGTGAGGTTGCCGGCGAGCGTCGTCGCCATGGCGAGCGTGAGCCAAGCTTGGTGCGGGTCGGCGAGCCCCGGCACAACCGGGCGGAACAGCATCACCGCGGGCACGTTCGAGACAATATTGCTGAGGATCAGCGAAACCACCGTGAGCGAGCCCGTACCGGCATCCGCATAGGGGCGGAGCACCCCGAAAAGCCGCGCGCTCAACCCGCTGTGCTCGATGGCCCCGGTCACAACGAACAACCCGCAGAAGAACACCAGCAGCGACCAATCGATCTCCTGGAACACCTTCTCGGGCTCCAGCCGTCGCGTCACCAGCAGCAGCGCCGCGGCGGCCGCGGCGGCCAACGGCACCGGCGCCCCGCACACCAGCGCGACAAGCATGAGCCCCGTCGCAACCATCGATTTGCGCAGGAGCGGGCGGTACTGCTGCTGCGGCAGTTCGAGCTGCTCAGCGAATCGCTCCGTGCGGAACTCGCGCCGATAGACGAGCACGATCACCGCCCACCCGATCACAAGCCCGAACAGCGCAATCGGTCCGAGCTCCCGGGTGAAGTCGACGAACGAGATGCCCGACGCGATGCCCACAAGCATGTTCTGCGGGTTGCCCGTGATGGTCGCCACCGAGCCGATGTTCGCAGCGGTCACGAGACCGACGAGATAGGGCAGGGGGTTGCGTCTCAGCCCGATCGTGAGGTCGAGCACCAGCGGCGTGAAGACGAGCACGATGGTGTCGTTGAGGAAGATCGCCGAAAGCACGCCGGAGACGAAGACGATCAGCGCGAGCAGGCGCCGCGGCGTGCGTGCGAAACGGATGACGTGCGAGTTGATCAGGTGGAAGAAGCCCGCGATGCGCAGATTCACATTGAGGACCATCATCCCGAAGAGTAGCAGGATGGTGTTCCAGTCCACCGCCCGGTAGGCCGCCTCCAGCGGCATCAGGCCGCACGCGACAAACAGCACCGCGCCGACCAGCGCGATCGTGGCGCGGTTCATCTTCAGCGCCGGGTACCGGCCGACCGCCACGCCAACGAGCGTGATCGTTGCCAGGGCGGCGACGGCGAGTTGGATCCAGTTCATCGGGTCGCAGGCTGCGGCACGGCCCCGCGGTGGGCAAATCGGCAATCGCGCCGGGATTGGCGTCAAGAGAACCGTCGGCCTGCCGATAGGATGGAACCACCAGCGCGTTGCGCATGAAAGAGATCGAGATCACCGAGATTCCCCCGCTGTCCCCCGGCGAGCTGTCGCTGCTGGACATGCACAGCATCGCCAATGTCCTCAACGTCCTGCGTTGCGAACTGACGGTGCTCGGCCTGCTGGCGGCGGACCGCGACAACTATTTCCACGACGGGCTGGCCGTGTGCGACTCGCTCCGCGCCTCCATGCGGGACCACGAGGCCGCGTTGCGCACGGCCACTCGTATCGAGGAGTTCGAGCACATCGTTTTCACCGAACTGACGATCAAACTGGAGGCTCCGCCCCGCCAGCCCGACCCCGCGGACATCTCCGAGTCGTTGGACAATCTCCGCGCCGTCTTCGCCATTCTCAAGGTGCGGGCCACGGAGATCCTCGCCCGCGCCGCCACCCCCGACCGGTGGACGCCATTCGACCTCGACAAGCTCCGCGCCGACTTCCTCGACGTGTTCGCCGCCATTGAGCGGAACAGCAAGGGCCGCTACCGCATCCTCTACAACGCGGCCCGGAAGGAGGCGAACGACTACTACATCGACTTCAAGTTCGAGACCGCCGGCGGCGGCGCGCTGCTCAT
>DAOOFR010000197.1:0-6073 GCA_035415285.1 Opitutaceae bacterium
GAGCGCCACGCCGAGCGCCAGCACCGCCCGCGCCGCCCATTTCTGCCGTGCCGGTCCCATGGCCTCAGCGGAAGAACCGCTTCTCCTCCTCGGCGGTGAACGTCACGCCGGTCCGCGTCTCCTCGATGAGGACCTCGACGCGTTGTTTGGCCGAGCGGCGGAACTCCAGTCGGCTCACGCGCTCGCCCGTGCCCTCGACCGTGAGCGTGCTCAGGTGACGCGCGAGCTCCGGCGTGCGCGGAACGAAGTCGAGTCGCCAGTCGTCGCCGTCGCGCGCGGCGCGGAGCGTGAAAAGTTTCAGGAGCGCCGGCATGTCGAAGCGCAGCACGGGCAGCAGCGCGGCATCCATACGCGGCGCGCGCGGATCGGCGGCCATCGTGCGCGTGCGCCCCTGCGCGTTGCGCATCAGCAGCCCCTTCGCGTCGACCACCAGCACCTGTTCCTCCGGCTCGGTGTAGTGGAGGCTCAATCCGCGCGCATCGGAGTGGCGCAACTCGCCGCGCAGCACCACCGGGGTCTTCCTCACGCTGAACCAGCGGTGCTCCGTGAAGGTCGAATGCACCCCTCCCTGCGCCGCAAGTGCGGCGAAAAGCGGCGTCCACGCGTCGTCGTTCTCGCCCGCGACCAGCTCCGGGCCGGGCGCGGACGGCACCGCGGCGCGGGCCACGGCACAAAGGCAGAGGGCGAGAACGGGGAGGAAGCGTTTCATCACGTGGGACCGGTCTTGGGCCGGTCACCGCCAACTCAGGCAGGCCGCCCCGCCCGCGTCGAGAACGTCCAGTCGGAGACTGGACCTGCCCGTTTGGTATGCCGGCCCAGTAGGACCGGTCTCCGACCGGTCGCCCTGCGCATCCGCCGGCACGCCGGCAGAAGCGGTCCCCGTGCGGTCGGAAACCAAGCCGACCCTCCCGCACCGCCGCCCGTCCGCCGCTCGGATTGTCACGTAATACGTGACAATCCACGGCTACGGCGCGGTGCTCGCGCGGCGACCGCTCCGCACCCGGCGCACGCTGACCCAGCGGCCGAGCAGCAGTTCGACGATCAGCCGGGTGTGCAGCCAGACCATGCGCACGTTGTCGCGCAGGTAGTGGAAATGGGAAACGCCGCCCTCGGCGCGCGAAAGGTAGCGGCACGAAGCGGAGATGTTGCGCATCGGCACGCCGGCCCAGAACAGCCGCACCGCCACCTCGGGGTCGAAGTCGTAGCGCCGGGCGAACCGTGTGCTCCGCAGCGCGCGAACCGTCGCCGCCAGCGGGTAGACGCGGAAACCGAAGAGCGGATCATCGATGCCCGCGCCGCCCGTCTCGAAATGCACGAGGCCGATGCTGAGCTTGCGCCCCTTCAGCCGCACCGCCGGCGCCTCCGGGCCGAACACCGGCCGCCCGAGCACCAGCGCCTCCGGCTCCGCCTGCGACGCCGCCATGAAATCGCGGATGCGATCGGCGGGATGTTGGCCGTCGGCGTCCATCACCAACGCGTGGGTGAACCCGGCCGCGCGCGCGGCCTCGGCACCCGCAAGCACCGCCGCGCCCTTGCCGCCGTTGTGGGCCAGCGGGAGCACGCGCAGCCGCGGCTCGGTGCGCGCCAACTCGACCACACCCGCTTCGCTGCCGTCGGTGCTGCCATCGACAACCACCCACACGTCCGGCCACTGCGCCAGCGCCTCCCGCACCGTCGCGAGCAGGCGCGCGCCGCCGGTGTTGTAGGTCGGGATGAGGACGAGATGAGTGGGGGAGCCGGGCATGTTCAGCGGCTGGTGACGGGCAGCGACGCGAGCAGGTGGCGCTGCACCTCCTCGGTCAACTCCGCCGGGCTGCGCGCGGGGTCGTGCTCCCAACGCCGGTCGAGCGTGATCGCCACGGTCGCCGGCAGCACCGGCGGCGGCCGCCACCAATCGCGCCCCTTCGGCACAAGACCGGGCGACGACACGACGCGCAGCAGCTGCACGGGCGCCTGCGCGCGCGAAGCGATGAGCGCGAAACCGGGCCGCAACGGATTGAGCGCCGCGCCGCGCTCCGTGCGCGTGCCCTCGGGGAAGATCAACAACGATTGGCCGGCGGCGATCTTGACCGCGACCTCGCGGACCAGATCCACGCCGGGCACCCCGCTCACGTAGCCGGCCAGGTACGCCGCCGGGCCGATCGCCGGGTTGCGCATGAGCGCCGGCTTGAAGATGCAGATCGCGTCGGGCAGCCGCGCGAGGATGAACGTGGCGTCGACCAGCGTGGGATGGTTGGCGATGAACACCGCGCCGGGTTGCAGCGGACGCTCGAAACCGTGCCAGGTTACGCGCACCACGCCGGTGGCGTGCATCCAGCGCAGCCAGAAATCGAAGAGCCCCCGGATCGTCCGCCGCATGCGCGCGCCGCCGGTCTCGCACCGCGGCAGGAGCAGGAACGGCAGGCTCGCCAGGTTGAGCAGCACGCCCACCCCGCCGAAGATCGCCCACGAGGCGTAGTAGGCACCGACATAGTACGCGCGGCGGATCATGCCGCCGCCTCCCGCGCCGGGACCGCGGCCGGCGCCACGGGGTTGAGCGGTGTGAAGTTGAACCACAGGTACGGGTTGCGCCGCAGCAGCGCCTCGACCTGCCGCAGGAACGCCTGGAAATGTTCGCGCGCCCGCGCCAGCGCCGCCGCCCGCGGCTCGCCCGGCCGCGGCTCGAAGCGCGGCGAGGCGTGCAGCGTCGCCAGGTCCGGGTTCTCCGGCACGCCCACCGAGAGCAGCACCGGCCGCCCGAAGATCAGCGCGAGGTGGTAGATCGTGAAGGGGAACAGCCGCCGCGCCCCGAGGAACTCGAAGGCCTCCGTGCGCGCCGCGAACTCCACGCGGTCGCACTGCAGCGCGATCGCCGCCGGCGTGGCCGCGGCGTCCTTCAGCGCGAAGAGCAGCTCGCCCGGCTCGTTGACCCACACGAAATGCAGCCGGCCCCCGAAGCGGGCCGCGAGCGCATCGGTGTCGTGGGAGTTGCCCACCCGCTGCCGCACCACGTACACCTCCTGGTGGTCGTAGCCGCCGATCTGGCATCCTTGGAGATCCGATACTCCGAAATGGAAGGTGCCGAGCAGCACCGGCCCGCCGCCTTCCAGCCAAGCGCGGAATTCGTCGGCCCCGGGCGCGTAGACGGTGCGGTGCGGGCGGCCGTTGATCACGCGCAGCTTCGTCATCAACGCCTCCTCGAAGGCGAAGAAGTGGCGGAACACCTCGCGGAAGCGCGGTGGCCGCCCGAGGATCGTCGCGAGGTACTCGCGCGAGTGCCGCCGCTGCGCGGGCATGTTCGCCATCGCGATCAGCGTGCCGAGCGCGCGGCACGGCCGATAGAGCCATTCCGGCGCCACCCGGTCGGCCGTGCGCAGAAACCGGTAACCCCAGCTGGGGCCCGGGTTGCGCGGCGGCGGGACGGGCGCGCTCACCGCCATTCGAGCTCGAGCCTCCAGCCGGGCGCGGCGGCGCCGGCGAACGGACGACGGTTGTGCAGCAGCTCGAACCAGTCGGGCAGCGCGAGCGCGCCCGCGACGTCGGCCGCCGGTTCCAGCGCGAGCCGGCCGAGCGCCCCGGCCTCCGGCGTACGCGTGAGCGCGAGCGCGAAGGCGAAGGCGCGGTCGCTCGCCGCGGCGTGCGGCACCAGCCAGGTGCCGCGTTCCTCGCCGCCGCAGAACAGCACGCGCTCCGCGTGCGCGAGCAGCGCGGCCTGCACGGCCGTCGCCACAAGCTGGTTGCCACCGGCCAGCGGGAAGAACTCGCGCACGCTGCGTTGCCGGCCGATCAGACCCTGCTGCGCGCCGCTGGGATGGATCGAGGTCTGGAAGAGCGTCGGGCTGGCCGACGGGAAGCTGTCGAGGTAGCCCTCGAGCGCGCGGCCCTCGCCGAACTGCGTGGCGTAGACGAGCGCGTCGTCCTCGCCGGGTTGGAGTTCGCCCAGCACGGCACCGACAAAGAGGCCGAGCTGCGTCATGCGCCGCACCGCGCCGGGCGCGAAACGGTCCTTCAGCCGCACCCGCGTGGCGGCGGGTTCCTCGGCGCCGGGAGCGTCGGTGCGGACGGCCTGGATGAAACGTTCAAGCATGGCTGAGGAGGAACGCGGCATGCGCGCCGCCGAAGGCGTTGCTGGCGCAGACCGCGCCGTCGAACGCGGTGTTGTCGAAGGGGGCGAGCGCCACGGCGTCGGTGAACGTCGGCGACGCGCTGCCGACCGTGCCGGGCGTGCGGCCGGAGCGCAGCGCGGCGGCGGCGATCGCCAGTTCGACGATGCCGCAGCTGCCGAGGGTGTGGCCGAGGCTGCCCTTCCAGCCGACCAGCGGCGCGCCGGGAAAGGCCAACGCGACAGCGGTGGCCTCGAGCCGGCCGGCCTCGAGAGTGCCGGTGCCATGGCCCTTCACCCAGAGCCGGCGGCCGGCGGCGACCGCGGCCAGCGGCGCCAACGCGGCGGCGAAACCGGCGCCGTCGGGCTTGTTGGCCGTGAAGTGGTACATCTCGTTGTGCAGGCTGTGGGCCTCGATGGAGAGGTCGCCACGCCCGCGCGACAGCACCGCGTAGCCCGCGCCGTCGCCCAGCCCGATCGAGCCGGCGGCGCGGTCCTGGTAGGGCGCAGGGAAATCGGTGTTGAGGATCTTCAGCGCGTGGAAGCCGCCCGCCACGAACGGGCTGAGGAAATCGTAGCTCACCACCAGCACCTCCTCGGCCACACCGGCCTCGAGCAGCCGCGAGGCATGCACCAGTCCCAGGTGCGCGGAAACGCAGGCGTGCGAAAAGATCGCCACGTTCTCGCCCCAGCCGAGCGCGCGGCGCACGAGTTCGACGGAGCCGTGCGGCGTGCCGTGCGCGGCGTGGCCGGCCTCGCCGGTGCAGCGCAGTGCATGGAGGCTGCCGACACCGAAATTGCTGCTCGTCACGCACACGGGGCGGCGCGCGGTACCCCACGCCGGGCCGGCGACGGGCGCGAGCAATGTCGCCAGCGACTGGAGCCACGCGGGCGGGTTCGTCTCGTCGAGCGCGCGACCGGGCAGCAGCGCGAGCGGCACGGCGTCGCCGCCCTCGCGCCCGAGCACGGGCGAGGGTTGCAGCGCCCGTTCGCCGCGCAGCAGCGCGGCATGGGTGGCGGCGGCATCGCCGAACGGCGTGAGGCAGTCGCACGCGGCGAGACGGGCGGCGGAGGTTGCGGTGGGGGAAGCCATGAACGGCTTGGGGGAAAACGATCCGAAGGTAGGAGCCTGCTTGCAGGCGACTCCGCCCGTGGCGCGGGCGTGGCGGCTCAGGCGGGCAGCTTTGAGGCGTCGGCCCGGGCGCGGATGAAGGCGGCGAGGCTGGCCACGCTGGCGAGGGCTTGGCGCGACTCCTCGGCGCTGCCGATCTTGATGCCGAACTCCTTCTCGATCTTCACGACAAGTTCGAGCGCATCGATCGAGTCGAGCGAGAGCCCCGAGCCGATCAGCGGCGCGGTATCCTCGATCTGGGCGGGCGCGATGTCCTCGAGGTGCAGAGTTTCGACGATCAGATGCTTGAGACGTTCGTTCAGGGGGTCGGCCATGATGTGGAGCGAACGAGGGTGGCGGGACACCGTTTCGCGGCGCAAGCCCGGATCGCGGATCGAGGCGGTTCGCGCGCGCCGGCGCGCCGGTCACTCCACCCAGCGCCGCAGCACGTGGGAGACGTTGCTGCCGCCAAAACCGCTGCTGTTGTTCAGCACCAAGCTCGGCGCGACGGCGAGCGTCTCGCGCGGGAGGTCGAGCCCCTCGCAGACCGGGTCGGGCGTGCGCAGGTGGGCGTTGCCGGGGATGAAACCCTCGGCCAAGGAGAGCGTGCAGAACGCCGCCTCCATCGCGCCGGCCAGCGAAAGCGGGTGGCCGGTGAGGCCCTTCGTGCTGCTCACGCGCGGGCGGGCCCCGGCGGCGGCGAAGACCGCGCGCAACGCCAGCGCCTCGGCGCGGTCGCCGACGGGTGTCGAGGTGGCGTGGGCGTTGATGTAGTCGATTTCCGCGGGCGCCGCGCCGGCATCCGCCAGCGCGCGCTGCATCGCCAGCCGCAGGCCGGCGCCCTCGGGGTGCGACATCGCCATGCTGTGGCCGTCGGCGCT
>DAOOFR010000198.1:0-6042 GCA_035415285.1 Opitutaceae bacterium
GGTGCGAGAGCCGGTCACCGCTGCCACGAACTGAACCATTCCGATGCAGCAGGGCCGAGGTGTCCCGAGTTCCGATGTAGGGTGCGAGCTTGCTCGCACCGCTCGGCAGGGGCGACAACCAGACGGTGCGAGCGAGCTCGCCCCCTACGGGGAATGCATGGTTGCGGAAATATCATGGACACAATCTTCACCTGGTTGAGCGACGCGATGAACGGGGCCCCGTGGCTGGCGGTGGTCGCCGCCGCCGGCTGGGGTGTGGCGAGTCTCGTGCTCAGCCCCTGCCATCTCGCGAGCATCCCGCTCATCGTCGGCTTCATCGCCGAGCGCAAGAACACGACCCCGCGCCAGGCCTTCGGCTACGCGCTGCTCTTCGCGCTGGGTATCCTGATCTCGATTGCCGCGGTCGGCGGGCTCACCGCCGCCGCGGGTCGCATGCTCGGGGACGTGGGCCCGTGGGCCAACTACGCCGTCGCGGTTGTGCTGCTGCTGGTCGGCCTGCATCTGCTCGAGATCCTGCAGTTGCCTTGGGAGCGCGGACTCTCCTTGCCGCGTTTCCAGGGCAAGGCCGCCGCGTTGCTGCTCGGGCTGATCTTCGGTGTCGCGCTCGGGCCGTGCACTTTCGCCTACCTCGCGCCGGTGCTCGGCGTGATCTTCGGTGTGGCGCGCACGCAGCCCGGGTTCGCCGTGTTGTTGCTGCTCGCCTACGGCGTCGGCCACTGCGTGCTCATCGTCGCCGCCGGTGTATCCGCCGAGAAGGTCCAGCAGGTCCTCGACTGGAACGGCAGTTCCGCCGGTGCGAAGTGGCTGCGCCGCATCTGCGGTCTGCTGGTGCTTGGTGGCGCCGGTTGGCTGATCTGGTCGGCGCGCGGCTGAACCGCGGGGTCTCCGGATCGCTGGCTGGTCCCAGATTGGCGCTTTGCGTCGGCCGCTTCGCGCCGCTACTGCTCGGGCCGCGTCGGCGGTGAGCCGCCGCGCCCACGCCCCATCCCATGAGCAAATACTTCGAGGAACTGGACTACCGGCAGACGGCGCTGGGCGAATTGTCGTTGCGGCGCAAATGCGTGGCGATGCTCGGCGACCTCGAGGTCTACGAGGTGAAGCTCGGCGAGGAGTTCCTGATGACGAGCCTCTTCCACGCGGTCGAGGACGCCGTGGCGGACCTCGGCCTGGCCGAGCTGGGCGGGCGCGAATGCGATGTGGTCGTGGGCGGGCTCGGGCTGGGCTACACCGCGGTGGCGGCACTCGCGCACCCATCGGTGCGCTCGCTCGTGGTGATCGATTTTCTCGCGCCCGTGATCGAGTGGCACCAGCGCGGGCTCGTGCCCAACGGCCCGAAGCTCGTGGCCGACCCGCGTTGCCGCCTGGTGGAGGGCGATTTCTTCGCGCTGGCCACCGCGCCGCAGGGGTTCGACCAGGGACGGCGCTTCCACGCGGTGTTGTTGGATATCGACCACTCGCCGCGCAACCTCCTGCATTTCGGCAACGCGGCCTTCTACACCCCGGCCGGGCTGGGCGGGCTGGCCGCGCAGCTTCACCCCGGCGGCGTGTTTTCGATGTGGTCCGACGACCCGCCGGACGAGGAGTTTCTCGGCCTGTTGCGCACCGTGTTCGCGTCGGCGCGCGCGGAGATCGTCACGTTCCCCAATCCGTTGCTCGATCGCGACTCGGCGAGCACCGTCTACCTCGCCCGCACCGCCGGGTAGGCGGAAGGCGCGGCCGAGCCCGCCCCGGGATACGGCGCCGTCGCGCATTCGTAACAATATGCCGCTTGCGGAATATGCCGCCGTAGGCATGTTGCGCGGCATGGATCTCGTCCGCATCTACGAATGCCTCTGCGACCGCACCCGCCTGCGGCTGCTGGCGCTGCTCGGTGGCGGCCCGCTGTGCGTGTGCCACCTGCAGGAGGTCCTCGGCGAGCCGCAGGTGAAGGTGTCCAAGCACCTCGCCTACCTGCGCGAGCGCGGGCTGGTGGAGTCGAGCCGCGAGGGCAACTGGATCGTCTATCGTCTGCCCGCCAAACCGCCGCGCGAACTCGCCGCCAATCTCGCCTGCCTGCAGGACTGCGCCGCTGAGGATCCGCAGCTGCGCCGCGACGCCGCCAAGCTTGCGAAGGTCCGCGATCGGCTGGCGAAGGCCGAGGCGGCGCCCTGCGCGGTCCGCGAAGGGTGAACCTTTCCTCTTTTCCCATGAACACCGCGAAGCCCACCGTCCTCATCCTTTGCACCGGCAACTCGTGCCGTTCGCACCTCGCCGAGGGTATCCTGCGCGAGGTCGCCGGCGACATCCTCGACGTGCAGAGCGCCGGTTCGAAACCCGCCGGCTATGTCCATCCGCTCGCCATCGCCGCCATGAAGGAGATCGGTATCGACATCTCCGCTCACCGCTCGAAGTCCATGACCGAGTTCATGGACAAGAAAGTGGAGACGGTGATCACCGTCTGCGGCAACGCCGACGCCGCTTGCCCGATCTTCCCCGGCCAGGTGAACCGGCACCACTGGCCCTTCGAGGACCCGGCGCATGCGCCCGGCACCGAAGCCGAGAAACTGGAAGTCTTCCGCCGCGTGCGAAACGAGATCCGCCGCACCTTCACCGCCTACGCCGCCGGCCGCCGCGACCAACTGAAACAGAAATGAAGACAGGACACAGAGAACACTGAGAACGGAGGAGGGCACTGAGGTCGGAATTTGGACCACGGATATCACGGATGGGCACGGATGTCCGAAGATTGGATCCGCGAATATCTGTGTGATCTGTGGTCAACACTGCCCAGGTGCTCGGGCTCCGTTGGCGGGCGTAAAGCTCGCCCCACCATTCGAACCTAAACACTCCGATTCTTCTCTGTGCTCTCCTCCGCCTCTGTGGCCTCTGTGACCAGTCCGGCTCCTCAGCCCCCGCTCTGTTCCCTTCGTTAACTTCTGTCGCCCATCCGTTGTCCGTTCTCCGTCTTCCGTCATGTCCGAACCCGTCGCCAAGAACCTCTCGTTCCTCGACCGCTACCTCACGCTCTGGATCTTCGCCGCGATGGCGCTGGGCGTGGCGCTCGGGCACTTCGTGCTCACCGATCCGGCGGCGTTCTTCGCGCCGCTGACCGTCGGTACGACCAACATCCCCATCGCCATCGGGCTCATCCTCATGATGTACCCGCCGCTCGCGAAGGTGAAGTACTCGCAGTTGCCCAAGGTCTTCGCCGACGGCCGCATGCTCACGCTCTCGCTGGTGCAGAACTGGGTGATCGGGCCGGTGCTCATGTTCCTGCTCGCGGTGCTCCTGCTGCGCGATCACCCCGACTACATGGTCGGGCTCATCCTCGTGGGCATCGCGCGCTGCATCGCGATGGTGCTGGTGTGGAACGAGCTCGCCAAAGGCAGCCGCGAATACGCCGCCGGCCTCGTGGCGCTCAACTCCATCGCGCAGATCCTCACCTACAGTTTCTACGCCTGGGTGTTCGTGACCGTGCTGCCGCCGTACTTCGGGCTGGAGGGCGTGATCGTGCCCGTGGCGATGGCCGACATCTTCCGCAGCGTGATGATCTACCTCGGCATCCCGTTCGCCGCCGGCGTGCTCAGCCGCGTGCTGCTCGTGCCGCTGAAGGGCGAGGCGTGGTACGAACAGAAGTTCATCCCGCGCATCTCGCCGCTCACGCTCGGCGCGCTGCTCTTCACCATCGTCGTGATGTTCACCTTCCAGGGCGAGGCGATCGTCCGCCTGCCGCTCGACGTCCTGCGGATCGCGCTCCCGCTGTGCATTTACTTTGTGGTGATGTTCCTCGTGAGCTTCGTCATGGCGCAGAAGCTCGGCGCCGACTACCCGCGCTCGGCCTCGCTCGCGTTCACTTCGGCCGGCAACAACTTCGAGCTCGCGATCGCGGTGGCCATCGCGGTCTTCGGCCTCGAGTCCGGCGTGGCTTTCGCCGCCGTCGTCGGCCCGCTGATCGAGGTGCCGGCCTTGATCGGCCTCGTGCACGTGGCGTTCTGGTTCAAGCGCCGGTTCGTAGCGAGGAAGTGCTGACCCGAAGCATCCCGGACGACAGAAGGTAACGAAGGAAACGAAGATGCCGCGGAAGGCGGCAGTAACGCCGCCAGGGATCCGTCGAACAACCACTCCACTTCCGTTCTTCAGTACCTCTCCTCTTCGCTCTCTTCGTTGCCTTCTGTCGGCTCCAACTGCCCTTTCTCGATTCATCCCATGGAAAACGTACCCGATTCTGAAACACTACGCGCCGAAGTCCGGCGCCGTTACGGCTCCATCGCCACGGGCGAGGCCACGTTGTCCTCCTCGGCGACGCCGTCGTGCTGCGGCACACCGGCGGCGGATGCGCCCGCGTCGTGCGGCTGCGGGTGCGGTGCGGACGCGCAGGCGCGCACCCTGGGCTATTCCGAGGGCGATCTCGCGGCGGCGCCGGAGGGCGCGAACCTCGGGCTCGGCTGCGGCAATCCCGTCGCCATCGCTGCGCTGCGGGCCGGCGAGACCGTGCTCGATCTCGGGGCGGGCGCCGGCTTCGACGCATTCCTGGCGGCCCGCGCGGTGGGCCCGTCGGGGCGTGTCATCGGCGTGGACATGACGCCCGAGCTGGTCGCCAAGGCGCGCGCCAACGCGAAGCGCAGCGGCTTCGCCCAAGTGGAGTTCCGCCTCGGCGAGATCGAGGCGTTGCCCGTCGCCGACGGCATCGTCGACGTCGTCATCTCGAACTGCGTGATCAACCTCTGCCCCGACAAGCGCCCCGTCTACCGCGAGGCGTTCCGTGTGCTCAAGCCGGGCGGCCGCGTGGCCGTATCCGATGTGATCGCGCGCGAGGCGCTCCCGGACGAGGTGAAGCGCGATCTGGCGTTGCACAGCGGCTGTCTGGCCGGGGCGACCTTGCTGGCCGAGATCGAGGCGATCCTGCGCGACGCGGGCTTCGTGGACATCGTCATCCGCCCGAAGAGCAACAGCGCCGAGGTGATCGAGAGCTGGGATGCAGTGGCCTCTGTCGGGACCAAGGTCTTCGCGGCCGAGGTGAACGCTCGCAAGCCGGGGGCCTGCGGCTGCTGTTGCGGCGGCGCTGAACAAGATGACTGAGCGGGCACCGCTTCCAGCGGTGCCCGCCGTTGGGAGCATCGATCCATGAGGGATCATTCGCGAAGAACGGAACTGGGCGCGTCGGTTCGGCCCACGGTACCGAACGATCCGGCTGCACTTTTCACGGCACACCGTGAGCGGGTGCGCCGGGCACTGGTGCGGCTCGTGGGCGAGACGGAGGCGGACGATCTCACGCAGGAAGTTTTTGTGCGCGTGACGCGTGCGCTGCCGGAGTTCCGTGGCGAGGCGAGCATTTCAACCTGGGTTCTGCGCATCGCGCGCGGCGTTGGGCTCGATCACCTGCGCAGCCGGCGCCACCACGAGGAACAGCGCACGGTGTCGCTCACCCCGGCGGACGCCGGAACCGAGGGCGAGACGGCGCCCGTGCCCGAGCCGCACGAGGACGCGCAGGCGCCGCGGCGGCTGGTGCGCACCGAGATGAGCGCCTGCGTGCGCGAATACGTGGCACGTCTCGCCCCCGAGCATCGGGCCATGATCGAGCTGAAGGATCTCGAAGGCCTCTCGAATCCGGAGATCGCTGCGCGCCTCGGCGTGAGTGTGGACAACGCGAAGATCCGCCTGCACCGCGCGCGACAGGCGTTGCGCCGCGAGCTCGAACACGGTTGCGAGTTCTACCAGAGCGAGACGGGCACGCTCGCCTGTGATCGGAAGATATCTGCGTCGGTCGCCGGAAAGTCCGTATCTCCGACACCAGCGATCTCGTCCAAGGAGGTGAGGCCGGCTGCCCGCGCACAACGCGCCAAGGCAGCCGACCGAAATCAGAATACAACCGACACCTCCATGAACATGCCCTTCAACTGCGGCTGTGCCGCCCCTGCTCCTGCTTCCAACAACGCCTCCGCCACGCCCGTGGCCGGCTTCTCGCCCATCGCCGCCGAGTACGTCGCCCTCGGCGCGGCGATCGGCGCCAACTGCGAGCCCTGCCTGAAATACCACGTGGCCGCGGCGCTGAAGGTCGGCATC
>DAOOFR010000199.1:0-6028 GCA_035415285.1 Opitutaceae bacterium
AGATCTACCGCCACGTGCCCGACTTCGGCGGCTTCCTCGTGAAGGCCAACTCCGAGGGCCAGCCCGGCCCGCAGGACTACGGCCGCACCCATGCCGACGGCGCCAACCTGCTCGCCGGCGCGCTCGCGCCGCACGGCGGCGTGGTGATCTGGCGCGCGTTCGTCTACAGCCACGAGGCGCCCGACGACCGGCACAAGCAGGCCTACACCGAGTTCACGCCGCTCGACGGCACCTTCCGGCCCAACGTCTTCGTGCAGGTGAAGAACGGCGCGATCGACTTCATGCCGCGCGAGCCGTTCCACCCGCTCTTCGGCGCGATGCCGCGCACGCCGCTCGCGCCCGAGCTGCAGATCGCCCAGGAGTACCTCGGCGGCGCGCTCCAGCTCGCCTTCCTCGCCCCCATGTGGAAGGAAACTTTGGATGCGGACACCTTCTGCGCCGGCGCCGGCTCGACCGTCGCCCGCGTCGTCGACGGCTCCGTCGATCAGCATGCGGACTCCTGCATCGCCGGCGTCGCCAACACCGGCGATGTGCGCAACTGGACCGGTCATCCGCTCGCCGCCGCCAACTGGTACGCCTACGGCCGCCTCGCCTGGGACCACTCGCTTTCCTCGGAGTCCATCGCCGATGAGTGGACGCGGATGACCTTCGGCAACGACGCCGAGGTCGTGCGCACCGTCGCCACCATGCTGCTCGCCTCGCACGAGACGGTGGTGAACTACTCGATGCCGCTCGGGCTGCACCACATCATGGCCGAGGGCCACCACTACGGCCCCGGCCCCTGGGTCGCCCAGTCCGGCCGGCCCGACTGGACCTCCGTCTACTACCACCGCGCCGACGAGCGCGGCCTCGGCTTCGACCGCACGGCCACCGGCTCCAACGCCGTCGCCCAGTACCGCCCGGAGGTCGCACAACGCTTCGGCGATCCCGCGCGCTGCCCGGAGAGATTCCTGCTCTGGTTCCACCATGTGCCGTGGGACCGGCCGCTCGCCTCCGGCCGCACGCTCTGGGACGAGCTCGCGCTGCGGTATCAGTCCGGCGTGGACGACGTGGGCGGCTGGCGCAAGCAGTGGGCGGCGATCGCCGGACGCATCGACCACGGGCGCCACACGCATGTCGAGCAGTTGCTCCGCCGGCAGGAGAAGGACGCGGCGTTCTGGCGCGACGGCTGCCTGCTCTATTTCCAGACCTTCTCGCAACGTCCGCTGCCCGCCGGGGTCGAGCCGGCCACCCGGCCGCTCGAGCACTTCGTCAACTTCCGCCTGCCGTACGTGCCCGGCGATCCGGCGATGCGCTGAGCCCGCGCCGGTTCGTGCGCCGCACTGTTCACGTTCCGCTCCCAGTCTATAGGTGCAGTGCGGCCGCACTCGCGTACCGCGGCCGACCTCTGAGAAACTCCCGTCCATCATGCTTCGCGTTCTGATCACCCCCCTCCTCGTCCTCCTCTTCTGTGCCCGCCTCGGCGCGGCCGACGTTGCAGCGTTGCCGTTCGTCAGTCCCGTCTTCGGCGACCATATGGTGCTCCAGCGCGGCAAACCGAACCACATCTGGGGCTGGACCACCCCCGGGGCCGAGGTCCGCATCGCGATTGCCGGGCAGACCGCGACGGCGACGGCGGCGGCCGATGGCCGGTGGCAGGCCGAGTTCGCCCCGCCACCCGCCGGCGGTCCCTACACGCTCCAGATCGACGGCCCGCAACACGCCGAGTTTGGCGACATCCTCGTGGGCGACGTCTGGCTGTGCAGCGGGCAGTCGAACATGGAGTTCAGCCTGCGCGGCGCGCGTGACGGCGAGGCCGAGGTCGCGGCGGCGAACCACCCCGGCATCCGGTTTTACCGGATACCCACCAAGTCCGCCTATGCTCCGGTCGCCGTGCCCGTGGGCGAATGGAAGGTCTGCTCGCCCGAGATTTTCCCGCAGTGGGGCGGCGGCTCTGCGGTGGCCTACTATTTTGCCCGCAAGGTGAATGCCGAGACCGGCGTCCCCATCGGGCTGATCCAGAGCGCCGTCGGCGGCACCCCGGCCGAGTGCTGGATGGAGCCCGCGACGCTCAAACGCATGCCGGACTTCAGTCCGGCGCTGGCCGAGATCGAGCGCTTCCAGGCCAGCGGCGAGCCCGAGTACGGCAACTTCGTCAGCCACTGGTACGACGAGTTCGATCGCGGTCAGAAGGAGGAGTGGGGCAAGGAGACGCTCGACGATTCCGCCTGGCAGCCGACGACCCTCAAGACCGCCTTCGCCGATCTCGGCGTGCCGGAGTCGCCCGCCGTTGTCTGGCTGCGGCGCGAGATCGAGCTGCCCGACCCGCTGCCGACGGGCGTGGCGAAGGTCCTCCTCGGCGTGGTCGAAAAGATGGACACCGTCCACATCAACGGCCGCTGGATCGGCGCCAGCTCCTGGGTCGAGAATCCGCGCGCCTACTTCATCGGCCCAGACGTGCTGCGGCCGGGCAAGAACCGGATCGCCATCCGCGTGTTCAAGACGAAGCCCGACGGCGGCTTCGCCAACCCCGCCGACGATCTGAAGATCGTCCTCGGCGACGGTTCGGCGGTCGCGCTCGAAGGCGCCTGGAAGGGCATCGTCAGCGTCGACGCCCGCGCTCCGCATCCGATGCCGCTCGCCTACGAGAACTATCCGACCATGCCCGCGGTGCTGTTCAACGGCATGATCCGCCCGCTCGCGCCGCTCGCGCTCACCGGCGCGCTCTGGTACCAGGGCGAGGCCAACCAGTTCAAGGCGCAGCAGTACCGCACGCTCCTGCCGGCGATGATCGCCGACTGGCGCGCCGCCTTCGGCCAGGGCGACTTCCCGTTCTACATCGTCAGCCTCCCGGCGTTCACGAAGCGCCTGGCGGAGCCGCCGGCTTCCGCCGATGGCTGGACCCAGATCCGTGAGATCCAGCTGGAGCTCGGCCGTAGCATCCCCGGCGCCGCGGCGATCGTCACCGTCGACACCGGCGACGCCGACGACATCCACCCGACCGAGAAGGTCCCCGTGGGCGAGCGCCTCGCGCTCCTGGCCCTGAAGGACGTCCACGGGCGCGCGGTCGTCACCGCCGGTCCGACCTTCGCCAAACTGGAGACCCTCCCGGGTGCGCTCCGCATCCACTACACGGGCACCGAGGGCGGGCTCGTGGCGCGGGGCGACAAGCTCGGGGAGTTCGCCGTGGCCGGCGCGGACAAGGTCTGGCACTGGGCCGAGGCGCGCATCGAGGGCGACACGGTCGTCGTCGCCTCCGCGCAGGTGCCGCAGCCGGTCGCCGTGCGCTACGCCTGGCAGGCCAACCCGCTCGCCACGCTCTTCAACGGCGCCGGGCTCCCGGCCGCGCCCTTCCTCTCCGACGATTGGTGAGTGCACCGCCGGCCGCCGCAACGGCGCCGATGGCTCCGTGCAGTACGGCGCCGCCACCGATTACCGCGTCGCCTACGGTTACGATGGGCTCCTGCGCCTCAACAGCGTGACCGGTTCCACCGCGCCCGCCTTCACGTACACCTATGCGGCCAACGCCAATCTCGTCGCCCGCGTCGCCCAGCTCTCGGGTTATTGCCGCGATACCACCTACGAACCCGCCAGCAACCGAGTCTCCGACCTCAACCACACCTGGGGCCCGGCGGCCGATCTCATGGTGGCCGCGAGTTACCAGTACAACAACGCGGGCTTGCGCTCGGTCGAAAAGACCGACGGCATCAACCTCATGGCGCTCCTCCAGCGCAGTTCCGGCCTCTACAGCGACTTCACCTACACGGATCGCCGCGAGCTCGACACGGCCGGCCAGTACGACCTCACCGCCACCTGGGCCAAGGGCGCCGCCGTCGCCGGCACCGCCCGCGACTACGACTACGACCCCATCGGTAACCGCACCGCCGACCAGTCCGGCAGCTACACCCGAAATTCACTCAACCAGTACAGCGCGGCACCGGGCGCCGCCGCGCTCACCTACGATCTTGCCGGCAACCTCACCGCCGACGGCACCCGCACCTACACCTACGACGCCGAGAACCGCCTCGCCTCCGTCACCCGGGCCGGCACCACCACCACCTTCAAGTACGACTACCTTGGCCGCCGCATCGCCAAGAAGGTCGGCACCAATGCCGAGATCCGCTTCGTCTACGACGGCTGGAACCTCATCGCCGAGATCGACAGCTCCACCTTCGCCATCCTGCGTTCCTACACTTGGGGCCTCGATGCCTCGGGTGGCCTCCAGGCCGCCGGCGGCGTGGGCGGATTGCTTGCCGTGAGCTTGTCGAACGGCTCGACCTACTACCCCATCTACGACGGCTCCTATAACATCATCGGCCTGTACGATGGCACCGGCGCCATCGCTGCCGCCTACCGGTACGATCCCTTCGGTAACGTCCTGCAATCCGCCGGCACGGCCGCCTTGGTGAACCCCTTCGGCTTCAGCACGAAGTTCACGGACCGCGACAGCACCACCGAGGGCGGCCTGGTCTACTACGGCTTCAGATATTACACCCCCTCGACGGGACGGTGGCCATCCAGAGATCCGATTGAGGAATTGGGCGGCTTGAACCTGTACGGGATGGTCGGAAATGACGCGGTCAATTCCGTCGATCTACTGGGGCTAATGGACCGGATCATAATCGATCCGAATGCACGGAGCCTGCTGAACATTAACATCCTAGACTGTATGGAGCTGGCCTATCAAAAGGCGCTCTTCCAAGCAATGTTAGCACGAGCGAGTGCGACATTGACTAGCTCTAGCCAGAATTACTCGCGGACAGTTGATTATGCCAGACTCTCGGTTGCCCAGACGCTAGGATCCGCCTTGATCGCTGCCGCTCCATCTCTCGTCAAGAAGCTCGGCGGCGTAACAGCAAGAACGGGGCTGCAAACAATCTCTGCAAACTCACGCCAAGTGCTAAACCCTCAAACAGCTAGACCACTTAGCCAAGGTGGAGGGATCATTTCTGGCGGGACTGCAACCGCCGCGGACGCTGTGAGTGCATCTCAAACAGCGCGGGCCATAGGCTATGGTTCTGCCGCTGCACAGCAGTTCGCTAAGGAATCCGCAACTGATCGTATGAAGGAGGCTTTGGGCGATCTCAGTGAGATCCTCGGTGCTGCACTAGATCCTGGTGGCCACTTGTCCGAGTTCTACTCAGCGTTCGCTGAATCCGAAGCAGCTAGTGGGAGTGCTATCATGAATATTGCCGGTGAAAATCTGCGAGCCATTCACCAACGTCAGCTTGAACTAGGCTGCATCTGCGAATGATTATAACCCAATATAGATATACAACTAGTGCTTTTATTTTAGCATTTGGCTGGGTGTGGATTTGGGTCTATCTGGTCTTCTACGTTCTCGAAAAGATCCTTTCGCTTCCTATCGCGGTTACAGGTATATGTCTCGCGCTGGCGTCGCTCATTGGATATGTAACTATCCACTACATTCCACCAAAACTAGGAGAGGCTTTGGGACTGCTTGGGTGGATTCTGATCCCGCTATCACTTTTTCTGCCGTTATGGCTGGAGTAGGACTTACTTTCGCTAGTTGCCAAATCCAGCGAATCTCAAGCCGCAGAACCCAGCGGCACGTCTCGCGCCAGCCCTGCGTCGCGGACTCCTTGGCGCTGATCACGAGCCCTGCATCCTCCCTCCGCTTACGCTGCGGTCCGGTAAGCACCATCCCCGCCGGCGGCGGCTAGTGCGCGAGGAATTGCGCGCTGAGGCGGCGCTCCTGGAACACCCGCGCCGTCGCCGTCGTGTCTCCACTTCGCTGACGCTACGTTGCGACACGTCAACGCCCGCCGATCTTGCCCGGCGTGGCCCCGCTGCGCCCGGCAGGCTGCCGCGAACGCCTCAACCGCCGCCGTCCCCGGCGCGCTAACGTTGGCCCAGGCGGCGGCGGGTCGGCGTGCGCGCTCGCTGCGCTCGGCCTGCGGCTGCGGTCGCTACGCTCCCTGCGGCCGGGTGTTAACAGGGACAGGTCAGAAAAACCCGGCGACTCTGGACGTAATACCATCTTGCAAGCAAACGTATAATAACCCAACCTCCGGTGCCTTCGCCCGGA
>DAOOFR010000200.1:0-6002 GCA_035415285.1 Opitutaceae bacterium
TCCGCGGATCGCACGCTGGTGGAACGTGCCCACAAGCTCGCCACGCAGGCGCGCGAGCCGGTGGCGCACTACGAGCACGCGGAGCTCGGGTTCAACTATCGGCTGAGCAACATTCTCGCCGGGATCGGTCGCGGCCAATTGCTTGGACTGGCGGCGCGGATCGAGCGGCGACGGGCGTTGTTCGACCGCTACAGCGCGGCGCTGGGCGACCTGCCGGGCGTGGAGTTTCGGCCGGAGCCCGCGCACGCGCGGAGCACGCGCTGGCTCACGTGCCTGCTGCTCGACCCGGCGGCGGGCGGGGTGACCCGCGACGCGGTGCTGGCCGCGCTGGAGGCCGACAACATCGAGGCGCGGCCGCTCTGGAAGCCGCTGCACTGCCAGCCGCTGTACCGAGGCTGCGAATGCATCGGCGGCACGGTGGCGGAAGATTTGTTCAACCGGGGGTTGTGTCTGCCGTCGGGCTCCGGCATGACGGAGGCCGAGTTCGAACGGGTTGTCCGTATCGTGCGGCAAGTGTTTCGCCGCGCGTAGGCGCAGGCCCGGAGCGAGCACCGATGTCGGCCCACATTCCAGTCACCGGTTTCACGGCGCTCGCGGCGTTGTTGCGCGAGCGGCTCGGCGTGCTCGGACGGGGCGGGTTGGGGTGGTTCGACCGGCAGATCGGGCGGCGGCGGGCGACGCGCTTCGGCGCGCTGGCGATCGTGTACGCGGTCGACCTGGCGGCGGCGTTCTGGCTCGCCTACGAGTTGCGCTGGGACTTCGCGGTGCCGGTGCCGTTCCTGGACCAGCGGGTGCAGCTGCTGGCGATCGTGGTGATGTGCAAACTGATCCTGCTGCACTCGTTCGGGCAGTTCCGCTCGATGCTGAGCTACTTCTCGATCGCGGACTTCAGCGGTGTGGTGCTGGCGATGAGCGCGGCGTCGGCGTTCATGCTGGCGCTGTGGTGCTTCGCCGCTCCCGGGGCGTCGCCGCCGCGCGGGGTGATCCTGATGGATTTCATCCTGAGCGTGGTGCTGGTGTCGACGTTCCGGCTGTTTCTGCGGGTGGTGCGGACGTGGAGCACCTCGGGGCGGATCCGGCCGGGGCTGGATGAGCGGCGGATCGCGATCGTGGGGGCCGGGGATGTGGGCGAGGCGTTGGCGAAGGACCTGCTCGCGCGGCAAGGCGGCGGCCTGCGCCCGGTGCTCTTCCTCGACGACGACCCGGCGAAGATCGGCCGCAGCATCCACGGGCTGCCGGTGCACGGCCCGATCGCGGCGTTGCTGGAGATCGCGCCGAATGTGCAGCTCCACGAACTGGTGGTGGCGATGCCGTCGGCCGGGCCCAAGCTCATCCGCGAGATCGTCGAGCTCGGGCGCCGGGTGGGGCTGGGCACCCAGATCGTGCCGTCGGCGACGCAGCTCGCCTCGGGGCAGGTGAAGGTCGATCGCACGCGGCCCGTGGCGATCGAGGATCTGCTGGGGCGCGACGAGGTGGAACTCGATTCCGCGGGCATCGAGCGGCTGTTGCGCGACCGGGTGGTGCTGGTGACCGGGGCGGGCGGCAGCATCGGCAGCGAACTGTGTCGCCAGATCTTGGCGCGCGAGCCCCGCCGGTTGCTCATGGTCGAGCAGACGGAGATCGCCCTGTTCGAGATCGAGAACGAGTTGTTGGGCACCCCGGCGGGAAAACGGATCGCCCCGCTCATCGCCGACATCACCGACCTGAACTCGATGCGGGCGATCTTCATGAAGCATCGCCCGGAGATCGTCTTCCATGCGGCCGCGCACAAGCATGTGCCGCTGATGGAGCGGCAGCCCGGCGAGGCCATCAAGAACAACACCTTCGGCACGGCGCAGCTCGCGCGGTTGGCGAGCGAATACGAGGTCGAGCGCTTCGTGCTGATCTCGACCGACAAGGCGATCAACCCCACCAGCGTGATGGGCTGCAGCAAGCGGCTGGCCGAGAAGGCCCTGCAGGCGCGCCAGCACGCCCCGGGCAACCGCACGCGCTTCCTCGCGGTGCGCTTCGGCAACGTGCTCGGCTCGAGCGGCAGCGTGATCCCCACCTTCCGGCGCCAGATCGCCCAGGGCGGACCGGTGACGGTGACGCACGCCGAGATGACGCGCTATTTCATGACGATCCCCGAGGCGGTGGGTCTGGTCCTGCAAACGGGCACGCTGGGCGTGGGCGGCGAGATCTTCATCCTCGATATGGGAAAGCCGGTGAAGATCATCGACATGGCCCGGCAGATGATCGAGTTGAGCGGTTTCAAGCCCGACATCGACATCGAGGTTCGCATCACCGGGCTGCGCCCTGGCGAGAAGCTCTACGAGGAGTTGCGCCACACCGACGAGACGCACGAGACCACCGAACACCCGCGGATCTATCGGTTGAAAGCCTCGCCCGGCGCGGTGGCCGAGGCGGACGACGGCTGGTTGGCGGCGTTGCGCGTGGTCGCCGACACGGGCATGAGCGGCGAGATCAAGGGCGCGATGAAGCGACTCGTGCCGGAGTACACCCCCTACGAGGAGTAGGGCGCGACGGGTCCGGCGGGGGGCGCGATCCGGCGGTGAAAACCGGAGTGAAAAACGCGGGATTCGGACCGATGGCGGGGTTGTGCGGTTCGGTTGCGCGCCTGGCAGATTGAAGTGCGGGTTCGCCGCAGTTCTCCTTGTCGGCCGTTCGCCGTGCTGTCTCCCCCCCCCACCCATGAGCGCCCGCTTCCTCCCGATCCTGTTGGTCGCCGCCGGCCTCGCGTTCGCCTGGCCGGGCTGGGCGGCGCCGTTGCCGGAGGCGGCGGTGGCGGAACCGGGACCGGGAACCGATCCGCTTGTGCGCTCCGGGCGGCTCGCGAACGGGTTTCGTTACGCCCTGCGCCCGCATCCGGTGCCGCCCGGGCGGGTGTCGCTCGCGCTGTTCGTGGACGTGGGCAGCCGGCACGAGCGGCGCGACGAGCTTGGATACGCGCACTTCGTCGAGCATCTGGCCTTTGCCGGCTCGCGGGATTTTCCGGGCGACAGCGTGATCCGCGCCCTCCAGCGCTTCGGCCTCGGGTTCGGCTCGGAGTTCAACGCCTCGACCGGCCGCAGCTGCACGGTGTACGAGATCCGCAACGTGCCCACGGCGGACCCCGCGGCGCTGGCGACCGCGCTGAAGGTGCTGCGCAATTTCGCCGACGGCCTGCAGTTCGATCCGGCGGCGGTGAAGCGGGAGCGCGGCGTGATCCTGGCCGAGGGGGCCGTGCGTGCGGGGCGCATCTCGTATTGGTGGGGCCGGGAACTCGGGTATCTGGCGCCGTTCCGCGACCAGATCGGCGAACGCGAGCTGGAGGCCCTGTTCGGCGACTCCGCGATGGGCCGGTCGCAACTGGGCACGCCGCGCGCGCTCAAGCGGGCGACCGCCGACAGCCTGCGCGCCTTCCACGCACGGTGGTACCGGCCGGAGCGCATGGTGCTCGCGGTGGCGGGGGAGCTGGAGACGGAGGCGGCGGCGCAGCTGGTGGAGCGGGAGTTCGCCTCCTTGGCGGCGACCGGACCGGCGCCGGTGGCCGAAGCGGTGCCCGCGCCGCGAGCGTCGCGCCCGGTCGGCACCAGCCTGTTCGTCGAACCGGATTCGCCCGTGGCGATCGTGACCCTCGCGGGGGCGACGGCCCGCCGGCCGGGGGACGACGCCGTGCGCCGGCGTGAGGAACTCGCGGAGTCCGTGGCCTTGCGGATGTTGGAGCGGCGGCTCAGCCGCGCTCTCGCGGTTGCGGGCCAGATCGAGGCGATGGCGAGCAACGAGGTGCCGGGCTGGCGCATCCCGCTGCTGCGGGTGCGCACGACGGCGGCGAGCTGGCCGGCCGTGGCGGTGGCGCTGGAGACCGAGGTGCGCCGCGCGGAGCAACTCGGCTTCACGGAGGAGGAACTGGCGGCGGCGGTGGCGCGGCGCCGGCGGCAGGCGCACCGCGACGAACGCGAGGCGGACAGCCGATCGGCAGGGGAGGTGGTCGTCGCGTTGGCGCATGCGTTCGGCCAGGGACTGACGTTCTCCCCACCGGAGGAGGAGCGGCGGTGGACCGAGGTGGCGCTCGCGGCGCTGCGCCCGGAGGAATGCCGCGCGGCGGTGGCGCGGCTCTGGGCGGCGGAACGGACCCGGCTGGTGGTCGCCGGTCCGATGACTCCGGGCCGCGACGGCGTCGCTGCGGTGGAGGCGGCGCTGCGGCGCGTTCGCACGGCCCGGCTGGCGCCGCTGCCGACGGAAACGACCGTGGAGGCGCGGTTGCCGGATTTCCACGCGGCGCCGGGGATGGTCGCCAACGCCGAGCACGATGCGGCGCTGGATTGCTGGCTGGTCCAGTTCGACAACGGAGTGCGGCTCAACTTCAAGTCCACGCGGTTCGAGCCGGGCCAGGCGCACGTGCGGGTTGGTTTCGGATACGGGTTGCTGGGCACCGAGCCCGGCCGCGAGGGACTGGCCTTCGGCGTCGCGGCGCTGCTGCACGGCGGGATCGCCGGCCTCACCGCGGAGCAGGAGAGCGAACTGCTCGGCCGCGAGGAGACCACGACCGGCTTCGGTTTCGGCGCCGACCGCCTCGGGTTCTCGTCCGACGGGCCGGTGGACGGAGTGGCCACGGTGTTGCGACTCTTCGCCGCGCGGGTGGCGAAGCCGGCCTTCCGGGCGGCGGGTGAGGCGCACGCCCGGGCGTTCATCGACAGCCAACTGGCGCGGTCCGACCGTACCGCGGCGATGCTGGCGGAAGATCGGGTGCGCGAGCACCTGTTCGGCGGCCATCATGCGCTCACCCGACCGCGGCGCGAGACGACGGAACGCATGACGTTCGAGGAGCTGCGCTCCTGGATCGTGCCGCAACTCGAGACCTCGCCGATCGAGATCACGATCGTGGGCGACCTCGGCCTGGATGAGGCCACGGAGGCGGTGGCGGCCAGTTTCGGCGCGTTGCCGCTGCGTTCGACGGTGGACCCGATGGCCGACCGACGGGCTTTCGTCCGGGGCGCGACGCCGCAACGGCTCGAGGTGCGCTACCAGGGCAAGGGCACGCTCGGCAGTGTCGCCCTGGCCTGGCCGCTGCCCGATGTGGTGGGGCAGGAGGACGACTGCCGCCTGCGACTGCTGGCCGCTGTGCTCGAGGATCGGATTCGCGTGCGCCTGCGGCAGGAGATGGGGAAGACGTATTCGCCGGTGGTGGGCCTGATGGCGGAGCGCGCGCTGGCCCCGGCGATGCTCTACCTGCGGTGCCGGGTCGAGACGGCGCCGCGGCAGGTCGGGCAGGTGGCCACGGCGGCCAAACAGGTGGTCGCGGCCCTGGCGGAGGCCGGCTTCACCGACGAGGAGCTGGAGCGGGCGCGGCTGCCGTTGATCCGGGCCGCGGAGGAGAACGCGGTGAGCAACAAATGGTGGCTGGCGACGTTGAGCGAGGCGCAGAGCAAGCCGCAGTTCGTCGCGGGCCAGGCCGACCAGAAGCGGATCCTCCAGGCGGTGACGCGGGCCGAGCTGGAGTCCCTGGCCCGGCTGCTATTCGCGCCGGATCGGCTGTGCGAGCTGCGGGTGCTGCCCGACTGAGGGGCACCCTGCGGCTCAGCGGGGCCGACCCGGTCGGCCGGCCCCGCTCAGCCGTGACAATTCAATCGGCGCGGCCTTCACTGATTGTTTCGGTTGTAGGGGCTGAGCTTGCTCAGACCGTTGGCCGTCGCTCTCGTCGTGCGGTGCGAGCAAGCTCGCACCCTACGCCAACTGAATGGTTACGGCTCAGCCGTAACCATGCAGCTCCCACCGCAAAACGCGTTTTGCCCCGGACGGGAAGAACCAAGGCTGTTTCCTCGGAGTCCGCGAGCAGGTCCAGTCTCTGACTGGACGCCGGAATACGGGAGCCGGCGGGCACGGCTGGAGCCGGAGGTGTCCGGTCGGAGACCGGACCCACGCGGAGAGCATGCCGGTCGGCGGTTTCACCAACGGGGGACGGCGGTTCGCCTGTGGATCTGCGGCAACTGCATGATCCCCGCTCAGAGGATCAGCATGGC
>DAOOFR010000201.1:0-5962 GCA_035415285.1 Opitutaceae bacterium
CCGGCATGCTCTCCCCGTGGGTCCGGTCTCCGACCGGACACCTCCGACTCCAGCCGTGACCGCCGGCTCACGTATTCCGGCGTCCAGTCAGAGACTGGACCTCCTCGCGGACTGCATGATCACGATTCAGAGCAGGTCCGCGGCGAGTTCGGCGAGCTTCGAGCGTTCGCCCTTGGAGAGCTTCACGTGGGCGGCGAGCGCATGGCCGCGCATCTTGTTGCGGCAGTACACCAGGCCGTTGCTGCGGGAGTCGACGTAGGGGTTGTCGATCTGCGCCGGGTCGCCGATGAGCACGATCTTCGAGCCCTCGGAGATGCGGGTGATGATCGTCTTAACCTCGTGCGGCGTGAGCTGCTGCGCCTCGTCGAGGATGAAGAAGCGCCGCGCGATCGAGCGGCCGCGGATGAAGCAGAGCGCCTCGATCTCGACCACGCCGGAGCGCAACAATCGCTCGTAGGGTTTGAGCGGCGCGAGGGAGGAGTTGGCGCCACCGCCGGCAGCGACCGGGATCACGCCGGGCGCGGCAAAGGTCGCCTCCTTGCGCATCTTCTTGCCGACCTTCTTGGCCGCAAACTGCGGTTCCTTCTGCGGCTTGGTCGGGATGAGCACCTCGAGCGCGTCGTAATAGGGCTGCAACCACGGTTTCATCTTCTCGTCGATCGAGCCGGGCAGGAAGCCGATGTCCTTGCCCAGCGCGATGACCGGACGGGAGATGGAGACGCCGTCGTAGCGGTTGGCCTCGTCGCGGATCTGCTGGAGCGCGCAGGCGGTGGAGAGCAGCGTCTTGCCCGTGCCCGCCTTGCCGTAGCAGGTGACGAGCGAGATCGAGTCGTCGAGCAGCGCGTCCATGAAGAACTGCTGCTCGAGGTTGCGCGGGCGGATCGGGATGCCGCCGGGGGCCGACACGTGGTCGGGGATGCGCAGGCGGCGCACCACGCCGGCGCCGCAGTAGCGGCCGGGCATCGTCTTGCCCTCGGGCGTCTTCAGCAGGACGTAGTCGTTGAGCAGGAGATCCTTCAGGCCGTCGCCCTCGAACTCGATCTGCGCCTCGGAGGCGAAACGCTGCATCTCGTAGATCGAAAGCGGAATGGTGTGGTAACCGGTGTCCTCGTCGTCGACCGGCACCTTGTCGTTGAGGAAGTCCTGCGCCTCCAGGCCGACCGCGCGCGCCTTCAGCGCGACGTTGACGTCCTTCGTCACCAGGATCGTCGGCGGCGGGAAGGTGTCCTTCACGAAGAGCGCGCACGCGATGATGCGGTTGTCCTTCTTGAGCAGGTCCGGCAGCACCGAGCGGAAGCGCTGGATCGTGGGCGAGGTCTCGCCGTCGAGCAGGTAGCGGTTGATGATGACGGAGAGCGTGCCGCCGGTGGGCAGGTCCACGCCCTCGAGCATCGCCCGGCTGTCGGGCAGGAGCTGAGACAGGATGCGGTGCACGGTGCGGGCGTTGCGGCCGCGCTCGGTGGACTGCTCCGATTTGATGGCGTCGAGTTCCTCGAGCACCTCGACGGGGATGACGAGGTTGTTGTCGTCGAACTTGAAGATCGACTGGGGGTCGTGCAGCAGCACGTTCGTGTCGAGGACGAAGGTCTTGGCCTTCGTGGAAACTCTGAGCCGCGGTTTGGGTTGGAGGGTCCCTTGGGGGGTACTCATCGGCTGTGAGTAAGTTGTGAGCAAGTGAATGCATGGGCGCCGGTCGGGCGTCGATGTTATTCCCCGCGACTGGGGTGAAATTCTTGCATCGCGGCGCGGCGGCGGCCGCCGGCCGCGCGGCGCGATTCGGCCTTGCGCGGCGAAACCGCCGCCGCTTCCCTCGCCGGCCATGTCGTCCACCACCACCAAAGAATACGCCGTGATCAGCACCGACCACGGGGACATCAAGATCGAGTTCTGGCCCGAGGTCGCGCCGAAGACCGTCGAGAATTTCAAGAAGCTCGCGAGCGAGGGCTTCTACGACGGCACCGCCTTCCACCGCGTGATCAAGGGCTTCATGATCCAGGGCGGCTGCCCGAACACCAAGGCCGGCGCCAAGGGCATCCCCGGCACCGGCGACCCGGGCTACAAGGTGAAGGCCGAGTTCAACGACAAGTCGCACGTGCGCGGCGTGATCTCGATGGCCCGTTCCCAACATCCGGATTCGGCCGGCTGCCAGTTCTTCATCTGCCACGGCAACGCCGCCTTCCTCGACCGCCAGTACACCGCCTTCGGCCAGCTCGTCGCCGGCGACGAGGTGCTCGAGAAGATCGCCACCTGCGCCACCTCCGGCCCGGAGCGCAGCACGCCCAACACCCGCCAGGGCGTGCAGAGCGTCAAGATCGTCGCCGAGTAACCGAGGTCCGGCGACACCCGCCGCCCCCCGCCCTTTCCGCCAACGCCGCGCCCGTTCTCGGGCGCGGCGTTTTGCGTTTCCACACCACGGGATCGCTCCGCCATGCCACCGCAGAGTTGACACGCTGCCTTAGTGTCATAATACACTAGCCCACACAGCCCGCCGCCCGTCCTCCGGCACCATCCGCTCCGAGCTCGTTCCTCTCACGCAACATGAACCGGAAACCACAGATTTCACGGATGAACACGGATCATCCCGCGACCATCCGTGCCCATCCGTGTGATCCGTGGTCAATCTCCGACGGGATCGCTCAGCAGTGTTGCTTCCCTGCAAGGTCGTGCCCCGGCACCCGTCCACGCTGAGTTCCACATTCGCCTCCCTTCGCCCCAACCAGATCCGTCCTCCGTCCAATCCGCATTCCGCGATCCGAAATCCGCAATCCCCGCCATGCCCCCCCTGCTCTCCATCGACCTGCACAACGGCGTGCCCGCCTACCGGCAGCTCATGGACCAGATCAAACTCCAGATCGCCACCGGCCTGCTCCCACCCGGCGCCGAACTCCCCTCCACCCGCGCGCTCTCCGCCGACATCGCCCTCAACCCGATGACGATCAGCAAGGCCTACAGCCTCCTCGAGCGCGACGGCGTCCTCGAGCGCCGCCGCGGCCAGACGCTCATCGTCCGCGAGCGCCCCGCCGAGGCCCAGCAGACCGCCCGCCTCGACCCGCTCCGCCAGCAACTCACCGCCGCGGCGCACCTCGCCAAGCAGCTCGATGTCCCGCCCGCCCAGGCCGTGAAACTCTTCCGCGAACTCCTCGACCGATGAAGCCGCACCCAAAGCGATTATCCACGGATCACACGGATACGCGGTTCCGAAATCCGTGCCATCCGTGAAATCCGTGGTCCTTCCGTCCGCCGGATCGTAGCCCGCCTCGCCAAACACTCCCTAACAACAGACTCCGATCCCCACATTGCGCCTTCTCCGTTCTGCATTCTCCACTCTGCCTTCTCCTTCCGTCCCGCCTCCCTCCCCCTTCGTTCTGCCTTCTCCCTTCTACATTCCACCTTCCATGAACGCCCTCGCCCCGACCGCGCCCGTCGCCGCCCCCACCGACGCCGCGCCCGTCGTCTTCCGCTCCGTCCGCCAGTGCTTCGGCACCCACACCGCCCTGCGCGACCTCTCGCTCGAGCTCCCCGCCGGCCGCATCATCGGCCTGCTCGGCCGCAACGGCGCCGGCAAGACCACCCTCCTCCACATCGCCGCCGGCCTGCTCCCGCCCACCAGCGGCACCTGCACCACGCTCGGTACACCGTCCGGGAAACTGGACACGCCGCAGCTCACCCGCCTCGGCCTCGTCCAGCAGGAAGGCCGCTATCTGGAGTGGATGACCGTCCGCCAGCACCTCGACTTCAACGCCTCGTTCTACCCCCGCTGGGACCGCGACCTCGAACGCCGCCTCCTCGAAGCCCTCGAACTCGACCCCAAGCGCAAGATCGTCCAGCTCAGCCCCGGCGACCGCCAGAAGGTCGGCATCCTCCTCGGCACCTGCCACCGCCCCGCGCTCCTGCTGCTCGACGAGCCCATGAGCGCCCTCGACCCCATCGTCCGCCGCCGCCTGCTCGACTTCCTCCTCGAGCTCCTTCGCGACGACGGCACCACCGTCGTCATCTCGTCACACATCCTCAACGACGTGGAGAGGATCGTCGACTGGATCGTCGCCCTCGAAACCGGCGAACTCGTCGAAAACTCCCCCTTCGACCTCCTCCAGGAAAGCTACGCCGAGTGGACACTTACCTCCGCCGCCGGCGCGCTCCCCGCCAGCTTCGCCGAGCCCTTTGTCCTCGGCCGCCAAGGCGACGCCCGCCAGGCCGTCCTCCGCGTCCGCACCACCGATACCGAGGCCGCCGCCCGCCTCGCCGCCGCCCACCGCGCCGAGCTCCGCACCCGCCCGCTGAACCTCGACGAGATGTTTCCGCTCCTCACCGACCAGCGCCGGAAGCCGTCATGAGCGCGCCCCGTCGTGGCACGGGTCTCCTGACCCGTGTTCTCCGACTCACGCACGCTCTCCCTCTTTTCAAAACAACGCCGTCTCCTCGCCCACCACGGGTCTGGAGACCCGTGCCACTCTCCCATTCTTCCACACCCCACCAGCGATCCGCCTGACCCGCCATGCCCCTCCGCGCCTACCTCACGCTCCTGCGCCCCTGGCGTACGCTCGCCAGCACAGCGCTGCTGCTGTTCATCTGCGCCATATTGATGGCATCCCTCGGGGTGAGCCTGAAAGAAGGCGCCCTAGTCTTCTGCTGCGTGGTCGCCCCACTCGCGGCCGGGCTTGTCCTGATCGCGCCGCTGTACGAGGCGGCACACCGGAGTAGCTTCCCGCTCCTGCCCGCCGCGCCCCGGAAGTTCCGCGACAGCCACTTCGTCGCCTTCGTGTTCGCCGCCCTTCTTCTGTTCGGCTTGTGCGCGGCCTGGGACACATCCATTCCCGCCCCCGCCGCCGGTGGACTGATCCTCGCTGGTCTCGCCTTACCTTTGCTCGCCCCGGGGCACAGCAAAACGATCGGCATCAACCCATGGTTCGGTTTCGTCCTTATCACCGTCGTGGCGACCGCAACCACGAGCCTCGCCCGCGACCAACTCGTCGCGCTCGGCCAAGCCGCGCCATGGCTCCTCTTCTTCGGCGGACTCGCCTTCGCCTGCGCGTGTTTTCGTCTCGGTTTTTCCCGCGACCGCCTCCGCGCCCGCAGCGCCAATCCGTGCTACTACGCCCCACAGAGCACACTTTTGTTCGTCGACACCGACATCCTCCAACAGGCCCAAGTGGAAGCCGCGCAACTCGACGAGCAGCGCAGCACCCGTCCAAGCGCCGCATGGTCCGCCGCGCCGTTCCACAACACCCTCGGCGACTGGCTGCGCATCGTCCACCAGGCCCGATTCGGCAGAAGCCGTCTCGCCCGCAACCACTGGAGCGTTTTCGCTGGTACGTTCGTCGGCACCGTGACGGCACTCTTGGTCAGCGGAGTTCTCCTTGCGGTCATTGAAGGGGAAGCGTGGAGCAACTACTGCCGGTTGGTCGTCGAAACCGCCCGCACCTCGGGCGAGATCGTCCACAGCGAAATTCGCCTGTGGTTCATCCTGGTATCGACAGTCAGTTTCGCGACCGTTCTCACGGGCGTGATCCAAGCCGGGGTACCGGCGCAGCCCTTCCCGCTCGCTCGCACGCGTCTGGCCAACGTGCTCTTTCTCGCCTTCGAGTGTCGACTTCTCCTCGCGTTGGCCGGCTGCATCGTCGGGACTGCCACCAGTCTGGCCGCGGCGGCCCTCGTCGCGCAGCAACCGTGGAACCTCGCATTGCTCCATCGTTTCTGGCCACTGCCCGCGGTCGCGCTGATCGTCTCCAATCTCCTGCCGCTGGCGGTCTTCTCGGGACACCTGCTGAGCCAATTCGCCTTCTGGCTGCTTGCGTATCCGGGCTACATCATCGCCAGCCTGATCATCCTTCACCGCGGCGGCGGACCGAGCCCCTCGCTGGCGGGACTCGCCATTCTGGCCGCGCTCGCGCTGGGGTCCGTCGCCTTCGCTTGGTCCACCTTCCGCCGCCACTATCGCACCTGCGACCTCACCCACACCTGC
>DAOOFR010000202.1:0-5867 GCA_035415285.1 Opitutaceae bacterium
ACGGCAGAATGGGCCCGCCGAGCGAACGGATGGCCCGGCAGTTCGCCTACCTTGGTCAGTCTATTGTGCGAGGCTCAATAGAAACGGTTGCTCGGACGGGGCACAGAGGCGGAAGGAGATCATGCTGCCGTTCGGAGGAACCTACGGCAGAGGGGAACTTGGGTAAGCGAAATGTGGTCCGGCCCATCCACCCCGCTGGTGAGCACCTCTGGCATCCGGTTTCTTCTCCGATCTCTGTGTACTCTTGCCTTATCTCTGTGCCCTCTGTGTCCAACTGCTTCATATAGAATCACTCGTCGTGGCCCTGCTTCCAGCGGAAGCGCCGGAGCTGGCCCAGGCGGCTGGGCTTCGCTCCTGCCGAACGGCGCGAGCGAGCTCGCCCCCTCCGCCAACGGCATGACCACCGCACAACACGCGCGCCCACACCGCCCCGCCGACCACTCCGCAGTCCGCACTCCGCAGTCCGCAGTCCGCACTTCTCAGCCGCCCGTCCGCGCGCGCAGTTGCCCGCACGCCCCGTCGATGGTGGCGCCGCGGGGTCTCCGGAAATGCGCGACGATGCCGCGGGCATGCAGCTCGTCGAGGAACACGCCCACCGTCTCGCGCGGCGGCGGCTCGTAGGCCATGCCGCTCAGCCCCGGACCGGTCGGGTTGTAGGTGAGCAGATTCACGTGCATCCGGCGTTTCTCCAGGAGCGTCGCCAGTTGGCGCGCCTGCGCGGGCGAGTCGTTCACGCCGCGCAACAGGCAGTACTGGATGTTCACGATCCGGCCCGTCTTCTCCTGGTAACGGTCGGCGGCGGCCAGCACCTCCTCGACGCCGTAGCGCCGCGCGGTCGGCAACAGCCGGCGACGCGTCTCGTCGTCGGGCGCGTGGAGCGAGAGCGCCAGCGCGACGGGCACGCCGCTGGCGGCGAGTTCGTCGATCTTCGGCACGAGGCCGACCGTCGACACCGTGATCTGCGCGAAGCCCACCGCGCCGAGTTCGCCCCAGCCGATCCGGTGCGCGGCCGGGAGCACCGCCGCCAGATTCGCGAGCGGCTCGCCCATGCCCATCATCACGATCGTGCGCAGCTCCTTGCCCACGCGCGCGGCCTCGCGGCGGAGGTGAAAAAACTGCTCGACGATCTCGCCCGCCGTGAGGCTGCGCAGGAGTCCCCCCTGCGCCGTGGCGCAGAAATCGCAGCCCATCGCGCATCCGACCTGTGTGGACAGGCAGCCCGCCGCGCGATCCGCGCGGTGGTCGGCCATCAACACCGTCTCGACCGTCTGCCCGTCGGCGAGCCGCAACAGCAGCTTCACCGTGCCGTCCGGGTCCTCCTGCCGCGCGGCGACCGTGGTGGTCGACAGCCCCAGCGCCTCGACGCGTTCGCGAAATCCCTTGGGCAACTGGATGCGGTCCCACTCGACCGTGCCCGACCCCATGTAGTAGCGCCGGAGCAGCTTGCGTGCATGCACCGTCGGATGGCCCCAGGAGGCCACCAACTGTTCGAACTCGGGCATGCTCAGATCGGCGAGCGGACGCACCCCGCGATCCACGCAGCGCCACCGCCAAACGCAAGCCGGCAGCGCGGGCTTGGTCGGCGCCTGGATCTTCACGACGAAACGTCGTTGCTTAAGGTAGGGCGAGGCGTCCCCGCCGAGCCGCGGCTCACCCGGAGGGTTCGCCCTACCTACGGACAGCTGCACCTTTTGTGCATCACTGCCGGGGTATCGTGAGGATTGGAGCCAGCGCGCGCTAGGCAGGTTCGTTCTCGCCCGTTTGCGCCCGCGGCTCGGCCACGGTCCCGCCGGCGCGGAACGCCGAGGGCGGCACGCCGCTCCAGCGTTTGAAGGCCCCGGAGAAGGTGTAGATGCTCGAAAATCCCACCTGCTGCGCGATCACCTCGAGTTTCGCCGAGGTGGAGCGCAGCAGCGTGCAGGCGCGCTCCATCCGGAGCTGGGTGAGATGCGCCACCGGGCTGCGGCGCAGATGCCGTTGGCAGAGCCGGCGCAGGTGCTCCTCGCTCACCGCCGCGGCCTGCGCCAACTCCCCGCCGGACCAGTCGCGCGCGAGGTCGCCCTCCACCCGCTCCCAGAGGCGCCACAACCGCGCATCCACCGGCTCGCTCCCGGCCAGCCGGCGCGCCTGCGTCTCGACCACCGCCACAAGCGACTGCAGCAGGGCCGGCTCCCGCGCCCCGGCCGCCTCCCGCGTCAGCATCTGCAAGCCGGCGACAAAATCCCCGACCTCCGCCTCGACCAGCCGCGCCCGGTCGCCGGCGACCACCGGTGGGCCCGCTCGGTCGTCGAAAAACACCCACGCAATCCGCCACGGCTCGCGGCCGGCGACCTCGAAGGCGTGGAGCACGTGCACCGGCGCCAGCAGCACCTGCCCCGGGCGCCAGTCCACCACCGCCCCGTCGATCAGCACACGCCCCCGGCCGCCGTAGCACGCGACCACATGGCTGTAGGGCGAATACGGCCGGACCATGCGGTAGGGCGGGCGCAGCTCGCCGTGGCCCACCCAGACCAGCCGGGCCGTGCGCAACTGCGGCACATGGTCCCGGGCAAGCACCCACTCCCGGCAGCGGGGGCCGATGAGGTGGGTTTCACGTAAAGGCGCGAGGGCAAACGGCATTGGCAGAAAAACGATCCGGTGGTTTACTCGTCCCCGTCCATCCCGGGCAATTCTTCGTTCCCTCTCCCTCCATGAAAAGCATCCCCTTGGCTCTCGCGCTCGGCTTGGCCGTCCCGGCCCTTGCCGCCCCCGTCCCCGCCCCCGTCGTGCACCTCGATCCCGCCGCCACCGCCGCCCCGATCAATCCGTTCATCTACGGGCAATTCATCGAACACCTCGGCCGCTGCATCTACGGCGGCATCTGGGCCGAGATGCTCGAGGACCGGAAGTTCTACTTCCCCATCACCGCGGAGTTCGGCCCCTATCGCGGGCTCAAGCCCACCGCCGGCACCTCCGACTTCAACGTCGGCAACCTCCAGCAGTCGGACTTCCCCGCGCTCGTGGCCTCGCCGTGGGAGATCGTCGGCGCCCCCGCCGGCGTCGAGATGATCAAGGAGAACGCGTTCGTCGGCGAGCACACGCCGCGCATCCGCGCCGGCCACGGCATCCGTCACCACAAGCTCGGCATCGTCGCCGGTCTCGACTACGTCGGCTACGTCTGGGCCCGCCCCACCGGCGAGCGCCCCGCCACCGTCGAGGTCGCTCTCGTCTGGGGCGACGGCCCGGCCGAGCGCGCGACCCAGCGCCTCACCTTCGCCCCGGGGGAGTACAGCCGCCAGCCCTTCAGCCTGCGTTCCCTCGCCCGCACCGACGCCGCCCGCCTCGAACTGCGCATCCACGAATCCGACACCCTCCTCGGCACCGTCTCGCTCATGCCGGGCGACAACGTCAACGGCCTGCGCCGCGACACGCTCGCCCTGCTCAAGCAGCTCGGCGGCACGCTCTACCGCTGGCCCGGCGGCAACTTCGTCAGCGGCTACGACTGGCGCGACGGCATCGGCGACCGCGACCGCCGCCCCCCGCGCGGCAACCCGGCCTGGACCGGCATCGAGCACAACGACTTCGGCACCGACGAGTTCATCGCCTTCTGTCGCGAGATCGGCACCACGCCGATGATCGCCGCCAACACCGGCTTCGGCGACGCCTACTCCGCCGCCCAGTGGGTCGAATACGTCAACGGTCCCGCCTCCTCGCTCGCCGGCGGCTGGCGCGCCCAGAACGGCCACGCCGCCGCCTACGGCGTGAAGCACTGGTGCGTGGGCAACGAGATGTTCGGCCCGTGGCAGCTCGGCTTCATGCCGCTCCACCAGTACGCGCTGAAGCACAACCTCGTCGCCAAGGCCATGCACGCCGTCGATCCGTCGCTCGTGCTCGTCGGCGTCGGCTCCATCGGCAAGATCAACAAGGACAACGACCCCGAGCAGGTGAAGCGCGGCCTCGGCTGGTCCGAGGGCATGCTCCTGGACTGCGCCGACAAGATGGATCTCATCTCCGAACACGTCTACGCCGGCCGTCTGCCATGGGAGCCCGACACCGTCCGCGCCCCGCTCGCGACCCATGTCGGCCTGCTGCGCACCGCCATCCGCAACGTCGCCGAACAGCACCGTGCCTTCCAGGTTGGCCGGCCCGAGCTGAAGGGCCGCATCGTCCCGATCGCGATGGACGAGTGGAACTACTGGCACCGCGAATACACCTACGGCGAGCTCGGCTGCCGCTACGACCTGGCCGACGCCCTCGGCGTGGCCGTGGGCCTCCACGAGTTCTTCCGTCAGAGCGACATCATCACGATGGCGCACTACGCGCAGACGGTGAACGTGATCGGCGCGATCAAGACCAGCCGCACCGCCGCCGAGATGGAGACCACCGGCCTCGTGCTCCAGCTGTACCGCGCCCACTTCGGCAGCGTGCCGCTCAAGCTCGCCGGCGACTTCGGACCGCTCGATGTCGCCGCCGCGCTCACCGCCGACGGCAAGACCCTCACCGTCGCCGTCGTCAACCCGACCACCGAAGCCCGCGCCCTGCCGCTCGCGCTCGCTGGCCGCAAGGTCTCCGGCCCGGCCAACGCGTGGACCATCGCCGGCGGCGACGAACACGCCTTCAACGCCCCGGGCCAGCCCCGCGCCATCGACATCGTCGCCAGCTCCGGCATCGACGCCGGCCAGCCGCTCGCCGTGCCGGCGCTCAGCTGCGTGCTCTTCGCCTTGCCGATCGAATGACCTCCCCCTCCCCATGACTATCCACCGTCTTCTGACCATCCTCCTCATGCTCCCGGCGATCGCCCTCTCCGCCCCTCCCGCGGCGGCACCGCAAAACCCCGCCGGCTTCGCCATCAAGCGCGGCGTCAACATCAGCCATTGGCTCTCGCAGGACTTCGGCTGGGCCCCCCGCGAAAAGTGGTTCACCGAAGCGGATGTCCGCTTCATCGCCGCACAGGGCTTCGACCACATCCGCCTGCCCGTCGACGAGAAGGAGCTCTGGGCCGCCGACGGCCGCCGGATCGAGCGCGAGTTCGAACGGCTCGTCACCGCCATCGGGTGGAGCCGCCAGGCCGGCCTGCGCGTCATCGTCGATCTGCACACGCTCAACTCCCACCACTTCAACGCCGCCAACGAGGGCCTGAAGATCACGCTGTGGAGCGACCCGCAGGAGCAGGAGCATCTGCTCTCGCTCTGGCGCGATCTCTCCGCCCGCCTGCGCCAGTTCCCGGTCGACCTCGTCGCCTACGAGATCCTCAACGAGCCCGTCGCCGACGACCCGGAGGACTGGAACAAGCTCGTCACGAAGTGTTACGCCATGCTGCGCGCGCTCGAGCCCGACCGCGTCCTCGTCTTCGGCGCCAACCGCTGGCAGATGCCGGAGAACCTGCCCTTCCTGAAGGTGCCCGCGGGCGACAAGAACATCATCCTCAGTTTCCACACCTACGCCCCGCTGTTGTTCACCCACTACAAGGCCGACTGGGTGCCCACCAAGGTCTACACCGGCCCGGTGAACTACCCCGGCCCCATCGTCGACGCGGCCACCTTCGCGAATCTGACCGCCAACTACGACGAGGGTCTGAAGAACCAGATCGGCAACGCCGCCGCCGACTGGGGCCCCGCCCGGCTCCGCCAGGAATGCGAGCCGGCCATCCGCCGCGCCAAGGAGCTCGGCCTCCAGCTCTACTGCGGCGAGTTCGGCTGCCTGCCCACCGTGCCCCGCGCCGACCGCCTCGCCTACTACCGCGACCTCGTCGGCCTCTTCGCCGCCGAGGGCATCGCCTACGCCAACTGGGAGTACAAAGGCGACTTCGGCATCTACGAGTGGCTCGGCCTCCCGGCCCTCTGCGGCCAGCCCGACAAGGAGCTGATCGAAATCCTCGCGCCGAAGAA
>DAOOFR010000203.1:0-5819 GCA_035415285.1 Opitutaceae bacterium
AGTTCACCGGCGTGCTCACCGGCAAGGGCCTGAAGTGGGGCGGCTCGCTCATCCGTCCGGAAGCCACCGGCTTCGGCAACGTCTACTTCGCGCAGGAGATGCTCAAGACCCGCGGCGAAGACTTCAAGGGCAAGGTCTGCGCGGTGTCCGGCTCCGGCAACGTCGCCCAGTACACCGTCCAGAAGCTCAACGAGCTCGGCGCCAAGGTCGTCACCCTCTCCGACTCCAACGGTTCCATCTACGACCCGGCCGGCATCAACGCCGAGAAGCTCGCGTTCGTGATGGAGCTCAAGAACGTCAAGCGTGGCCGCATCAAGGAATACGCCGACAAGTTCGGCGCCCAGTACCTCGACGGCCAGCGTCCGTGGGGCGTGCAGTGCGACTGCGCCTTCCCGAGCGCGACCCAGAACGAGGTCACCGGCGACGAGGCCAAGACGCTCATCAAGAACGGCTGCAAGCTCGTCTCCGAAGGCGCCAACATGCCCTCCACCCCCGAGGCGATCGAAGCCTACCTCGGCGCCAAGATCCTCTACGGCCCGGGCAAGGCCGCCAACGCCGGCGGTGTCGCCACCTCCGGTCTCGAGATGTCGCAGAACTCCATGCGCCTGGGCTGGAGCCGCGAGGAAGTCGACCAGCGTCTCCACACGATCATGGTCAACATCCACAACAACTGCGCCACCACCGCCAAGGAATACGGTGCCGCCGGCAACTACGTGCTCGGCGCCAACATCGCCGGCTTCACCAAGGTTGCCGACGCGATGATCGACCAGGGCGTGCTCTGAGCCCCCGCACCATCGTCACCCTTCAAGACCGCGCCCACCACGGGCGCGGTCTTTTCTTTGCCCCGCGCCTCCGCGCCGCCTCACCCCGAGAAGCGCAGTTGGAACCGGCAGAAGGCAAGAACCCGGCGGGGCCGGGGGATCGGAGGGAAGAAACGACCCGGCATCTGCCTCCTCCAAGGCGAGCATCGACCACGGATTGCACGGATTACCACGGATTGGCTCCGGCCATCCGTGCCCAGCTGCGAAATCCGGGGTCCCCTCCGATGAATCCAGTTCCTTGGGAGGCAACGAAGGGAACGAAGTGGGAACGGGTTGGATAAGGAGATCCGGGGTTCCGGGCTTCACCTGCCAGGTGAAGAGAAAGCGCCAATGCGCTGTGCGCACTGATTTCCCATGGTCCGGATTCCCTTTGGCACCTTCGTTTCCTTCTCTCGTCTGCTGACTTCGGGTTCAATGCGACCGTGCGCCCGGCAGGCGGAAATCGACCACGACCGGTCGGTGGTCGGAGAGATAGGAGCGGAGCACCGCACTCTTCGGCAGACGGCAGGCGGGCGGCAGGAAGACGAAGTCAAGCGTGCGGCTGGGCAGCGGCGCCGGGAAGGTGCCTTCACCCTCCGGATGCAGAGTGTACTGGCCGTGGCGCTGGAAGTAGCCGAAGAGCGCGGCGGTGGCGTCGCGGCCGCGGCTGGAGTTGTTGAAGTCGCCGCAGAGGATCGGGGGGATCATCCAGTCGGCCTGGCGGTGTTCGTACTTGATTCCCAGGTACTCGGAGAGCGCCGCGGCCTGCGCCAGCCGCGCCCGGCGCGAGGCGAAGGCCAGATGGAGGTTCACCAGCGGGACGACATGGTGGTGGCCGGCGTTGATCTCGGCGAAGAGGAAGCCCTTGCCGCCGATCTCGGAGTGCTCGAAGGAGATGTTTTCCCAGGCGGCGATGCGGTGGCGCGAGAGGATGGCGTTGCCGTAGCGCAGGGGCTTGTCGCCGGCGCGCTGGCTGTTCACGCCCATGACGGCGTAGGGCATGTGCGCGTGCTCGCGGATGTACTCGAGCAGGTTGAGCCGGCCGTTCCAGTGCGAGTCCTCGTCGATCTCCTGCAACGCGACGACGTCCGGCTTCAGGCGCTCGAGCAGGCGGGCGATCTTGAGGGCGTTGCGCCGGATGGAGGCGTGCGAGTTGAGCCCCTGGTACGGCGAGAGCATGCCGCGCCCATGGGCGATGTTGTAGGTGACGATCCGGAACGGATGCATCGTGGGCGGAGACTATGCCGCGCCCGCCCTGTCCCGCAATACGCCGAGCGCAAGAGCGCCACGGCAGTGCGCGCAACGTGCCTCGCCGAGCTGCGGCCGCGCCGCGCCCGGGGCTTGTCACGTAATACGTGACAAGTTCCGCCGGCCCGCCGCCAAGCTTCTGCGCGGCGGCGCGGCGGAACGTTCACGCGTTCCGCTACGGCAAAGCTGGCTGCAGCCCGGCTGGATCGCGTCGCGATCCAGACACGAAAAGCCGGCCTCGACCCGGCCGGCTACAGCCGGAGGGCCGCGCGAGAGCCGCCCCGCCCCCGGGAACGGCATCGGCAAGCTCAGCGCCGCCGGGGCTGCTGCCGGCGCAACAGCGCCACGGTGGGGAAGACGCGCTTGAAGACGGTGTTCCGGTACTGCTCCAGAAACTGGATGAACATCTTCGCGGACTTGTTGCCGAAGTCGCTCACCGGATCGGTCTGCGCGTAGCTCATAAGCTGCGCGCCCTCCTTGAGATTGCCCAGCGCGGTGATGTAGTCGCGCCAGTACGCGTCGAGGTTGCCGAGCAGGACCAGCCGGTCGAAGGCCTTCTTGTCGAAGCCGAGCTGCGCGGCGCACTGCTCGATCGCCTCCTTGTAGAGCTCCACCAGCGGCGCGGGCGCGTCGACGGGGTCCTCTTTGAAGCTGATGGGGAAGGTGTGCTTGAACCAGTCGAGACACGACTTGCCGGTGCCGTGCAGCTCCGTGAGGTGCTCGAGGAGGAGCTGCTCGCTGGAGAGCGCGCCGTCGACGATGTCGTTGCGCATGGCGAAGATCTGCTGGCGCTGGGTGGAGACAATATTGTCGAAGGCGACGAGCTGGCGCCGCGCGGCGTGGAAGTAGCCGGAGAACTTCTCCTGCGCCTCCTCGACGATCTTGTTGATGAAGAGGTGGTGGATGCCGGCGTCGTCGGCCTTGAAGAAACCCATGTAGCGGGCGACGGGCACCTTCGCCTCCTTGAGGAGATCGTCCTCGAGCGAGAGGTAGAACTGCACCGACCCGGGGTCGCCCTGGCGGGCGCAGCGGCCGAGAAGCTGTTCGTCGAGCCGGCGCAGGTAGTGGCGGGTCGTGCCGATGATATGGAGACCGCCGAGGTCGGCGACGCCGGGGGCCAGCTTGATGTCGGTGCCGCGGCCGGCCATCGAGGTGGCAATGGTGATCGCGTCGCGACGGCCGGCTTGGGCGATGATCATGGCCTCCTTGGCGTGGTTCTTCGCGTTGAGCACGCTGTGTTCGAGCCCAAGCGCCTTGAGCCGCGCGCTGACCAACTCCGACTCCTGCACCGAGGAGGTGCCGACGAGGATGGGCCGGCCCAACGCGTGGACCTGCCGGATGTCGGCCATGATGCGGGCCAGCTTCGCGTCGAGGCTCTTGAAATGCAGATCCGCTTGCACGCGGCGGATGCACTTCTTGTGCGGCGGGATCGGGATCACATCGAGTTTGTACGTGCTGGAAAACTCGTCGGCCTCGATGCGCGCGGTGCCGGTCATGCCGCCGAGGAATTTGTACTGCCGGATGAAGTTCTGGATCGAGGTCTCGGCGAGCGTCTGCGACTCGGGCGACATGCGCAGGCGCTCCTTGAGTTCGACAGCCTGGTGCAGTCCGTCCGAGAAATGCCGGCCCGGCAGCGGGCGGCCGGTGTTGGTGTCGATGAGGACGATGGCGCCGTCGCGCACGATGTACTCGATGTCGCGGCGGTAGAGCGCGTAGGCCTTGATGAGCTGGTGGATCGTGTTGAGCTCGTTGGCCACGGTATCCATCTCGACCGAGAGCGCCTCGCGCTGGCGCTGCTTCTCCTCGTCGGACTGGGCGGACTGCTCGAGGCGGTTGATCTGCGCGGAAAGGTCGGGGATGACGAGCGAGTGGCCGAGGAGCTTGGCGAACTGTTCCTGGCAGGTATCGGAGAGGTGGATCGAGTGGTCGCGTTGGCCGATCGAGTAGTAGCCCTGGTTGTGAAGCCCGGCGGTGGCGTGCGCGTTGCCCTCCGTCTTCTCCTGGAACTCCTCCAGTTTCTTGCGGATGGAGGACTCCATCAGCCACTGCTGCAGGCGCTCGTTGTTCGGGTCGGCCTGCCGGATGAGGTAGAGATTCCGGCCGAGCTCCGGGTGCGCGAAATTGCCCGAGGAGACGGCATCGGCGACCACGGCTTCGAGGCCGGCGACGTGCTTGGCCTGGAGCTTGTGCACCTCGAGCACGGGCTTGTGCAGCCGCGTGTAGAGCGAGAGGTCGGACTCCTTGCGGCCGGAGATGACGAGCGGCGTGCGCGCCTCGTCGATGAGCACGGAATCGGCCTCGTCGACGATGGCGAAGTCCTGTCCCTGCTGGAGCCGCTGGTCGGCGGCGGTGATCAGGCCATTGTCGCCGAGGTAGTCGAAGATCAACGCCGAGGCGGTGGCGTAGAGCACATCGCAACGGTACGCGGCCTGGCGCTGCGCGACGGTCTGGTCGGGCGCGAGCAGGCCGACCGTGCAGCCGAGCTCGTCGAAGACCGGCTTCATCCAGATCGAGTCGCGCTGGGCCAGGTAGTCGTTGGCGGTGATGACGTGGACCTTCCGCTTGTGCAGGAAGCTCAGATAGGCGGCGACGACGGCCGAGAGAGTCTTGCCCTCGCCGGTGCCCATCTCGGCCACCTGGTTGTGGAAGAGCACGAGGCCGCCGAGGATCTGCGAGTCGAACGGCAGGATACGCCAGACGACGTTCTCCCCCAGGATCTGGAAGCTTCGACCCTCGAGCCGGTCGCAGGCGACGAGGACGTTGGCGCAGGCGTCGACCAGGCTCGGCTGGGGCTGCTTCAGCAGCTCGGCGGTGAGCGCGGCGGGATCGGAGCCGCGCAGCGCCTGCTGGCGGCGGCGGATGGCGGGAAGAAGCGCCCGGTAGCGGTTGAGGATGCGCTGGCGGGAGAGATTGGAGAGAAAATCGAGGACGAAGGACATCGGAGTGTGGAGATGGGTTGATCGGTTGAGACCTGCCGGGTTGCCCCGCTCGCGGGGCGGATCGTAAGCGCTTCGCCACAACTGGCGACGCGCGGAGCACCACGCGGATGCGGCACGGTTCACCGCGGCAACGGTGCGGCGGAGCCGGCCGAACCGCGGTCGGCCGACCCGTTCTCAAACCCGCAGTTCGATCATCCCCACCAGACTCAGCCGCGGCACGACCGTGGTGCACGCCGGCCGCAATGCGCTCCCGCATGCGCACGAGCAACAGGAGACAGCGGCGTAGCCCGGATTGCTGGCATCCGCGACATCGTCGCGGCTCGCCTGCGGAAGCTGCGCGGAGTCCTGCGCTTGGGCGAGATCGAGCGCGGCGAACACCTTGGCGAGATCGTCGGCTGTCGTCAGCCGCTGCCGCTCTCCCGCAGTGCCGGCGGACTGTGGCGCGACAGGCGCTGCCGCCAGCAGAAGCGCCGACACAGCCAGCCAGAAGAACAGGCTGGTGATCGGCGGTTTCGGCGCAGGCATGGGCGGAGACTAGGTTTCGCGCCGCGAGCGGTGTCAACCGCCGTCCGGGGACGGCGCTTCCCGCCCCCTCCACCTCGCCGGGAAAATGCGGCGGCCAACGCTCTGCCGTACGGCAGAGGAACCCGCCACCCCAAGATCCACCGTCCACCCAAGGCCGTCCGCCTACGACTCGAACAGCCGCAGGCCTTGCGCCGCCGGCTCGACTTTCAACCGATGGCCGGCGCCATTCTTGAAATAGCGTTCGCGGCGGATTGCTGTCAGCGGTCACTCAAAACCAGCCAGGAAGGGTCGAATCAAAACCAGCCAC
>DAOOFR010000204.1:0-5797 GCA_035415285.1 Opitutaceae bacterium
TCGAAAGTGTTCCCATCGGAGTCCGAAAGTAGCACATGGTCCACGCTCCAGGAACTCGGCGTTCCGGGAAAACAAGAGGGGAGAACCTGGTAGTCCTTCTCGCGGCAATAGGACCCGTATGGAGTCGAAGAGACCCCTGGGAGCAGAAACGCGACACCCGAGAAGTCCCCGCCGGCGGACCCGGAAATGACCAACTGGGATTGCGGCATCGGATCGTTGATCAGGGTCGCCATCGCAGGCAGGAGTTCACCGCGGCCGCTAGTCCATGAACTCCCCGAGACAGCGGAGTATCTTGTCGTTCCAGACACCAAGAATGTCCCGTCGTCGTTCCGGCGCACCGAGATCGACTGATCATCGGAGAGTTGGGCAGCCTCGCCGGTTAGCGAATAGTGAAGATGCGTCTCTCGCTTGCGGTAGGTGCGAATCTGTGGCCCGCTCGATGGTTTGTTGGCGTAGGGCAACAGCGACAAATCCTGAAAACCGATCGCTCCGTCGCTGACATCGACGACGCGAGAGGCGAACGAGAAGTCTTCCTGCCAGACATCCCACACCCCCACCGGTGCACTCACCGGCAGAAACTCCAGCTTGGTTTGGTGTGGCGTCCGGCCCGTGGCGGCAGAGGCGATATCGCCAGCGGGCGTGACCACATTCTGAAAACTGCACGCGTACTGAGCAACCACTCGCCCATCACTCGCCGCATGCAGGATCAGCTGGCGGGTTGGTGCCTCACCAACCGTCTGTGCCCAAAGCCCGGGCCCGACGACGACGTCGAGCGTCACAGGCGCGCCAGACCACGGTTGGCCATCGGCGTGCGTAACCTGAAGAACAACTGGCTGCGCAAGAAATCCGTCGACCGGGGATTGTCCCGCTCCGCTCACGAGTGCCAGCACGGGCTCTTCTCCATTGAAGAAATCAGTGGGATCACTGCCGGCCTGATACTCGCCGAAGTTGCTCAATCCGTCGCCATCCGAGTCCAGCGTGGCGATCGATGAATCCGCCGGCCTGAAGCCGTTCGCAACCTTCCAGCCATCCGGAAGCCCATCATTGGCTGTGCTCCAGCACAATGGATCTGCTCCCTGCTCGAGTTCTGCGCGATCATCGAGCCCATCGTCGTCGGTATCGCACGCGTGGAGGTCTGTGCCGAGTTGGGCCTCCTCCCAGTCATTGAGCCCGTCGCCGTCCGAATCGAAATCGGAGACCGCAACTCGCCAGAATAGGCGCTCCCCTAGCAGAATGCCCGTCTCGGTCACCGTCACGGACAACGCACCGCCCGTGCCGTCGTTCGTGCCGGCAAGGGCGGTCCAGGTCACGAGGTCTGACGAGTGTTCGATGCCATAGCGTTTGCCAACCACACTGGGCCAGCGAAGCACGAGATTGCTCAGGGCATCGACCTCTGGGGCAATGAAGAGGCGATCGGCCGCCTCGCTCGGTGCTGTGCCGGCGATAGCCTCTTCGCGATTGGACAATCCGTCTCCATCGGGATCGGCGTTGGCGGCGGTCGTCATCCCATATCGCGCTGTCCACACGTCCGAGATCCCGTCGCCGTCGAGATCGATGATCGCACAAAGCGGCATAGCGGTAAGGGCCAGCAGGCCGCAGGCGCGGAGAATGGAGCGGATCGAGCTCATCGAGTGGACCGGCCTGCGCAAGTGCTCCCATCGCGCTGGGCAAACGTATCACCGGATACAAGCTCCTGCGTCACGAGTGCGTCAATTCGTAACCCTGGTCGGTGGGGGCAGGGAAAGGAGCCGGGAGAGTTGAGTGCCGACAGGCACAAGGGGGGCTTCCCTCCGGAGTGCGATGGTTTGGCCGGAGCCGAACGGAAGGGGCTCGATCGCGTCGTCGGGCGCGTGGCCGGATGCTTCGAGGCGGGCTGGGGCGACCGGTTGGGCCATAGTGATCTTCGCGCGATAGGCTGACCGGGGGAGAGGGGACGGACCGCCGGGCCGCCCCCTCACTCGGCGGGCCCATTCTGCCGTACGGCAGAACGCCCTACCCCAAAGTGCCAGTCCGATGCGCGACGCTCAAGAGCCGGGAAGCTGCGTAATGCAGATGGTCCTTGCGCTGAGGCGGTTCGGCGCCGGCGAGTAGTGCGTGATGACGCGAAAGGCGGACGTTTTGCCACGCCGATCGGCCGCGAACCTTTTCCTTGCGGGCGGCGGGGTGGGGCGGTTCGCTTCGAACCCTCATTCCCATGAAAATCCTCGTCGCCGACAAGATCTCGCCCAAGGGCGTGGAACTGCTCCGCAAACAGCCGGGCTTCGAAGTCATCGAAGCCTACAATTCCACACCCGAGAAGGTCCTCTCTCTGGTGAAGGATGTTCATGCGATCGCCGTCCGCTCCGAGACGCAGATCACCGCCGAGGTGCTCGCCGCCGCCCCGTTGCTCAAGGTCGTGGGCCGCGCCGGCGTGGGCGTGGACAATGTCGACGTTGAGGCCGCCACCGCGCGCGGCGTCGTGGTGATGAACACCCCCTCGGGCAACACTATCGCCACCGCGGAGCTGACGTTCACGCACATGCTCTGCGGCGCCCGTCCCGTGCCGCAGGCCTCCGCCTCGATGCGCGAGGGCAAGTGGGACCGGAAGAATTTCGGCGGCATCGAGCTGTTCCGCAAAACCCTCGGCGTTGTCGGCCTCGGCCGCATCGGCGGCGAGGTGGCCAAGCGCGCCCAGGCCTTCGGCATGCGCGTGCTCGCCTTCGATCCCTATCTCGCGCCGAGCCGTGCGAAGGCCATGCAGGTCGAGGGCGTCACGCTCGACGAACTGCTCGCCCAGGCCGACTACATCACCGTCCACATGCCGTTGACCGACGCCACGAAGGACATGATCGACGAGGCCGCCTTCGAGAAGTGCAAGAAGGGCGTACGCATCTTCAATTGCGCCCGCGGCGGCATCATCAAGGAGACCGCGCTGGTCGAGGCGCTCAAGAGCGGCAAGGTCGCCGCCGCCGGCCTCGACGTGTACGAGGAGGAGCCGCTCCCGGCCGACCATCCCTTCCGCGGTATCCCGAACCTCGTGCTCACCCCGCACCTCGGCGCCTCCACGAAGGAGGCACAGGAGTCGGTCGGCATCGAGATCGCCGAGCAGATCGCCGACGTGCTGAACAACGGCATCATCCGCAACGCGGTCAACATGCCCTCGATCGACGCCGCCGCGCTGAAGGTCCTCGGGCCGTACCTCGACCTCGGCTCGAAGCTCGGCACTCTCGTCCAGCAGATCGCCCCGGCGCAGATTGCGTCGCTGAAGTTCACCTATTTCGGCAAGGTCTGCGAGATCGACTCCAACGCCGTGACCCGCGCGATCGAGCGCGGTTTCCTCCGCCGCATCAGCGGCGAGGAGGTCAACTTCGTCAACGCGCCGATGCTGCTCCAGCGTCTCGGTGTGAACGTCGAGGTCGTGAAGTCGAACGGCGAGTGCGAATACACCGACCTGATCGTCGTCGAGGCCACGGCGGCCGATGGCAGCATGCACACCGCCCGCGGCACGCTGATGGGCAAGACGCAGACCCCGCGCATCGTCGGCATCAACCGCCGCGAGGTCGAGGTGCCCGCCGAGGGCAAGCTGCTCGTGCTTGAGAACGTGGACCAGCCCGGCATGGTCGGCACGATCGGCACGCTGCTCGGCAAGGCCGGCGTGAACATCGCCGACATGTCGCTCTCGCGTCTCACGCCCGGCGGCACGGCCTACATGGTCGTCGTCGTCGACAACGAGCCGAGCGAGGCGGCCCGCGCCGAGATCAAGGGCAACCCCGCCATCAAGATGGCGAAGTTCGTCCAGCTCTGAGGTCCGACTTGCTTCCCGATACGTAGCGCGGTGCTTCAGCCCGCGCTTCTCTTCGATCCACCACGGAGGCCCGGGCTGAAGCGCCGGGCCACGTGCATCAAAGCGCCCGTCTGGTTTCCTCCATGATCCTCCCGCTCGTCACCGCACTCCTCGCCGGCTACCTGCTCGGCTCGCTGCCGTTTGGCGTCTGGGTCGCCCGTGCCCACGGTGTGGACATCTTTAAGGTCGGCTCCGGCAACCCGGGCGCGACCAACGTGAAACGCTCCGTCGGCAAGAAGGCGGGCAACCTCGTCTTCCTGCTCGATTTTCTGAAGGGCGTCGTGGCGACGCTCTGGCCGGCGCTGCCGGTGGTCGGCTTCGGCGACGGCGAGCTGGCCGAGCGGATGGCGGTGGCCGGCATGGTCGGCGCGATCGTCGGCCACTCGTACTCCTGCCTGATCGGATTCCGCGGCGGCAAGGGCGTGGCCACCAGCATCGGCGGCCTGCTCGCGCTGTCCTGGCCGGTGGCGTTGCTGGGCGTGGCGGTGTGGGTGGTCGTCTTCTACGCCACGCGTTACGTCTCGCTCGCCTCGATCCTGCTGGCGGCGAGCCTGCCGGTCTCCTCGTGGCTGCTGCACCAGACGCTCTTCCTCACGCTCTTCTTCTGCATCCTCGGCGTGTTCATCATCCTGCGTCACCGCACCAACATCCAGCGCCTGCTGGCCGGCACCGAGAGCAAGTTCGCCAAGAAGAAGCCCGACGCCGACGCGGGCCGCTGAGCGGTATCATGCCGCCGGCGTAGGGTGCGACCTCGGTCGCACCGTGTGGTCGATGCGGCCTCCATCTGGCGTGGCCGAGCGTGTCGCCACTGCGAGTATCAGCGCGCGCGGCTCCGGGGGCGGCCGACCGTATCAACATGGACGACCGTCTCGGATCCTGGGGGCTCAAATACGGACGCATGCGGCGCAACTGCATCACGAAAGCCGCCAAAGCCTTCGTCTGGGAGCGCCGGGCCGATGGTTTGCCTGATAGAGCAGTGCGGAGCTATCGAGTCGGAGATTGACCAGTCTGCCGTACGGCAGAACACGGATTTGCACGGATGGTCTTCAGATAATCCGTGTTCATCCGTGAGGTCTGTGGTTCATGGTCCATGTTGCTTGAGCGGCCGATCATTGCGCCGCTCGTCGTTTGTCATCCGGATCCGCGCGCAGTCCCGCGGCGCCCGCCAACCGGCTTGCGCCCGGGCGTGCGGCGGGTCGGAATGCGGGCGTGATCTCCCTCCTTTTCATCGGCGACATCGTGGGGCGGCCCGGCCGCGAGATTGTGGCGAACCGGTTGGCCGCGCTGCGTGAGCAGTGGCAGCTGGATTTCGTCATCGCCAACGCCGAGAACTCCGCCGCCGGTGCCGGCATCACCGGCACGATCGCGCGCGACCTGCTCGGCCGCGGCGTCGATGTGATCACGCTCGGCGACCACGTGTGGGACCAGAAGGGCTTCGAGGCCGAGATCAAGACGCTCGACCGCGTGTGCCGGCCGGCGAACCTGCCGGCGCTGTGCCCCGGGCTCGAGCGGGTGGTCGTCGAGAAGAACGGCTTCCGGCTCGGAGTGTTCACCGTCTTGGGACGGAATTTCATCGGGCTGAAGGGCGACTGCCCGTTCGCCGCGGCCGATCGGTTGCTCGCGGCCTCGGCGGCCGACTGCGATGCGGTCTTCGTCGAGGTGCATATGGAGGCGACCTCCGAGAAGATCGCGATGGGCTGGTACCTCGACGGCCGCGCGCTCGCGGTGGTCGGCACGCACACGCACGTGCCCACGGCCGACGCAGCGGTGCTGCCGAAGGGCACCGCCTACCTCACCGACGCTGGCATGACCGGCCCGTACGAGTCGGTGCTCGGCCGCGACATCCAGGCGGTCATCGGCCGCTTCGTCGACGGCATGCCGCGGCGTTTCGAGGTGGCGACGAACGACGTGCGGCTCTCCGGCGCGCTGGTGCGCTACGACCCGGTAGCGAAGCGCGCGGTGTCGTGCGAACTG
>DAOOFR010000205.1:0-5778 GCA_035415285.1 Opitutaceae bacterium
TCGGGCTGCCCGGCAACCTCGGCCGCTCGCCGCGCACCTGGATCAAGCCCGCCGTCGCCGCGCAGGTTGCGCCCACGGCCCCCTACCGGCGCAGCGACGACTTCTCCGCCGCGAAGCTCCTGCCGGTCTGGCAATGGAACCACGCTCCCGTAGCCGGAAAGTGGTCACTCACCGAGAAGCCCGGCGCGCTGCGCCTGCACACCCTGCCGGCCGAGCAGTTCCTCGTGGCCCGGAACACGCTCACGCAGCGCGTCATGGGCCCCGAGTCCACTGCCACGGTTGTGCTCGACGGCTCCGGCCTGCAACCCGGCGACATTGCCGGACTCGGCCTGCTCAACATGCCCTGCGGCTGGATCGGCCTCGCCCGCACCACCGGCGGTCTCGTTCTCCGCTGCTACAACCAGCTCGCCAACGAGACGCTCGACCAGCCGCTCGCCTCGGCGCGCGTGCATCTGCGCTCAACTGGCAACTACGACGACGATCTCGCCCGGTTCAGCTACAGCACCGACGGCGTGAACTTCACCCCCGTGGGCACCGCGCTGCGGCTGCCGTACCAGCTGAAGACGTTCCAGGGCACGCGCTACGCGCTCTTCGCCTACAACACCGCCGGCCGCGAAGGTGGCCACGCCGAGTTCGACGACTTCGGGGTCGATGAACCGTTCGCCGACCGCTCGCAGAATCTACCACTCGGCAAGGTCATCACGCTCACCAACGTCGGCAACGGCACTGTCGTCTGGTCCAATCCCAACGGGATGTTGCACTCGGCCCGCGCAGGCTCGCCGGAGGCGCAGAGCCCCGCCGCCCGTTTCCGCGTGCTCGACCGCGGGCAGGGCAGGGTGGCGCTCGAAGCGATGGACGGCAGCGGCTTCGTCACCGTTGTGGGCCTCGGGCTCTCGGGCGATGTGCGTCTCGCGAAGACCGAGACAGCTGGCAGCCTCTTCCAATGGCAGGACATGCTGCGCGGCCAGTGCATGCTGCTCTCGCTGAAGACACAGCGCCACGTCGGCGTCCACCCGCAGACCGGCGAGCCGTATTCCGCGGAGTCGCCCGGCGCGAATCCCGACCGCAAGGACGGCGCGGTCTTCAACTGGCAGGCGATCGAGGTGCGATGACACCCACTGGCTCTCAGCACCCCGCTGCCGTTTGGTCCGTTCCCACCGTTCCCCATTCCCCAAATCGCCCCATGAACCCATTGCTCCGTTCCTTCCTCGCGCTTTCCCTTGGCTTCTCGCTGGCGGCGTATGCGGCGCAGGACGCTGCTCCCGCCTATCTCGATCCCGCGCAGCCGCAGGCCGAGCGGATCGCCGACCTCATCGCCCGGATGACACTGGAGGAGAAGGTGTCGATGATGACCAATACGACACCGGGCGTCCCGCGTCTCGGCATCCCGAAGTACGATTGGTGGAGCGAGGCGTTGCATGGCGTCGCCAACGCCGGTCACGCCACCGTCTTTCCGCAGGCCATCGGCCTCGCCGCGATGTGGGATGAGTCCCTCCACCAGAAGATCGCCAAGGTCATCGGCGTCGAGGGGCGCGCAAAGTTCAACGGCTACAGGGGCACGCCCGAGGAGGGCACCATCTTTCGCGGGCTCACCTTCTGGTCGCCCAATGTGAACATCTTCCGCGACCCGCGCTGGGGCCGGGGCCAGGAAACCTACGGGGAGGACCCGTTCCTCACCTCCCGCCTGGGCGTGGCGTTCGTGCGCGGCCTGCAAGGCGACAATGTCGACTACCTCGTTGCGGCCGCCTGCGCCAAACACTTCGCCGTCCACAGCGGCCCCGAGCCACTCCGGCACATCTTCGACGCCACCCCCACCGCGGCCGATCTCCACGAGACCTACCTGCCGGCGTTCGAGGCGCTCGTGCGCGAGGGCCGTGTCGAGATCGTGATGACTGCCTACAATGCGCTCCACGGCGTTCCCTGCTCGGTGCATCCGCTGCTCTATCAGTTGCTCGAGCGCTGGGGCTTCCACGGTCACGTCACCTCCGACTGCGGCTCGGTCGCCGACCTCAGCCGCACCTACAAATGGGCGGCCGACGATGCCGCCGCCGAGGCGCTCGTCCTGCGCGCGGGCATGAATGTGCGCTGCGGTTTCGAGGCGACGGCGCTTGTCGCGGCCGTCCACCGCGGACTGATTGCGGAGAACGAGGTCGATCGGCGCCTCCAGCCCCTGCTGCGCACGATGTTTCGCCTCGGCTTCTTCGACCCGGCGGATCGCGTGCCCTTCAACCGCATCGCGCCGAGCGAAAACGACACGCCCGCCCACGGCGCGGTCGCGCTCCAGGCGGCGCGCGAGTCGCTCGTGCTGCTGAAGAACGACGGCACGCTCCCCCTGCGCCCGGCGAAACTCCGCCGCGTGGTCGTGATCGGGCCCAACGCCACCTCGGTGCCGGCGCTGCTCGGCAACTACAACGGCACGCCGTCCGCCCCCGTCACCATCCTTTCCGGACTGAAGGCCGCGCTCGAACCCGAGGGCGTGCAGGTCGACTACGCGCACGGCTGCGACTACGCGACCCGCCCGGCCACGTGGCGGCCGATCCCGCAGCCCTGGTTCCAGGGCGAGTACTACGCCAACCCCGGACTCGCCGGCGAGCCGACGGTGCGCCGCTGGGAGCGGCCGCTCTGCTTCTCCTGCAACGCCGGCAAGGCCGCGGATGCCCTCCCGACGACCCTGCCGCCCCGCGGCATCTCCGCGCGCTGGAAAAGCGACCTCCAGTCCACGCTGGCGGGCGAGTACCAGTTCCGCGTCCGCGGCCGCGGCGGTTTCCGCCTGCGGCTCGACGGCAAGCTCATCCTCGACGCATGGACACAGACGAGCGCCGAGGCCGCGATCGAGCGTTCGGTCGTCGTGTCCTGCCCGCTGCCGGAGAACGCCACCTTGCCGGTGCAGCTCGAATACGTGCAGGGCGACGGCCCGATGGCCCTGGCGCTCGAATGGATTCCGCCCTCGGCCGAGACTCCCGAGGCGGAGGCCATCGCTGCAGCGCAGAACGCCGACCTGATCATTTATGCCGGCGGCATCTCGGCGCAGCTCGAGGGCGAGGAGATGGAGGTCGACTACGACGGCTACTCCGGCGGCGACCGCCGCCGCATCGAACTGCCCGAGCTCCAGCAGCGCCTGCTCGAGAAGCTCCACGCCACCGGCAAGCCCGTGGTTTTCGTGAATCTCTCCGGCAGCGCCGTGGCGATGCCGTGGGCCGCCGAACACCTCAACGCCATCGTCCAAGCCTGGTATCCCGGCCAGGCCGGAGGCACCGCGGTCGCCGATGTCCTGACCGGCAAATACAACCCGGCCGGGCGCCTGCCCGTGACCTTCTATCGCGCCACCGAGGATCTGCCTGATTTCGAGGACTACGCCATGGCCGGCCGCACCTACCGCTATTTTGCGGGCCGGGCGCTCTTCCCCTTCGGCCACGGCCTGAGCTACACGAAGTTCGACTACACCGATCTGCGGGTCGCGCCCGCGCCGGACGGCGGCCTCCGGGTTTCCCTCGCTCTCACCAACGCCGGCACCCGCGACGGCGACGAGGTCGTCCAGCTCTATGCGGCGCCGCCGGCCGGTGCCCGGCCCGGCGAGATCCAGTCGTTGTGCGGCTTCCGCCGCGTCTGGCTCGAAGCGGGGAAGACGCAGACGGTTGAGCTCGTCGTGCCGGCCACCGCGCTGCGGCGCTGGAGTGGGGAAGCGGGATCCCTCGCGATTCCCCGGGGCACATGGACGATCCGCGCCGGCGCCTCCTCCGCCGACATCCGGCTCAACTCCTCCATCGAACTCTGAATCTCCCCATGCACATCCGTTTGTTCCGAGTCCTCGCGCTGACCGCGGCTGCGGTCTTGTTTTCCGGACACGGCCGCGCCGAGTCGCCGGCTGCACCGTCACCGCTCCAGACCGAGTTCGTCTACGAGGCGCTCGTCACGATCGAGGCCCCGGTCGAGGTCGGCGCCACCCCCGGCGGCACGCGCCGCTACATCCCCATCACCGGCGGCACCTTCGACGGACCGAAGATCCGCGGCACCATCCTCCCCGGCGGCGCCGACTGGCAGACCTCGCGCCCCGACGGGGTGACCGAGGTCGACGCGCTCTATTCGATGCGCGCCGGCGACGGCACGGTGATCGTCGTGCGCAACTGCGGCGTCATCACCGACGGTGGCGCGTACATGCGCACGGCTCCGCGCTTCGAGGCGCCGGCCGGTCCCCATGCGTGGCTGAACCAGTCGCAGTTCGTCGGCTCCGTATCCGGCGGTCCGCGTCCGGGAACCGTCATCATCCGCGTCTTCCGCGTCCTGTGAACCCGTCACCAGTTCATCCCTTCCTGCCATGAATACCCGTCCGCTCCATTCCGCGCTTCTGCTCCTCGCGTTGCCGGTCGTCGCCCTCGCCGGCACGGCCACGATCAAGATCGACCTCGACCGCACCATCGATGCGGTCGACCCGCGCATCTACGGCATGTTCATGGAGCCGATCGGCTTCAACCGTCCCGAGCTCAAGTTCAACACCCTCTACGGCCCGCTCTACGACCCGCAGTCTCCGCTGGCCGACAAGAACGGCTTCCGCACCGACATGCTCGAGGCCGCGCGTGAGCTCCAGCTCACCCAGATGCGCTGGCCGGGCGGCAACTTCGTCGCCGCCTACGACTGGCGCGACGGCATCGGCCCCAAGGACAAACGCCCGAAGCGCATCGATCTCGCCTGGGGCGTCGTCGAGCCCAACCAGGTCGGCACCGACGAGTGGGTCGAGCTCAACAAGCTCATCGGCACCGAGAACGTCGTCTGCATCAACATGGGCACCGGCACCCTCGACGACGCCCGCTACTGGGTCGAATACTGCAACGCCCCCGTCGGCACCTACTGGGCCGACAAGCGCGCCGAGAACGGCCATCCCGAGCCCTACGCCATCAAGTACTGGGGCCTCGGCAACGAGGTCGACGGCGAGTCCTGGATCATGGGGTACAAGAACGCCGAGGACTACGTGAAGTTCGCCCGCGAGGCCGCGAAGGTCATGAGCCACAGCTCGCCCGGCACCAAGCTCGAGTTCGTCGCCAACGGCCCGGCCAACTACAAGGACAACCTCGACTGGATCGAGTGGACCTGGACCGTCGTGAAGGGCCTCTACGGCATCGCCGACTACGTTTCCCTCCACCGCTATTGGGATCCGTCCGACGACTACTACGTGCTCATGGGCCAGCGCGGCATCGACCTGGAGGAGCGCATCGAGATCGTCGCCGGCCAGATCAAGGCCGTGCACACCATCCACCAGAAGAAGCCCATGTACATCGCCGTCGACGAGTGGGCGCCGCCCTTCCGCAAGGGCCACCTGTCCACGCTCGCGCTCGCCCAGTACTTCAACGCGTTCATCCGCCACGCCGACACGGTGAAGATGGCCAACTACACGCTGCTCACCTCCATCCTCGGCCGCGATCCGAAGACCGACGCCACCTACAAGTCGCCGCTCTTCTACACCTTCAAGCTCTTCTCCACCCGCGCCCGGGGCATCGCGCTCTCGCCGACCGTCGTCTGCGACACCTTCCGCACCAGCGACCACTACGCGAAGATCCCGTACCTCGACGTCTCCGCCGTGTACGACGAGAAGGCCAAGCAGGTCGTGATCAACGTCGTCAACCGCCACAAGGACGAGGCGATCGCCACCGACATCCGCAGCATCGTCGGTACTTTCGCGCCCACCGCCACGGTCAGCCTCGTGGCCAACGACGACATCTCCGACGCGCCCTACACCTACGAGGCGCGCGACACCTACCCGCCGAAGGTCGAGCAGATCGCCAC
>DAOOFR010000206.1:0-4516 GCA_035415285.1 Opitutaceae bacterium
CGCTGAGCCTCGGGCGATGGCGTGTTTAGGATTTGACCCGTCTCCGCGGTTCTGTCGCCTTCGCAACTCAATCGTTGTACGAGAAGGGTGCTGCCCAGGGTGGTTCAGGCGCTTTTCGCGGAATATCTGCAAACCCAATGAAGACTCTGCTCACGAGTGCGTTCCTCTCGCTGGTCCTGACGGGGGCGTCCCCAGTTCGGGCTGTTGGCGCCGATACCGGCGGGGTGGTCCTTCCCGAAGAGGTGATGCCGCAATTGCGGCCGCTGCTCGAGACGGCGCTGCGCCAGTCGCCGCGCGTTTTGGAGCGCAACCTCGATCTGGCCCAGAGCGAAGCGGATACCTACATGGCGCGTGCCAGCAGTTTGCCCAGCGTCGCTGGATATGCGTCCTATCAGGTGCAACGGGAGAAACGCGTCGAAATGGAGGGGACCAGCAAGAACAAGAAGTTGTATTATAACTTCGCTGTCGGCCAAGCGGTGTGGCACTGGGGCGCGCTCGAAGCGGCACGCAAGATCGCCCGCATCGATCGTGAGTTGGCATTGATCCATTACGGCGAGGCCTACCGGGCGTTGGCAGGGGAGATCCGCTCCTCCTACCTTGGGCTGATCCTCGGCAAGATCGGACTGCGCAACGCCGAACATCTGCAGCGACTGGCGGAGGAGAATCTCAAGCGCCAGCGGACTCGCTATGAGGCCAAACAGGTTACCTATGGCGAGATTGTGCAGGGGCAGCTTCTCGTTGATGAAACCTCGCTCTCGGCCCGTCGTGCACGGGTAGACTTCGATTTCGCGCTGGCGGCTTTCCGCGCCCTGATCGGCGATGCCGGGTTTGGCGAGGACGCCATTCCGGATGCGATTCCCGACGTACCGCAGGCGCCGGACGTTGTCTCGGTCGTGGCGAACAGCCTGCTCGACTCCCATGAGACTATTCGGGCCGCGGAAAAGGAGGTCGCGAAGGCCAAGCTCGGGCGCGTGGGGCCGCGCTTCAACCTGTATCCGAAAGTTTCGCTGGTGGCGGGCGTCAACCGCGACGAGATCACGCGCGACATCGTGATGAACACCAAATACCAGGTCGACACCTGGTACGCCGGCGCCCAGGTGAACTGGGCCCTTTTTGACGGGTTCAGCACGAAGGGGCTGAAACTGGCGGCGCTTACACGCTTGCGCCGTGCGGAAAACCGGTTGGCCAACCTCCGCGAGTCGCTTGGTCGCACGCTCGCGCGGGAGCGTCTCAATATCGGTTTCACCTGGGATGCCTACCAACTGGCGAAGACCCGGCTGGAAATGGCTCGAGGAGGGCGCGATTATGCCCGCTACCAGCTGGACCGCGGCGAGGCCTCGCAGGAGCAGGTCGACCAAGCGCAAAGCAATCTGAACCTCTATATGTATGCCGCCCAGTTGGCGTTGGTTAACTACTTCACCGCCAATGTTCAGTACCTTTCGTCGCAGGGACTGGATCCTTTGGCCAAGCCCGCGGTCCAGCACTGATCGTTTTCTCCTGAAATGTCATTCAAACTGAAGTTGGTTGGTGTTGTCGTTCTACTGGCTGTCGCGATGTGGCTAGGCCTCCAGCTGTTGCGTCCCGAAGCGAAAGTGGTGGCGGCGAAGCGTGAACTGGCGATCAGCGCCGTGCCCGGTTCGGTCACGGTCCTCGCTGAACGCGCGCTCCAGGTGAAGAGCGATGTCGGTGGCCGCGTGCTCGCCAGCAAGCTGGACCTCAGTGCCGAGATGCCGGAGGGGGGGGTGCTCATCGAGTTGGACAAGACCGACCTGAACCTGCAGATCGAGCAGCTGGAGCATGACCGCACGGCGATCCGGCGCCGGATCGAAATCGGATCGCCGACCCAGTACGAGCTGCTGAACGCCCGCGACAAGCTGGCGACCTTCGAACTGCGGCTCAAACAAGGCGCGATGACGGAGGTCGACTTCGAGATGCAGAACCGGCTCGTCAAACAACTCGAGCAGAAGCTCGAGCTCGAGACGGTGGCCAACGAGCAGGCGCTCGCCAGGATCGAGACCGACCTCAAGGTTTTCGGGCGCAAGCGCGATCTGATGACAGTGCGCTGTCCGGTGGAAGGGGTCGTGTCGGCGATCTTCGTCAAACCCGGCGACCTCATCGTGCCCGGGGAACCGGTCGCGACGCTCATTGCCGACAGCCGGATCGTTGAAGCCAAGATCAGCGAGGAGAACTTCTCCGGCCTGCGGGTGGGGCAGAAGGCCACTGTCCGGTTCCTTAGTTACGGCGCGACCCAATACAGCGGGCGCGTGGAGAAGATCCTGCCCGCGGCCGACCCGTTGACCCAGCGCTACATGGTGCACCTCTCCGTGGAGATCGACCCCAAGCTGCTCGTTCCGGGCATCACCGGCGAAGTGAACATCATCGTCGATGCGCGCGACAAGGCGATCGTCATCCCCCGGCGTGCGTTGCTCGGGAGCAGTGTCTTCGTCGTCACGGGGGGCCGCGTCGAGGTCCGGACGGTCGAGGTCGGGTTCACCAGCCTCAGCTCCGTGGAGATCGTGCGCGGGGTGGAGGAGGGGGATCGGGTGATCGTCGACGATCTGGATCGGTTCCGGTCGGGCGATCGGGTCTCGATGGTGGAGCTCACGCCGTGAGGTCCGTCGCCCCCATCCAACCGTGGATCGCCTGATGTCGCCCAACCTCCGCATCGCCCTGCGGTTCCTCACCGCCAAGCGCCGCTCCATGTTCATGAGCCTCACCGGCATCGTGTTCGGGGTGGGCTTCTTCATCGTCACCCAGGCGCAGACGAGCGGGTTCGAGGAGTTCTTCATCAAGACGATCCTCGGCACCAATGGCGCGATCCGCATCGAGGATGGGATCCAGGATACGCTGCGCTCGATGTCGAGCGACGGCTCCAGATTCGATTTCGAGCACCGCGACAGCGTGAAGTACGTGGAGGGCATCGCCGAGCCGGAGAAGCTTTCGCAGGCGGTGGCGCAGTTCGACAACGTCACCGGCATCGCCGAGGTGCTCACCGGAGCCGTCTTGGTCCGCGGCAGCATCCGGAGCGATTCGGCCCGCGTGTATGGCGCCGTCATCAACGATCTGCTCAAGGTGTCCGACCTCGGACAGCAGATCGTCTTCGGCCACCTCAACGATTTCCGGGTCAACCCGACCGGGCTTCTGGTCGGGCGGGTCCTGGCCTCCCGCCTCGGGCTCAACGTCGGCGATCCGGTCGTCCTCGAGGCGCATGGACAGATGCGGCACTATCGCGTCTCCGCGATCTACGAGACCGGGGTCAGCGACATCGATCGCCAACGCATCTACATGCATATGCAGGAGTCCCGCTCGCTCCTGCAGAAGCCCAACGGGGCCTCGTTCCTCCAGGTCTCGCTTGCCGACCGCGAGCGGGCCCCGGCGGATGCCGCGCACATGCAGCGCACGCTCCAGCACGGGGTGAGCCCCTGGCAGGAGCGGGAGAAGACCTGGCTGGAGGTCTTCCGGGCGTTGCGCGTGTCCTCCGCGCTCACCGTCTCCACGATCATCCTCATCTCGGGTCTTGGTATGTTTAATACGCTGGCGATGATCGTCATGGAGAAGACCAGGGAGATCGCGATCCTGCGTTCGATGGGCTACACCCGCAACGACATCGCGCACATCTTCCTCTGGCAGGGCGCCATCGTGCTCGCCGGTGGCGTGGTCCTCGGCTGGATCTTCGGCGCGGCGGTGACCTATGGGGTCTCGCGCCTGCCGATCCGCATCCGCGGCATCTTCTCCACCGACAGCTTTGTCGTCGCCTGGTCGCTCTGGCACTATCTCGCCGCGGCGCTCACGGCTGCGGTGGTCGTCATGCTCGCCAGCTTCATCCCGGCCCGCCGGGCTGCCCGCCTCGAGCCGGGCGATGTCATCCGGGGGACTTCGCAATGAACGATACGCCCGCCTCCCCCGATCTCGCCATCGCTTGCGAGGGTGTGCACCGCCACCTCGGTACCGGTGAAGGGCGCGTACATGTTCTGCGCGGGGTCGATTTCGCGGCCGAACGAGGCAAGGTCTATGCCATCGTCGGCCCCTCCGGCTGCGGTAAGAGCACCCTGCTCTACCTGCTGGGACTCCTCGATCGGACCGACGCCGGCGAAGTCTGGATCGATGGGCAGCCGATGAGCCGTATCGACGATGTCGCGCGCACGGCCATCCGCGGCGAACACATCGGGTTCGTCTTCCAGTTCCACTTCCTGCTTCCGGAGTTCACCGCGCTTGAGAACGTCATGATGCCGATGCGCAAGCTCGGCCGCTTGAGCCCGGACCACATGGAGGCGCGAGCGCAGCAGTTGCTTGCCGATGTCGGTTTGGGCGACAAGTCGCTGGGTCTGGCCACTCAGCTCTCGGGCGGCGAACAGCAACGTGTCGCCATCGCCCGCTCGTTGGCCAACGCACCCTCCATCGTGCTCGCCGACGAGCCCACCGGAAACCTCGACCAGAAGAACTCCGCCCACGTGTTCGACCTGCTCTGCCGGCTTGCCCGCGATAACGGCCAAGCGGTGGTGCTGGTGACGCACAA
>DAOOFR010000206.1:4616-5764 GCA_035415285.1 Opitutaceae bacterium
CGGAATGGCGCGAGCATCGCGGTCCGCGGCGCGTTGTCCAGAGCGATGTCCGGCTGCGTTGCGCGGAAAGCTCCGGCCGCGGCTCGCGGCGGCCTATCGTCTCTTGCCTAACGCGAGCAGAACCCAGATCGCCAACCCGATGCCCACGATCAGCCACCAATTGTGGCGGATCTCCCGCAGGAGCGTTTCGAGTCCGCCGAGCAACCGTGGCAGCAGGATTACGGCGCCGACTGCGATCACCCCGATGGCAAGCAGGCGTACGGCGAGTCGGGTCTGTCGGTTCATCGGCGCACATCGAAGGTGGACGGGCTGGTGGCTGCGAGCGAAAACCCATGGCGGAAGTTCTGGCAACCCGCGGGCGGCCACGAGTTCGATCCCGCCGGCCGGGCCGTCCCCGGTATCGTTGCGATTCGAGGGACGTGGTGGGCGCGCGACGTCCCTTGGTGTTGCCTTGGCGGCGACGGATGGCATCTTGGCGACCGCGTGGACTTCGCGAAACACCTGCTCGTGGATGGCTACAACATCGCGCACGCTTGGCCCGATTTGCGGCGCGTGCTGGCGACGGAGGGGCGCGAGGTGGCCCGTGCTCGGCTGGTCGAACGGGTTCGCATCCTCCACGATTTCGAGCGGTTGCGCGTGAGTGTCGTCTTCGATGGCCGCGGTGCCGACATCGCGATCGAGCGCCCGACGCCGCACACGACCTTCTCGGTCGTCTACACCCCGGGCGGGATGACGGCCGACGACCTCATCGAGCAGCTCACGGTGCAGGCCGCGCAGCCGCGCGATGTGTGTGTGGCGACCGCCGACGCGGCGGAGCGCGACACGATCGAGGCCGCCGGAGCGCAGGCGATCTCGCCTGAGCAGCTCGCCGCTTGGGTCGAGCGCGCGGAGCAGGCGCAGCGCGCGGTGGTCGCGGCACACCAAGGCATGACGGACTCCCGTTGGCGGGCGGGCGGCCACCGGTAACTGCGATCATGCGACACGGGGCGGACAGGATCGACGGACGGGTCGAGGAGATGCAGGGGCTCCTTGGCCCGTATGCGTTCCCCGAGAAACTGCTCCAGAAGATCTGGCTGCAGGGGCTGTTCGACACGCATGGGGCGCGGTTGCGCGACGGGCGGCGGCTCGAGGTGCTCTCTCCGGGGCGG
>DAOOFR010000207.1:0-5723 GCA_035415285.1 Opitutaceae bacterium
GGATTCGAACCCCTGACCCTCTCGGTGTAAACGAGACGCTCTAACCGCTGAGCTAGCCGTCCGAAATCGGCGCCGACTAAAGGGCGAAGTCTCGCCGCTCGGCAAGGCTTTTGCCGAGTGGGGCCGAACCGAAGCGTCAATCAGCGCGCACCGCACTCCTCATCCCACCCGTGGGGACAATTTCGGTGTCGTCGCTCACTCGGCCGACCCAGTAGGTCCGGTCTCCGACCGGACCCATCCGGCGCGGGCCACTGGCTGCGGCAACATCCCTCGCGGCCGGTCGCAGACCGGCCCCACGTGGCCAGCCCGGAAACGAAAGAGGCCGGACGCGCGTCCGGCCCCAAGAGCATTTCGGTCGATCAACCCGCGCTCAGGCGGCGGGCACGCGGAGCAGGCCGCGGGCGATGAGCGTCTCGGCCACCTGGATGGCGTTGAGCGCGGCACCCTTCCAGAGGTTGTCGCCGCTCACCCAGAACGAGAGACCGTTGTCGAACGCCGTGTCCTTGCGGATGCGGCCGACGCCGCACTTCACCTTGCGGGTGAAATCCAGCGGGGTCGGATAGAGGCGGTTGGCCGGATCGTCGACGAGCTCGGCGCCCGGGAAGGCCGCCACGGCCGCGCGGGCCTGAGCGACATCGACCGGCTTCTCGAACTCGGCCGAGACCGAGATCGAGTGCGCCTGCACGACCGGCACGCGCACGCAGGTGGCGGAGACGCGCAGCTCGGGCAGCCCCATGATCTTGCGGCTCTCCAGCATCATCTTGTTCTCCTCGCCGGTGTAGAGATCCGGCCCGAAGGTATCGACCTGCGGGATGCAGTTGAACGCGATCTGGTAGGGATAGACCTTCTTGACGATCGGCGCACCGGTCTGGAGGGCCTTGACCTGCTGGGCCAGCTCGCGGATCGCCTCGGCGCCCGTGCCGGAGACGGACTGGAAGGTGGAAATGATGACACGCTTGGCGGTGAACGCCTGGTGCAGCGGCCACAGGCCCATGAGGGTCACCGCGGTCGAGCAGTTCGGGTTGGCTATGATGCCCTTGTGGCGCGCGAGCTGGTCGGCGTTGATCTCCGGCACCACGAGCGGAATGTCCGCCTCCATGCGCAGGGCCGAGCTCTTGTCGATGACCACGCAGCCGGACGCGACGGCGTCCTTGGCGAAGGCGCGCGTCACCGAGCCGCCGGCGGCGAAGAAGGCGAGGTCGAGCCCGGCAAACGCGCCGTTCTTGGCCTCCTGCACGGTGAGCTTCTTGCCGAACGCTTCGACGGTCTTCCCGGCGCTGCGCGCCGAGGCGAGAAGCCGGATCTCCCCGAAGGGGAAATCACGCATCTCGAGCAACCGGATCAACTCTTGACCGACGGCGCCAGTGGCCCCGACGATGCCGACATTGTAAGCCTTCTTCATGGTCATGGATTCGAAATTGGAGTTTGTGAGCGATAAGTGCGCCGCGCTGGGGATCAAGCCCACAGTCCGGCTGCTGCACGTTTCGCTCAACGACCAGACCCTCCGATTTTTCCAGTCCGGCCAGCTGAAAAAGACCTACGTCGTGTCCACCTCGAAGCGCCCGCCCTCCAATCGCAAGGGCTCGCTGGGCACCCCCACCGGCCTGCACAAGATCGACGAGAAGATCGGTGCCGGCTCCCCCCCGGGCATCGTCTTCAAGGGCCGGCGCAGCACGGGTTTCCATTTCCACGAGTACCACCCCGCCGCAGCGGACAGCACGGACTTCGTCACCTCGCGCATCCTCTGGCTGCGCGGCCTCGAGCCGGGCGTGAACGCGGGCGGCGATGTCGATTCGCACAGCCGCTACATCTACATCCACGGCACCAACCACGAAGCCGACCTCGGCCGCCCCGCCAGCCACGGCTGCGTGCGCATGGGCAACCTCGCCATCGTCGAGCTCTTCGAACACGTGCGCACCGGCGATCTGGTCTGGATCGCGCCGTAGACCCGCCCCTGCGGCCGCCCGGCCGGGCTACTTCACCGCCACATCGCGCCCGGCGCCGCACTCCCCATCCAGATCGAAATCGGCCTCGTCGCCGGTGAGCCACGCCCGCGCGCGCTCCTCCGACTCGAAGATCTCGATGGTGAGATTGGGACTGTGGTTGCAGGCCTTGAACAGGCGGGCCAGGGCGAGCTTCTCCGGCGTGTTCACCACCGCCGCGGCCTTCACCGGGTATGGGATCTTCTCCCGTTTCCGCAGCAGCGAGAAGGTGTAGACCACGAGCGGCTGGAAGCGGTACCCCGTCATCTGGTCGAAGGTGTGGAGCACGTACGGCACGAACCCCAGCGAGGCCGCCAGCGCCGGCATGTTCTTCCCGAAGGTCTGCAGATCCTCGCGGGTGATGATGCCGTACCAGTTGAAATGGAGGATGTCGTCCTCGACAGCGTGAGTGAAGGGCATGATGCGGATCGATGACCGTCGGGCGGGGAAACGGACTCAAGGCGCCGGCGCCCCGGACTCAAGTGCGTTCTTGGTCCGCGCCCCGCGGCCGCGTGCGATCACGCCCCGACCACCGCCCGCCACAGGGGGCAACTCGCGCGATCGATCGACTCGCCGCGGCGATACCGCGCCAACAGTTGCACCGAACGCTGCGCAAGCATCCGCCGCACCTCGCGGCGCTGCCCCTTCACGCGCGGAATGACCATGTTGTCGTAGCCGGTGGTCTGGTGCCGCATCCACGCGATGGTGGCAGCCTCGGCGCGCTCCTCGAGCGGGATGCGCTCCGTGCGCGCCACCGTGCCGCTCCCGACCGGGGTGGCGTGCGCCGCGATCAGCCCGGCCATCCGCTCGGCGACCTCGCCATGCGCCGGGTGGAAGCCGAGGAATGCCCGCACCGCGCCGCGGAAATCCTCCACGTATTCGGCCTGCTCGGCCGCGCGGCGCGCGCGGCCGGCCTCGAGTTTCCGCGTGTACGCCGGATCCATGCGCTCAACCAGCAGCGCGGCGCGCAGCGCCTCGATCCGCGCCGCGGGCGCCCAGATGCCGCGCGAGAAACGTTTGTTGCCCTTCTGCTCGATCACCGTCCACGACGGGCCGTCGGCCTTGATGCGGCGGCTCAGCGCGGCGTCGCCGGGCGGCAACAGCGCCCAGTCGTCGGGCACCACCAGCACGCGGCCATCGCTGGCCAGCACGCGGCGGGCGGTGGAGAACGGGCGGACTTCGCGGGTCTCGGTCGGCATGAGGCCGGAAAGGCTCGCCGCGCCTCCGCCGCGGGCAAGCCCACAGATCGGCGTTCGGAACTGGCAACGACGGATGCCGCGACGCTATTTCACCGCGTAGAATCCGGCCTGCAGGTACGCGCGCCACAGCACCTCCACGGAGGCGAAACCGACCTCGCGCAGCAGCGCCAGGTGCTCGGCGATCCGGATGGGTTTGAGCTCCGTGCCGAAGCGCGCGAGATGCTGCTCCACCGCCGCCGGCGCCCGCCCCTGCCGCAGCTGGAACTCGCACCAACGCCGCAGTCCGGTCTCGCGCCCGCGGGCCGACTCGCACTCGACATTCTCGAACACCACCAGCACGCCGCCCGGCTCCAGCACCTCGAAACAGGCGCGCACCGCCGCCCGTCGCGCCTCCGGCTCCAAATAGTGGTGGCACATGATCGCCGTCACCACCTGCGCCCGCAGCGCCGGTGCCTGGCGCGGCAGCCCGTCGCTGCCGGTCGGCTCCAAAAACCGCACCCGGTCCCCGGGCACACCGCCGAGCCGCTGCCGGGCCTGCCCGAGCATCGCCGCCGAGGGATCGGCGACGACAAACCGCGTGCCCGGGAACAACGGCAGCGCCCGCTCGACCAGCGCGCCCGTGCCGGCGCCCGTGTCGAGCCACACCGCCGGCTCGCCGAAGCCGCCGCGCACGAGGTCGAGCGTCTCGGTCTGGATCGCGTCGTAGTACGGGATGACCTTGCGCACCTCGGCGTCGTACTGTGTCGCCGGATGGGCGGAAGTGTTGTCGTTGGGCTGCATATCGGGAATAACGGCACATCGTCCCGCTTCCGCGCGAGTCCTTTCGCGCGAGGTGTCCCCCGCTCCGGTACGGCGAGACTTTGTCACGCAATACGTGACAGGTCCCGAGTTATCCGTGCAGAGGTCGGCGCTCGGCAACGCACCGTGAAAGTCCCCACCCTGCGGTCGCGGATGCCGGAGCGCCCCCTGCAACGGTGCGGGATCAACCGACCACAGTCCGAGGAGCCCCGCGCCGGCTTCGCCTCGCGCCCGCGCCTCAGTGCGCCTCGATGAAGTCGCGCACGGCGGCGACGGTGGCGGGGATGCGGTGCTTGATGAGCGGATTCGCCTTGAGCGCTTCGAGCCGCGGGTGCGTGACCTCGCGGCCGATGCACCGCTGGATCACATCCGGAAACTTCGCCGGGTGCGCGGTCGAGAGCACCACGGCCGGGCGGTCCGGCGGCAGATCCTTGAAGCCGCACGCGGTGTGCGGGTCGACGACGTAACCATACCGCTGGTGCACATCGCGGATGATCCGCTCGATCTCGGCGTCGCTCGTGCGCGAGGCGGCGATCGAGTCGCGGTTGAAGGCGGCGAACTGGTAGCGGCCGGTCCGCTTGAACTCGGCCATCACGGCGCGCACGCGGGCCGGGTCGCGGTTCTCCGCGAAATAGAGGAAGCGCTCGAAGTTCGACGACACCTGGATGTCCATCGACGGCGCGTGGCTCGGGTGCACGGCCGCCACCGAGTAGTCGCCGGTGGTGAAGAGGCGGTAGAGGATGTCGTTCTGGTTGGTGGCGACGCGGAAGGCCGAGAACGGCACCCCCATCTTCTGCACCATCCAGCCGGCGAGCACGTTGCCGAAGTTGCCGGTGGGCACGATGAACTCCGCCCGCTCGCGCGCCTCGGCCGGCAGCCGCAGCCACGCCCACAGGTAGTACACGCACTGCGCGAGCACCCGGGCGAGGTTGATCGAGTTCACCGCCGAAAGGTGGTGGCGGACGCGGAAGTCCTGGTCCTCAAAGATGGTCTTCAACGCGGCCTGCGCGTCGTCGAACGTGCCGTCGACGGCGAGGGCGAAGACATTGTCCGCCCCGGTGCAGGCCATCTGGCGCTCCTGCAGCGGCGACACGCGGCCGTCCGGATACAGGATGAAGATCTTGGCGCGGGCGCGGCCGAGCAGGCCGTGGATGGCGGCGGCGCCGGTGTCGCCCGAGGTGGCGCCGAGCACGGTGAGCGACTCGTTGCGGGTCACGCACTGGTGCTCGTAGAGGTGGCCGAGGAACTGGAGGGCGAAGTCCTTGAAGGCGAGCGTGGGCCCGTGGAAGAGCTCGAGCACCCAGGTCTTGTCGTCGAGTTGGCGCAGCGGGGCGATGTCGGCGTGGTCGAATTTCGTGTACGCGGCGGCCGCCATGCGCGCGAGGTCGGCGACCGGGATGTCGGTGGCGAAGAGCGCGAAGAACTCGCGGAGCAGCTCCGGGTACGAGAGCTGGACCCACGCCTGCCATTTGCCGGAGAGGTCGGGCAGCGACTCGGGCAGGAACAGCCCGCCATCGGGCGCGAGGCCGAGGGCGACGGCCTCGGAGAACGAGACGGCGGGAGTCTGACCGCGGGTGGAGATGAAGCGCATGGCGGATGAAAAGTAGTGAGTAGCGAGCGGCGGGGGGCGAGGAGGAAAACGGCACCGCCGCCAGCCAGTGCAAGAGTCGAGATTGAGCACCGCCCTGCCCCCGTAGATGCCATGAGGCCGACAGGCGGGACGAAGAGGTCCAACCTGTCGGCC
>DAOOFR010000208.1:0-5671 GCA_035415285.1 Opitutaceae bacterium
TGCGTACCTCCCGCACTGGACGCTTCCGGTTGCGACGTACCACGTAGTGTTTCGTCTGGCGGATTCGCTCCCGGCGGCGGTGCTCGCTGATTGGGAATGCGAACGCGCAGCCCTGCTTGCGCAGATGCGGTCCGGCGATTGCGCCTCCGCCCACGCCGAGCGGTGGCCGCATCTGTTCTCGGAGCGGGTCGAACGCTTCCTCGACGCCGGTTCGGGGGCGTGCTGGCTGCTCCGACCCGAGGTGGCGGGGATCGTCGCCGAGACCTTGGGCCATTTCGACGGCGTTCGGTACCGCCTGGAGGCGTGGTGCGTGATGCCGAACCATGTGCATGCTATCGTGCGCCCGCAGGAGGGCTGGCCGTTGTCTTCGGTATTGAAGAGCTGGAAGGGGTACTCGGCACGCCAAGCAAACCGTGTGCTCGGGCGCGCCGGCGTGTTCTGGCAGCCGGAAACCTACGACCGACTGTTGCGCGACGGCGCGGAGTACTGCGCTGCGGTGCGCTATGTGCTGAACAACCCCGAGGCTGCAGGACTGCTTGGGTGGCGGTGGCGGGGATGCAGCGAGCAGGCGCGGAAGGCGATCGAGATTGCCTGATCGGGGACACCGCGCCGCGAGACGGGTCGGGAGACCAGTGCCACAGAGGAGACCCAGCGTGGCATGGCTCTCCAGAGCCATGACTCCGGGTTGCGCGGGGGCGCGCGGTGCAGGTCGGAGCGCGGGGACACGGGTCTGGAGACCCGTGCCACAGCGGAGGCCCAGCGTGGCATGGCTCGTCAGAGCCATGTTTCCGGGTTGCGCGAGGGCGCGCGGTGCAGGTCGGAGCACGCAGACACGGGTCTGGAGACCCGTGCCACGAAAGCGGCGGACCGGGGAAGTTCCTTGCTGCAACGCCTGGGAAAACCGTCCTGAGTTTTCGCATGCCGGCCCTGAAACGTACCCCGCTCTTCGCCTTCAACCAGCAGCACGGCGCCCGCTTCGTCGACTTCGGCGGCTGGGAGATGCCCGTGCAGTACCGCAGCATCCTCGAGGAGCATCGCGTGGTGCGCCAGCGCGCCGGCCTCTTCGACGTGAGCCACATGGGCGAGGTCGAGGTCACGGGACCCGATGCCTCGCGCTTCCTCGACCACCTCGTCACCAACGATGTCGCCAAGCTCTTCCCCGGCCGCGTGCTCTACTCGGCGATGTGCCAGCCCGACGGCGGTGTGGTCGACGACCTCATCATCTACTGCCGCGGAGCACAGGACTTCCTCGTCTGTGTGAACGCCTCCAACACCGAGAAGGACGTCGCCTGGATCCTGCAGCAGGCCGCTGGGTTCAACTGCACGGTGCGCAACCTTTCCGACGACTTCGCGCTGCTCGCGCTCCAGGGCCCGGCTTCCGCCGCGATCCTGCAGGCGCTCACCTCCTTCGATCTCGGGGCGCTGAAGTACTACCACTGCGCGGCCGGCACGGTCGCCGGCGCCGAGTGCCTGATCGCGCGCACGGGCTACACGGGCGAGAACGGCTACGAGCTGTTCTGCCGGCCCGCCGATGCCGAACCGCTCGCCGTCGCGCTGCTCGCCGCCGGCCAGCCGCACGGGCTTGAACTCGCCGGGCTGGGCGCGCGCGACAGCCTGCGGCTCGAGGCCGGTTATCCGCTTTACGGACACGAGATTTCCGCCACGATCACGCCGCTCCAGGCCGGGCTCGGCTGGGTGGTGAAGCTCGACAAACCCGCCGGCTTCATCGGCCGCGACGCCCTGCGCGCGCAGCAGGCCGCCGGGGTGCCGAGCCGGATCGTGTTCTTCCGGACCGGCGACCGCCGCATCATCCGCGCGGGCACACCGGTGGTCGACGCCGCGGGCGCGGTCGTGGGCGAGGTGAAGTCCGGCACGCTCTCGCCCGTGCTCAACGAGGCGATCGGTTCCGCGCTCGTGCAAACCGGCGCCGGCGAGCTCTCCGTTGACGTGCGGGGCACCGCCATCAAGCTCATCCCGGTCCGTCCGCCTTTCGTTCCGCTGCCCCCGAAATCCTGACACTCATCTCCCATGCCCGTCCCCTCCGACTGCAAGTACGCGAAATCCCATGAATGGGCGAAGCGCCTGCCCGATGGCGCGGTGCTCGTCGGCATCACCGACTACGCCCAGCACAGCCTCGGCGACATCACCTACGTGCAATTGCCGCAGGTGGGCGCAGTGCTCGCCGCCGGCGAGAGCTTCGGCGTCGTTGAGAGCGTGAAGGCGGCGTCCGATCTCTACGCGCCGGTGGCCGGCACGGTGGTCGAGGTCAACGAGGCGCTCAATGCGGCGCCCGAGACGGTGAACACGGATCCGCAGGGCGGCGGTTGGATGCTCAAGCTCCAGCCGGCCGACCTCGCCGGGCTCGACGCGCTGCTCTCGGCCGACGCCTACCAGACGCTGATCGGCTGAACGGCCGCGGTCGCAGACCTTCCCGGCCACCGTGCTTCGGCATGGTGGCCGGTTTGCTTTCTGAGCCGTGGTCAGGAGTCGGCGTCGGGTGCGAGCTCGCTCGCACCGCTCGGCCAGTGCGACCGCCACCGGGCTGAGCTTGCTCAGCCCCTACAACCGGACGCCGGGGCCCAACCGAGTGAAATCCGCGCCAATTGGGTCGTTACGGCTGCGAACGAGGTAGGCCGGCGGGCCACATGCAGTGCTGACTGCCCGGCAACCGCCGTCGGCTCGCGCCGGGTTTCATTCCCAGCCGATGGTGCGGCCACGGTTCTGCTCCTCGAGCCAGCGTTGCAGCGGAGCGAAGTACTCGACCATCGCGCGGGGGGAGAGGTCCTCGCCGGTAGCCTCGCGCAGCACGGTGCGCCAATCCTCGGTCGCGCCTTTCTCCATGATGCGCCGGAGGAACGCGCCCACCTCCGGGTTGCCGGCGAGATCGCAGGACTGCGGCGGCTGGTGGAGGATGTTCTTGGCGATGTAGTCGAGAAGCTGGAACCGGATCACGGTCGCGATCGCGTAGTTCGCGTAGTAGCCGGGCACGGAGTTGATGTGGGTCTTCGTGGCGGCGTCGCAGAATTCCTCGCCGCGGTCGGCGGGCGGCTCGATGCCCTGGAAGTCGCGCACGTACTGCCACCAGCGGGCGTTCCACTGGTCGACGGGCAGGTCGCCGGCGTAGAGGTCGGCCTCCCAGTGCGTCATCGTGCCGGAGGCGAAGGCGATGAAGGGCAGGGTGGGGTTGCAGGCGTCGTTGAGCAGGAAGGCCACGGGATCGGGCGCGGCGTCGGCCGGGAGGATGCCGAGGCGGAGCAGATACGGCGCCTGGAAACAGGTGAGGCCGGCGAGCTCGGCGATGCCCTCGTGCAGTCCGGAGTTGGGGGCGTCGCGCAGGAGCGGCGGGATGCCGGGCCGCGAGTAGGCGAGCATGTAGAAGGCGTGCCCGAATTCGTGATGCGCGGTGCCGAACCAGTTGGAGTCGGCCTCGACGTTCATCAGCGCGCGCACGTCCTGCTCGAGATCGAGGTGGTAGCAGAAGGCGTGCTGGCTCTTGTTGCGCCCGGCGCCGGCGGGCAGCGGGTAGAAGTCGGATCGTTCCCAGAACGAGGCGGGAAGCGGGGCGAAGCCCATGTCGACGAAGTAGCGCTCGGCCGTGTGCAGGATCCACTCGCGGGGGCGGGTGGCGAGGGCCGGATCGATGTCGGCCGCGGCGACGAGACCGGGCCACTCCTGGCCGTAGCGGTTGGCGAGCCAGTGGGCGGGGATGCGCCGGGGCACGGGTTGGCCGTAGCGGCGGGCGAGTTCGTGTTTCGCCCAGGTGTGGAGCTGAAGGTAGAGCGGCCGCAGGGCGCGGAGGATCTCGTCGTTGAGCCGCACCATCCCGGCGGCATCGAGGCCGTAGGTGGCGTACTGCAACGTGTAGTAGTCGGGATAGCCGAGTTCGCGGGCGACGCCGTTGCGCAGGTCGCGCAGGCGGACGAGGCCGGGCTTGAGCGCGGGGCCGACGAGTTTGGAGGCCTCCCAGAGTTCGCGCCGTTCGCCGAGGTCGCGGGAAGCGAGCAGGCGGGCGTCGAACTCGTTGGTCGTGATCGGCTGTCCCCGGAACTTGAACTCGTAGCTGTTGAGCGCGGCATCCTGGCGGACCTCGGCGGCGATGCGCTCGGTGGCGAGGGCGGGGTTGCTCATCGGCGCCTCGGCGGCGGCGATGAGCAGGCGCTCGAGCTGGCTGACGGTGGCGGGGGCGAGTTCGGCCCGGTGGGCGAGGAGTGCGCGGGCCTCGGTGATGAGCGCGGGGTTGCCGACAAAGGCGCTGTAGGCGCGGGCCGCCACCTCGGCCGCGGCTTCGTGCGCCGGCGTGACGTCGGTGCTGACATCCCAATCGGTGTTTTCGCGGATCGTGATGAGCGACTGGTAGCCGGCGTTGGCCAGTTCGAGGAAACGATCGGCGCGCTCCTGCAGCGGCGAGGTTTGCCCGGCCCGGAGCGGCAGCAGACCGGCGAGACCGAGGGCGAGAAGGGCGAGGCGGGCGGAGCGGCGCATCGCGGCAGACTAGCGCCGGGGACCGCGGACAGAAGCCAGAAGTCAGTGGTGCCCGGCCGGGGCTGGCGCGGTGGCCTGCTCCCCGGGAATCGTTTCCGGGGCCGCCTGCGCCGCAGCCGGAAGCTCGGTCGGCGGCACGCTGGCTGGTTCGAAGAAGGTCACCTCGCCGGTTTCGAGATCGTAGTTGGCGCCGAGGACCCGGACGTTGCCGTGGATGACCGCGGCGGCGATCTCTGGGCTGCGGCGGCGCAGATCGGTCGCTGCTTGCTCGATGTTGGCGCGGATCGCGGCGGCGACGAGGGGGGCGCCGCGCATCCCGGGGTTCTCGCTGCGGGCACGGGCGACCGCGGGCATGATCGGCTTGACCAGCTGCGTGAGATTGGGCCCGAGGGGGGACTCCTCCACGACGGCCGTGACGGCACCGCAGTGAGTGTGCCCGAGCACGACGATCAGGCGGGCGCCGAGGTGGCCGACCGCATACTCGATGGAGGCGATCTCGTCGGTCTGGGCGACGTTGCCGGCAACGCGGATGACAAAGAGGCAGCCGAGACCCTGGTCGAAAAGCAGTTCGGGTGGAACGCGGGAATCGGAACAGGTGAGGATGACCGCAAAGGGTTTCTGGCCGTTGGTGACCGTCTCCCGGCGGCGGGCGGCATCCTGCTGGAAATGCACGGCTTCTCCGGCGACGAAGCGCCGGTTGCCGTCGCGGAGCAGCAGTTGGGCGTCGTCGGGCGGGATCGACCGGGCCGGTCCGAACGAGGGGGAGGCGGCGGCGGCAAGGGCGGAACACGTGAGCAAACTGGCGACGAAGCGGCGGAGCAGAGGCGACGGCATGGCGCTGTCTATTCGGTTCGCCGGCGCGATTCTTGATCGTGGGGTTGGCGCCGCAGGCGGGTTGTCGCTTGAGCCGGTCCGGCCGGCGTGTTGGACTCCGCACGCCATGTGTTTTCGAATTCTCTGGGTGAGCGCGGCGGTGGCGACGATCGGACTGGCGGCGCCGGCCGCGGCGGAACGTGAAACGACGGCCGGTGACGATGCCCGGCGAATACGCGAGCGGATGGTCGACCAGCCCCGCGGCGAGCGGCCGGAGGACGACCCCCAGCGGTGGGCGCAGGAGGACGCGCAGTGGGAACGGGAACGCCAGGACTGGGCGCGCGCCCAGGACCAGTGGCGGCAGCGGGAGGAGCGT
>DAOOFR010000209.1:0-5613 GCA_035415285.1 Opitutaceae bacterium
ACAGGCGTAGCCTGTTTGCTCAGCAGCCTGTGGACGAAGTCCGACAGGCTGCTAGTGCCCCCTCGTGCCGTTCCGCGGTTGCAGCCGTCGGCGCCCCCCCCATCGCTTCGCCGCCGGTGCGCTTCCCGGCCCACTGGCGGCGGCGAATTCGCGCTACCAGATCCCGAGCCGCTCGGGAACTCGCCAACGAACTCCCCTGCACCCGCATGACGAGCGTCAGGGTCTCGGCGCAACGCCGTCGGCCTCCACCCGCAAGCCACGGCTTGCCAGAGCGGCGACGCCCCCGTCTGAACCGCACGATCGGGTCCGCGGATCACCGCGCCCAACCTACACGCCCCCGTCCTTCTTGCTTCGCTCCCATTCGGCAAGGAGCAGATTGATCTTCTCCACGAGCGGAAGCAGCAGATCCTTGGGCCGCAGATTGATCGGGCCGGAGGCGGTGCCGAGGAGGCGCGCGTCGAGTTCGCGGATCATGCGCTCGACCGGGCCGACGATGCGGTTGGTCAGGAGAAACGCCCAACTGAGCAACCCGATGAACACGACCGGAGCCGCGACACAAAGTGCCAGCAGGACCCGCGCACGCGTTGCTTCGGGTGCCGCCCCAGCGTGAAGCTCAAAAGGATACCCCAGCAGCACCAAGACCACACCCCCAAGGACCAGGGTCGGAACCGCCATCGAGCAGAAGACCAACCACAGCAAATGGCCTTGGAGCTTGGTTTTTACGGTGAGAAGAGAACCTCGGTTTTTCATGGGGTAATCGAGCGGGATTTGTCCGGTTATCGGCCCGTGCGGCACCGGTCTGAATAGGAAACCCGCGACCAGCCCTCCATCGGCTCCAATCTACTGATCTCGCCCCCCCGGCGTCCGGGCATCAGCTCACCGGCGGCCACACGCTCCGCCCCCAAACAACGTTTCGGGTGCATCCACCGCGCCGCGAGCACCCGCGCGGCTTCGCGGCAGCTCCGACGTTGCGGTCTTCCGCCCGCGCCCCCCGCAGTCAAACCCTCACGCCCGCGCGTCACCGGGTGCCGAGGAGGCGGAGGAGGTCGATGCCGAGGTCAAACCCTCACGCCCGCGCGTCACCGAACGCACAGAATTCTGTTCCGATCGGGACAAGTTTTTGTGCGTTCGCCCATCTTGCGCCAACTCCGCCCGCACTGCGCCAGCCAGCGTGCCACGTTGACACGCCCCCAGCCCGAGCGCTTCGTTGCCTTCCTCCGTTTTCAGAGGTAACCCGTTCGCCGCCCGTCCGCGGCACAGCTCCTGCAAAACCCTTGCCCGATCCGGCGCGCTCGCGCCTCCCGTTTTCGCTCAGCCTGCCCAACCCTTTCTCAAACAAACCCATCCTTCCCGACCATGTCCGCTCCCGCCGAAAAACACGTCTTCCAGGCCGAAGTTAAGCAGCTCCTCGATCTCGTCATCCACTCGCTCTACACCGACCGCGAGATCTTCATCCGCGAGCTGGTTTCCAACGCGAGCGACGCCCTCGAGAAGCTCCGCCACCTCAAGCTCGTCGAGAAGGACATCTTCGACGCCGACCTCCCGCTCGAGGTCAACATCACCACCGACGACAAGGCCGGCACCATCACCTTCCAGGACCACGGTATCGGCATGAGCCGCACCGAACTGGTTGAGAACCTCGGCACCATCGCCCACTCCGGCACCAAGGCCTTCCTGAACTCCCTCAAGGAAAAGGGCGACAACACCAACGCCAGCCTCATCGGCCAGTTCGGCGTCGGCTTCTACTCCGCCTTCATGCCGGCCAAGGAGGTCAAGGTCTACACCCACTCCTGGCGTCCGACCGACGAGCACCTCGTCTGGACCAGCGACGGCACCGGTGCCTACGAAATCGAGACCACCGCCGACCAGAAGCGCGGCTGCAAGATCGTCATCACCCTCAAGGACGACCAGAAGCAGTTCGCCCAAGCCTCCGAGGTGAAACGCATCCTCGAGCACTACTCCGCGTTCGTCACGTTCCCGGTCAACCTCAACGGCGAGAAGATCAACAAGGTCGAGGCCCTCTGGCTGCGCGCGAAGTCGGCGATCAAGGACGAGGAATACACCGAGTTCTACAAGTTCCAGGCCAAGGCCTTCGACGAGCCGCGCTTCCGCCTGCACTTCAACGCCGACGCCCCGCTCACCATCAACTCCCTGCTCTTCACGCCGAAGGAGAACCAGGAGCGTTTCGGCTTCGGCCGAATGGAAGCGGGCGTCTCGCTCTACTGCAAAAACGTCCTCATCGACGCCAAGCCCGAGGGCCTGCTCCCCGAGTGGCTGCGCTTCCTCAAGGGCGTCGTCGATTCCGCCGATCTCCCGCTCAACATCTCCCGCGAGTCCATGCAGGACTCCGCGCTCGTCCAGAAGCTCAACCGCGTCATCACGAAGCGCTACCTGAAGTTCCTCGAGGAGGAGGCCGAGAAGAACGCCGACGCCTACGCCGACTTCTACAAGCAGTTCGGCATCTTCCTGAAGGAGGGCGTCACCTCCGACTTCACCCACCGCGAACAGCTCGCAAAGCTCCTGCGCTACGAGTCCTCGCTCACCGAGAAGGGCAAGACGACCACGCTCGCCGAATACGTGAAGCGCATGCCCGAGGCGCAGAAGGAGATCTATTTCCTCCACGCCCTCAACCGCGCCGCCCTTGAGTCCGGCCCGTACCTCGAGGCCTTCAAGTCCCGCAACTTCGAGGTGCTCTTCGTCTACGAGCCGATCGACGAGTTCGTCATGTCGCACCTCTCCACCTTCGAGGGCAAGCGCCTCGTCTCCGCCGACAGCGCCGACCTCGATCTCGGCGATGCGCCCGCCGCCACCGGCGAAGCGCTCCCCGAGGCCGACGTGAACGCCCTCAGCTCCTGGCTGAAGGAGAAACTCGGCGACGCGAAGGTCGGCAAGGTCGAGGCCGGCAAGCGCCTCGTCGACAGCCCGGTCGTCGCGCTCAACTCCGACAAGTTCCTCTCGCCCGCCATGCGCCGCATCATGCGCGCCATGAAGCAGGAGGAGGCCGAGCAGCCGCCGAAGATGGACCTCGAGATCAACCCGCGCCACCCGCTCATCAAGAGCCTCCACAAACTCAGCACGACCGACGCCGACCGCGCCGCCCTCATCGCCGAGCAGCTCTACGAGAACGCGTTGCTCGCCGCCGGCATCGTCGAGGAGCCCCGCAACTTCGTCACCCGTCTCAACAAGATCCTCGAGATGGCCGCGAAGTGATTCTTCCGGAGGTAGGGACGTTTCGCTCGCAGATTCTTCCAAAGCTAGAACGAAACATCCGCCTCCGCCGTCCGAATACCAACCCGTCACAGAGACCACAGAGAGCGGAGGAGATCACGGAGCATCAGAAACCTGTCCTCCGTTGATCCATTGCTACCACGCCCAACAAGTAGGTCCGGTCTCCGACCGGACACCACCGACACCGCCCGCCACAAATCCACGGCCCCAAAGGCCGGTCAAAGACCGGCCCTACTCGCCCTTGCCTCCGCTCTCCGTGCCCGCCTCCGTGCCCTCTGTGACCAAATCCGTCTTCCGTTCCTGATTCCCTGAGTTCCACATTCCCCGTCCGCTCGTCGGCGCTCGGCGCCGAAGATTCCCGAAGGTTCTGCACGGCACGAATGCCGCACGGCAGAACGTCCTTCGTTCTCTTCGCTTCCTTCCGACTTCCGTCCTCTGTGTCCGCCTCTGTGCCCTCTGTGACCTAATCAGTCTTCTGTCGTCCGTCCTCCGTCTTCCGTCTTCCGTTCCACTTTTCCAGTTTTCCACATTTCATCATCCGCCATGCCCGAAGCCTCCGCCACTCCTCCCGCTCCCGAATCCACGCCGCCTCCCGCCGCCGAGCAGGCCACCACCACGCCGCCTGTCGAAGGAGCCCGTCCTGAGCCTGTCGAAGGAGTCTCGCCCGAGCAGCAGCGCATCGCCGAGCTCGAGGCCCGCGTGCAGCAGGCCGAGGCCGCCCTCGCCGAGGAGCGCGAGAAGTTCCTCCGCAAGGTCGCCGACTTCGAGAACACCCGCCGCCGCATCACCGGCGACGCCCAGCGCACCGCAGAGTCCAAGAAGACCGAATTCATCCAGCAGGCGCTCTCCATCGCCGACAACCTCGAGATGGCCCTCCTCACGCCCGCCGACAAGGAGACCGTCGACCACCTCACCACCGGCGTGCGCATGACGCTCGAGAAGTTCTACCAGCTCCTCCGCGAGCACGGCATCGAGAAGATCCCGAGCCTCGACCAGCCCTTCGATCCCAACCGCCACGAAGCCGTCTCGATGCAGAAGATCGAGGGCAAGCCCGACCACACCATCGTGCAGGTCTACCGCGAAGGCTACATCAAGGGCGACCAAGTCCTCCGCTACGCCCAAGTCGTGGTGAATCAGCTCTGAGGCGGCGGCGGCAGTAGTTGGAAGTTGGAAATTGGAAGTTGGTGATCCGGAGCACGCACCCGCCGCCCAACCTCTGTACCAACTGCCAACTTCAAATTACCAACTCCCTTCCCCGAAATGCCCTCTGCCTTCAAAGACTACTACCAGACCCTCGGCGTCGCCCGCACCGCCACGCCCGAGGAGATCAAGAAGGCGTTCCGCAAGCTCGCGCGCGAATACCATCCCGACCGCGCGCCGACCGCCACGCGCAAGGCGAACATGGAGGCGAAGTTCAAGGAGCTCAACGAGGCCTACGAGGTCCTCGGCGATCCCGAGAAACGCAAACGTTACGACGAGCTCGGCGCCAACTGGGACCAGCCGCAGTACAGCCGCGGCGGCGGGTTCGGTGGCAATCCCTTCGGCGGCGGCCAGTGGCAGCAAGGCTCGCCCCAGGACTTTGAGGACGCCTTCGGCGGCGCCGGCTTCAGCGATTTCTTCGAACAGTTCTTCGGCCGCGGTGCCGGCGGCGGCGGTCGCAGCGCCGGCCCGCGCGGCCGCGCCAAGCGCCCCTCCGGCGATGTCGAGGCCGACCTCCGCATCACCCTCGAGGAGGCCGTGAAGGGCTCGCACCGCCAGATCACCTACAAGCGCACCGATCCGCACACCGGCGAATCCGCGCCGCACACCTACAACATCAAGATCCCCGCCGGCATCCGCGAGGGCCAGAAGATCCGCCTCGCCGGCCAGGGCAACGGCGGCGACTTCTACCTCAACGTCCGTTTCCTCCAGCACCCGGAATTCCGCCGCGAGGGCGACGATCTCTTCTTCGATCTCGAGCTCGCCCCGTGGGAAGCCGTCCTCGGCGCCACGATCCCGCTGCAGACGCTCGACGGCAAAGTGAACCTCAAGATCAAGCCCGGCACGCAGGGCGGCCAGCAACTCCGCCTCAACGGCCTCGGCCTCCACCACGAAGCCGGCCACCGCGGCGATCTCCACGTGATCATCCGCGTCCAAGTCCCCGAGAACCCGCCCGCCGCCGAGCGTGAGCTCTGGGAAAAACTCTCCGAAACCAGCCAGTTCAACCCGCGCGAGTAGGTAGGGCGAACCGTCCCCGGTGAGCCGGGTTTCGATCCGCTCACAGAGGCCACAGAGAGCCGAAGAGATCACAGGGCACTCAATCCCTTCCGATTTCCGATGGTGGGGCGGGCTTTACGCCCGCCATCCGTATTCCGATTCATCAGACAGCCTTTAACCGCAAAGAAC
>DAOOFR010000210.1:0-5547 GCA_035415285.1 Opitutaceae bacterium
GAGGGAGCTGTCGCATGACCATGGCATTCCGGTGCGGCGGAGGGTGGGTAGTCGTGACATCGCGGCGATTCGAGATGGCGGCGCGTGGCCGCCGGCGGTCGACTGCGGTCTGCGGGAGGGCCCGCACGCCCTCCCGCACTTCCCGGGAGATCGCATGATGACCATCCCCTGGTCGGAGGCGCTGGTGTGCGCCGAGACGACATGCCTGACGCTCTTCTGGCAGCGTGAGTATCCCGACGCGCGCTGCCCGCTCTGCGGCTCGGAGGCGATCCATCTCGCCGCTTCCGAGGCCCGCCGCGCCACGCTGCAGGCCTGCAAAGAGTTCGACGAGACGCTCGGCGAGCTCGTCGAGAGGATGAGGTCGGTGGCGTGACGATCCCGCTCCAGGGCAGCGACTACTTCCAGGTCAGGCCCGGAGACTGGACGCTGCCGGAGTCGGCCACGCTGCCGAACGGCGAGCAGCTCGGCGGCGCGCGCGCCCGCCTCTACTGGCTCCTCCGCTGGACCGCCGAGCGCGGTTTCAGCTTCGCGATCGGGCGCCACCCGGGGCCGAAGGGCTGGGTGCCAGCGCACGTCTGCAAGGAGCCGTGGAGCGGCGGCGGGGCCGGCGACCGGAGGCTCCGTGATCTGCGCGAGCGAGGCGTGAAGATCGAGTCGCAGCGCTTCGTGACGCCTGCCGGCGAACGTACGTCCACCTGGCTCTGGCGGTGGACCGGCGACCCGGAACCAGGCCAGGCACGCGCCGAGACACCACCGGCGCGGCTCGTCTTCCAGACCTCGATCGGATGCCCAGCGTACGCCCCGGGCTGGGTGAAGTGGGAAGTCTCTCCCGGGAGCGGCCACGTGCTCGCCCCCTCCGCGCAGCTCCAGACGCTCGTCATCCGGGGGCAGCTCTCGGCCGCCGAGGCGACGAAGATCTACCTCGAAACCCTCCGCACGAAGTACCTCGACGGGAAGTTCCGGGGGGTGCTTTCGACCCCTCAGGCGGTCCTCTGGATCCGCCCCGAAGTCGCCCTCGACCCCCTCCCGACGCTCTCGGAAATCCTCCAGAAATGCGGCGCGAGGGTGTCCTCAAAACAGGACTGACACCGCGAACATAAACGGACTCAAAAACCCAGGTTTATGGCGAGATCATCACTGATTCGGAACCGAAAATTCGTCGAGCTCGCGCACGTGCTCCGAAGCGAGGCTCTGGCGATGGGTCATCTCGAGCTTCTGTGGCAGGCGCAGTACGAGCTCGGGGACGCCGTGATCGGCTCCGCGGCCGTCCTCGAGCACCACGCCTGCTGGCGCGGGAAGCGCGGGCGACTCGCGGAAATCCTTGTCTCCATTGGCTTTGTGGACGTGGACGGAAACGGGGTGCACTCCGTCCACGACTTCTGGACCCACGTGCCGGACTACGTCCGCCGGAAGCACCGCCGGGAAAAGTCGCGGCAGGAAGCCGGTGCAACCTACCTGACCGGTGACCGGTCATTGACCGGTCAATGCCCAGCCAGTGACCGGTCAATGACCGGTCAGTGCCCGGTCAATGACCAGCCAGTGACCGCATATACCCTATCCGTACCCGTACCCGTACCCCTAGAAGATAAAGACGTTTGCTCGGAGCCGAAAAATCGGCTCCAAGCAGGCCAGGCAGAAAACGACGAGAGTCCCCCCACTACCCAGCCTGCGGAAGCCACGCCCGAGGCGGGCAAGATCCACCTGCAGCTCCCCTGCATCGGCAAGCAGAAGACCTGGTCCCTCGACGACGCCGAGCTCGCCACGCTCGAGGCGCTCTACCCGGAGCTCGATGTCATCGAGATGGCCCGGAAGGCTCAGCGCTGGCTCGAGGCCAACCCCACCCGGAAGAAGACCCATCGCGGCACCCGGCGATTCCTCCACACGTGGATCGCCAAGGACGTGGACGCCGGAAGAGCCATCCGACTCGACGCGCCGGCGCCGGGAGGCAACGGCAACGGTACGACGAAGCCTGAGCGGTTCGTAGGCAAGCCGAACTACGACGGCTCGGAAGTTTGGGATGGGCGCGAATACGTGCCCCGCGATGAATTCCGCCGCCGCTTCCCGGAAATCGAGATTCCACCCTCGCCCTTTGAGGTCGAAGAGAAGGCCAACCGATGAGCAGCGGCATGAGCCCCCGCGACACCGCCGAAAGGTTCGCGCTTTCCGCGGCGCTCCGTTACCCGGATCTGGCCGAGGAGGCGGGGCTCACCGCGCGCGACTTCACCTCGGGTGATCTCGGCCTCGCCTGGGAGGCTCTCGAGCGGGTGCCGTTCCGCGACGAGGCGGGGCGGCTGCCGGTGGCGCACCTGGCTGCGGAGTCGGGGGTGGCGGTCGAAGCGCTCGCCGAGGCGCTCCGCTGCGCCATCTTCGCTCCTGACCAGGCGCGGCACTGGTGGGCCCGGCTCCGCGACCTCTCGACCTCGGAGCGCCTCGCCGCCGAGCTGGTGGCGCTCGCGCGCAAGCAGGCGCCTGGCGACGACCGCACGGGATCGCTCCTCGCCGAGCTCGAGCAGGTCACTCGGCGGTACTCCGGCGAGGAGGTGGAGCGTGAGGTCCGCACCCTCGCCGATCTCGCCGCCGACTACGTTGCCGAGCGCTCCGCGGAGCTCCGACTCGGGCGGCGGGTCGGGGTGGTCACCGGTCTGCGGGCGATCGACGACTGGATGGGCGGCCTCAACCCCGGAGAGCTCTCCACCCTCGCCGCCGCGGGCGGTGCTGGGAAGAGCACCTTCGTGCTCGACATCGCCCGCCGGGTGGCCGATCAGGGTGGCACGGTGCTCGTCTTCGCCGCCGAGATGACCGCCCGCCAGATCGGGCAGCGGGAGGTCCACGGCGAGCTCGGCCGCCCGGTGTCGGATCGCCTCGTCGGCGCGGTGGATCTCGCCGAGGCGCTCGCGCGGATCCAGGGCACGGAGTACGCGGGGCGCGTCGTGGTGGACACCCGCACCCGCCTCGCGGCGACGCAGGTGCTCGCCACCGCCCGCCGGGTGCAGGCGCAGCGCGGGCTCGCGCTCCTGGTCTTCGACCACCTCGGTCACTGGGATCCGAAGGTCCGCGGCAACGAGCAGGAGCAGCTCGCCGCGGCGATCGTCCAGGCGAAGGATCTCGCGAAGATCCTCGACGTCCCGTTCGTGATGCTCTGCCACTTCTCGCGGGCCCGGCGGGAGGCGACGCGGCCGACGATGGAGATCATCCGCGGCACCGGCAAGATCGACGACGTCTCGGACAACATCTTCGCGCTCTGGCGCCCGGATCTCGAGCGCACGGAGCTCCACCTGCTCAAGTGCCGTCAGACCGGGCAACAGAACCGGGCGATGCGGCTCTCCTACTCGCTCTTCCGGCAGCAGTTCAGCGAGGAGGAGGAGATCTTCTTCGGTTCGTCCGCGCCGCCTCCGGCCCGGGCGCACCGGCCGCGCGAGGCGGCGGAGGCGCCGTTCTGATGGGCGCGCGGGAGCTGGCGCTGCAGAGCGTCGCCGAGGCGGGCGAGTCGTTCGTGGAGCTCCGGGTGCTGCCGCTCGCCGCGGAGGAGCTGCGGGAGGCGGTGGCCGTCGGCCAGGCGGTGGCGCGGGCCGCCGAGTACGTCGCGGAGGGGCTCTCGCTCGTCACCGCGAAGCTCGCCGCCTGGTACGAGTGGCGCGACGCGACGAGGCTCGACGAGGAGACGGAGCGGATGCTCTACGGGGCGACGGCGCGCGAGCTCGCGGCGCAGCGCTGGGAGGCGGAGTGGCAGCGCGAGATGCGCGAGATCGCCCGCGACTGCGCCGAGGTGCGCGACTGGCTCATCGCCGACCATCCGGAGATCGCGCTCGAGCTCGGTCTCGTGAAACCGCCGCCGCGGCCGGCCGCGCCGCCGCCGGTGGCCTGGACGACTGGGAAGGGAGGGATCCCGCTGTGAGATGCACGAGCCATCCGCCGGGCACGCTGCTCTGCTCCTGCGGCTACGAGCTGACCCCCTGGCCGCTCGCGGTCGATCTCGCCGCCGGCGCGAAGCACGACTGGGACCAGGCGCGCCTGGAGCTCGAGTGGGGCTACTGGACGCACCATGAGCGCGAGCTCTACACGGATCTGTTTCAGGCCGCCAAGCCGCACGAGACGGCGCCGCTCGAGGCCGCCCGGTGGGCCGCTGGGAGGATGCTCTTCCTCCGGCCGTACCTCCGCCGCGCCCTCGAGCGCGCCTCCGGTTTCGTGGCGCAGGCCACGGGAGGGAAGAAGCGATGAGGACCGATTTTCGCTGCGTCTACTGCGGGCGTGAGTACCATCTCGCGTACGAGGAGGACGAGAGCCAGCTCGACGAGGTCGATCGCGAAGCTTGCCCGTTCTGCTCCCAGCTCTACTGGGACGGCTACCTCGCCCGCCGGCGGATGCTCCCGATGGAGCTCTGCCCGTGGGAAGACAACCGCCGCGACATCGTCGCCGTCCTCGGCCCGCACGGCGACAGCGCCGCCAAGTGCCCCTGGTGCACCGGCTGGGCAGACATGGAGCAGGTGCTGTTCGGGAGGGCGCGGTGACTCCCGTGGGCACGCTCCTCGCCGTGATCGCCGTCCTGGTCTACTTCGCGTTGCCGGACGTGGCGGAACCTCGGAAGAAGTGAGGATCTGCCGATGATCGGCCACGCGCTCGCCCTCGCCTCCCTGCTCGCGGTCATGCCGCTCCAGCCACACTACGCCTCCTGGACGATCACGCCTCCGCCACCGCCACCGCCGCTCGCGCCGCCGGACTACGAGCCGTGGCGGTTGGACTGGGTGCACGCCCGCCTCTCGGCCCCGCAGGCGGTCACGCCGCGCGTGACGGTCCTCTACTGGCGCGGCCCGCAGTACGGCTGGGTCCACTACCGCGCCCCGATCCGCGAGCCGTTCGCGGCGGGGCAGGAGCGCGTGCTTTCGCGCGAGGTGCCGTTCGATGTCCCCGGCCCAGTGATCTTCGTTGCCTGGTACGACTGCCCCGACGGCCGGCAGCACTCCGTCGTCGGCGCAATCCCGCGCCCCGGCGAGGAGCTGCCCCCCGGCGTGACCCAGTTCGCGGAGATGCACACCGGCCCGATCTGCGAGCCGCTGAACACGCTCTTCCGCGATGGCTTCGAGAGCGGCGGGCTGACCAGGTGGGCTGGCTGGAGGAGCGGGCGCTGATGGCCGGCAAGAAGCAGGAGCGGTTCTACCGGATCGCCCGGGCGAAGGCGATCCTCCAACTCGCGAAGGACGGCCTCTCGCCGGTCGAGATCGCCAATCTGCGCGTCGGCGATCTGCGGCGGAGCATCCTCACGGGCGAGATCGGCGCCGTCTCCTTCGCCCGCCGGCATGGCTGCTCGCCAGTCATGTCAAAACGCCAGTACTGGGTCGTCCTCTCGCCGGCTACGGTGACGGCACTCCAGCCCTTGCTGCTCGGCGAGACTGACCCCGCGCGCCCGCTCTTCCCATCGCAGCGCCATGGCCGCGGGCACATGGCGCGGGAATCGGTGCGGCGGCTGATCCGCCACGCCCAGGCAACGCTCGAGGAGGAAGCCACAGCCCTTTAGGGCGTGGTAGTTCACGATACCAGATACAATCTATA
>DAOOFR010000211.1:0-5518 GCA_035415285.1 Opitutaceae bacterium
TAGCCAGTAGCCGGTGGACGGTGGGCGGTTGCCGGTTGCCGGTAGGCGGTGGCCAGTAGCCGGTAGCCGGTAGCCGGTTGCCGGTGGGCGGTGGACGGTAGGCGGTGGGTGGCGTCGAAACGCTCACGCGTTTCGCAACGACGGAGGGGCGATGGTGCGGGGGCGGCGGAGTCGCGGGGCGGTTGGCCTGCGGTCTGCTGAGTCAGTGGGGAACCTCCCCGCGAGGCCGACTTCTCCACCCATGAACCGTCCACTCGATAGCCGGCAGTTGCTGGCCTTCGTCACCGTTGTGCGCTGCCAGAGCTTCACTCGGGCAGCGAAGGAACTGCACCTCACGCAGAGCGCGATCAGCCACTCGATGCGCGCGCTGGAGCGTGATGTCGGCTGCCGGCTGCTGGAGCGCAAGGGGCGGCGGATGGAGCTGACCGAGCCGGGCGGTCACTTTTTGCAGAAGGCCGACCAGATCCTGCGCGAAATGGAGCAGGCCCGGGCGGAATTGGACACCGTTGTGCCGATGTCCGGCGTGGCGTCGGTGGCCTGAGCTGGATCAGGCAGTCGGCGTAGGGTGCGAGCTCGCACCGCTCGGCCTGCGCGACATCCAGACGGTGCGAGCTGGCTCGCCCCCTACGGCCGGAGGCCAGGGCGCACGAAGATGAACCCGGTCGACGGACTCAACACGGCCGCGTTGTGGGCGGCCGGCCGGCCGGAGGCGGCCTCAGGGCTTGGCCGGCGCCGGCGACTCCGGGGCGGGGGTCTGTTCCTGCGCGGGCGCCTCGTTCGCCGGGCGCGGCTCGTTGCGCAGGCGGCGGATGTCGTGGCTGCTCACGTAGAGCATCATCGCGATGAGCAGCACGAAGAAACCGAACTGGAGCTTGGCGATGAACTCGGGATTGATGGCGCGCCCGCGCAGCTTCGCGATCGTGGCGAACACGATGTGGCCGCCGTCGAGCACGGGAATCGGCAGGAGGTTGAAGACGGCGAGCGCGACGTTGATGAAGATCGTCAGCCAGAGCACGACGCGGGGGCCGGCCTGGGCGGCCTGGGTGAACCCGGCGACGATGCCGATCGGGCCGCCCATCTTGGAGAGTCCGATGTCGGAGAAGGGATTGATGAGGCTGCCGAGCGTGCGGAAGGTCTGGCCGACGAAACCGGCGACCTGGGTGAACGGGTCGGTGTGGACCAGCGTCACCTCCGTGGTGAAGAGCAGCCCGAGCTTGGCGCCCATGCCGGCGGCGGCACCGGCCGGCAGCGTGAGGTCGAGCGGTGTCCCGGAACGCAGGACACGCACGACGAGCGCGCGCGCGGCGTTGCCGCGCAGGGCCTCGTCGAGCGTGGCGAAGCTGCGGACGGTCCGGCCGTCGACGGCGTCGATGCGGTCGCCCTCGAGGAAGCCGGCCTGGGCGGCGGGGGAACCGGCGGCGACCGAGTGGATCTTGGCTTCGGCGTAGGGGGAGATGCCGATGCGGCGGATCTTCTCGTTGGTGGCGAGCTGGGGATTGAGGGTGAGGGTGAGCGGTTGTCCGGCGCGTTCGACGACGAAGATGGCGGTGCGCTCGCCGTTGGCCTTCCCGGCGCCGAAAACGATGCTGTTCTGCACGTCCTGCCACTCCGCGGTGCGGCGGCCGTCGATGGAGCGGATGATGTCGCCGAACTGCAGGCCGGCCTGCGCGGCCGGGCTGGGGACCTCGCGGCCGTCGGAGAGCTTGATGGTGGGGGCCACGTAGCCGATGCGCGTCGTGGCCATCTCGGCACTGCGTTCCTCGCCGGCGACCCACAGGACGGTGGCGAGCACGAGCGCGAAGAGCAGGTTGAACAGCGGGCCGGCCACGGCGACGATCACCTTGTCGAGATAACCGAGCGGGGGGCGCGGCGGGGCGTCCTTGTCGGCCTCGCCGCCCTCGATCTCGCCGAGGTCGGCCAGTTGCGGGATCTGCACGTAGGCGCCGAAGGGGATCCAGCAGATGCACCACTCCACGCCGCGCCAGGTGCGCTTGAGGATCGGGTTGCCCAGACCGAAGACCGAGAAGCGCGGCACGTGCGCCCCGCGCCAGCGGGCGGCGAGGAAGTGCCCGAGCTCGTGGATGAAGATGCACGCCGTGAGGCAGAGGATGCCGATCAGGATCGCGAGCGGGCTGGAGAGCAGGGAGTCGGGCATGCGGAAAGGGAGTTGCGGACCGGGTACGGCGGGCTCAGCCGCCGAGAAGTTGTTTCGCTACGGCGCGGGCCTGCTGGTCGGCGGCAAGGACCTCGGCGAGCGCGGCGGGTTCCGCGGCCGGGACGCGGGCGAGGGTCTCGCCGACGACGCGGGCGATCGAGAGGAACGGCAGCTTGTGTGCGAGAAAGGCGGCGACGGCGACCTCGTTGGCGGCGTTGAAGATCGCCGGGGCGGTGCCGCCGGCGCGCATGGCCTCGCGCGCGTGGCGCAGGCAGGGGTAGCGCGAATCGTCGACCGGCCGGAAATCGAGCGTGAGCAGTTTGGCGAAATCGAGCGTGGGCTCCACGCCGGCGCGGCGCTCGGGGAAGAGCAGCGTGTGCTGGATCGCGAAGGTCATGCTCGGCGGCGTGAGCTGCGCGAGGATCGAGCCGTCGACGTACTCGACCAGCCCGTGCACGATGCTCTGCGGGTGGAGCACCGCCTCCACTTGTTCGGCACGCAGGCCGAAGAGCCACTGCGCCTCGATCATCTCGAGGCCCTTGTTGGCCAGCGTGGCGGAGTCGACGGTGATCTTCGGGCCCATCGACCAGTTGGGATGGCGGAGCGCGTCCTCGGGCGTGACGTGGGCGAGGTCGGAGGCGGGGCGGTCGCGGAAGGCGCCGCCGGAGGCGGTGACGATGACGCGGCGGATGGCGCGCGGCGGTTCGGCGCCGAGGCACTGGAAGAGGGCGTTGTGCTCGCTGTCGACTGGGAGCAGGCGCACGCCGCGCGCGCGCGCGGCGGCCATCACGAACTTGCCCGCCATCACGAGAATCTCCTTCGAGGCGAGCGCGATGTCCTTGCCGGCGGCGATCGCGGCGAGCGTGGGCTGGAGCGCGGTGGTGCCGACGACGGCCACGAGCACGAGGTCGGCCTCGGGCAGGGTGGCGAGCGTGGTGAGCGCCTCGGGCCCGGCGTGGAGCGTGGCGCCGGCGGGGAACGGGTTGTCGCCGCGCGCGGCGATGGCGGCGGCGGGATCGGTGAGGGCGACGTGCGGCACGCCGAAACGGCGCGCGATGGCGGCGAGCTTGGCCGTGTTGGCGCGGGCGCCGATGCCGACGAGCTCGAGGCGGTCGGGGTGCGCGGCGATCACGCGCAGGGCGTTCTCGCCGATGGAACCGGTCGCTCCGAGCAGGACGATGCGTTTGCGGCCGGCCATGATCGCTCAGGCCCCGCCGAGGCGCAGCAGGTAGGCGAAGAGGATGTACGCGGCCGGCGCGGTGAGGATGACGCTGTCGGTCAGGTCGAACGCCCCGCCGATGCCGGGGATGGCGTTGCCGGAGTCCTTGATGTCGGCGCGGCGCTTGATGATCGACTCGACCAGGTCGGAGACGACGGCGATGAGCGCGATCGGAATCGCGGCGAGCGCGCTCCACAGCAGCGTGAAGTTCTCCGGATACAGGCCGCTGGGCCGGAAGAAATGGACGAGCGCGGTGCCGACGCCCGAGGCGATGACCACGCCGCCCACGAGGCCCTCCCAGCTCTTCTTCGGGCTGATCGTCGGCGACATCTTGTGGCGGCCGATGGCGGTGCCGACGAGCAGCGCGCCGACGTCGCAGAACTTCGCGACGGCCACGAGCCAGACGACGAGCATGAGACCCTGGTTGGGATTGGTGGCGTCGCGCAGGAAGAAGATCTCGATGACGAAGTGGAACATGAACGGCACGTAGGCGATGCCGAAGAGGGTGGCGGCGAGGGTGTCGAACCGTTTGCCCGGATCGCGCATCGAGAGCAGCCGTACGCAGCAGAGCACCACGGCCAACGCCATCAGCGAGGCGGTCATGCCCGGGCCGGTGATGAAGTACTGCGGGGCGAGCGTGCGCACCGCGTAGGGCACGAGCAGCATCGCGGCGCCGATGAGCAGGCCGAGGCGGTGGAACGGCCGGTGCCCCATGCGCGCGAGCATGCCGTAGAGCTCGTGCTGGGTGAGCACGGCGAGCAACGTCGTGAAGAGCACGGCGGCCGGGCGGCCGAAGTAGCGCAGCAATACGATCAGCGCGACCCAGAGGACGAGGGTGGAAATGGCGCGTTTGAGCACGGTCGAAGAGGAGGTCGGTGGCGAGGCGGCGCGGGGGCCGGTCAGGGCTTGGCCTGGAGCTGGTCGCCGGTGGCGCCGAAACGGCGTTCGCGGCCGGCGAAGTCGGCCAGGGCGGAGCGGAAGTCGGCGGCGGTGAAATCGGGCCAGAGGGTGGGGGTGAAGAGGAACTCGGCGTAGGCGGCCTGGAGCAGCAGGAAGTTGCTGATACGCGTCTCGCCGGAGGTGCGGATCACGAGGTCGGGGTCCGGGATCTGGGCGGTGGAGAGGTGGCGCGCGAGTTTCTCGTAGGAACACGCGGCCGGGTCCTCCCGGCCGGCGGCGACCTCGCGGGCGTAGGCCGCGGCGGCGTCGACGATCTCGGTGCGCGAGCCGTAGTTGAGCGCGAGGACGAGGTGATGCTCGGTGAAACCCGCGGTGGCCTTCAGCGCCCGGTCGAGCTCCTTGCGCACGGCGCCGGGCAGCTCGCCGGTGCGGCCGATGGTGTGGAGCCGGACCTGCTTCTCGACGAGCTCGTCGAGTTCGCTGCGCAGGAAGCGCTGGAGCAGCAGCATGAGGGCGTTGACCTCGGCGGCGGGGCGTTTCCAGTTTTCGGCGGAGAAGGCGTAGAGCGTGAGGTAGCGCACGCCGCACTGGCTGGCCGCCTCGACGATCGTGCGGACGGTCTCGACCCCGCGGCGATGGCCCTCGATGCGCGGCAGGCCGCGTTTCTTGGCCCAACGACCGTTGCCATCCATGATGATGGCGACGTGGGCGGGAGGGGGAGCGGCAGCGGGTTTCACGCGGTGGAAAAGAGGCGGGATTGTGCGAAGCGGGCGGAGAGGCGGTCAACCACTGACTGTGGGCGGTTGCCGGTGGGCGGTAGTCGGTTGCCGGTGGGCAGTAGCGACGCGCGTGAGCGCGTCGATCGGAGCGGCGCAACGGACGGAACGGAAGTGGAACCGCTGATGAACGCTGATGGACGCTGATACGGAGGCTGGACGCCGGTGGGCGGAGACCGTGGCAGATGACAAAGGAGCAGGTGAACTGGCGGAAGTGCCCGGTGGAGACGGCGGGGGACGCGGTGGGGCCGCGACCGGAGTCCGGCCCTCCTACCGAGTCGCTACCTATTTCCCTCTCCCATCAGCGTGTATCAGCGTTTATCAGCGGTTCCCTCCTGTCCGGGCTCCGTGTGCTCGGTGCTCTCCGTGGTTCCATCCCTCCTTCGCCGTTGGTTACTCAGGGCACGACGGCGGTTTCCGCTTTTCGTGTTCGCCTGCGCGCCCAACGGCCTCCGACAAGTTGCGTTA
>DAOOFR010000212.1:0-5514 GCA_035415285.1 Opitutaceae bacterium
CGGTCAGGACGCTTTGGCGACGGGCTCCTCGGCGGCGGGCGTGATGATCGCGGTGATCGCATCGCGCATGGCGCGGAGGCGCTCGGTGTCCTGGACGGGCCGCTGGTCGGTGCTCTCGACGTAGAAGGTGTCGATGGCGATGCCGCGCTCGGTGCCGATGCGGGCGAAGGTGATGTCGAAGCCGTGCTCGAAGATCACGCGGGCGATGCGGTAGAGCAGGCCGATCTGGTCCTGCGCCTGGATCTCGATGATGGTGCGCTTGAGCTCGAGCTCGTGGTACACCTCGACGACGGGCGGGATGTTGCCGTGCAGGGCGCGTTCCTCCTGCGTGAGGCGGCTGACGCGAATCTTGCGGGCCTGCGCGAGGATGTCGGGCAGCAGGTCCTTGTTGTGGACGAGCGATTCCTCGACGGTCTTGCGGAAGACCTCGAGCGCGGACTGGTTTTGGACCGGACCGCGGCCGGGCTCGACGACGTGGAAGGTGTCGATGGCGATGTGGTCGGCGCGGGAGATGACCTTCGCGCTAAGAATGTTCAGGCCGGCGACGCTGAAGGCGCCGGCGAGGCGGTAGAAGAGGCCGGCACGGTCCCACGTGACGACGTTTACGACGGTGAAGGAGCGGTTGAGGTCGTCCTTCCACTCGATGATGGGCCGCAGGCTGCCCACGGAGTCGGCGGCGGAGATGGTCGAGAGGAGGCGGTTGACCATGCCGATGTGCAGCACGATGCCGTCGGGGGCGGTCTGGACGAAATAACGCTCGGGTAGGAGATTGAAGTGCGCGGTGATCTCGTCGGCGCTGATCCCGGGGATTTTTTGGGCGATGAGGTCGCGGTGGAGCATGGCTTTGCGTTCGGCGGTGCGTTGATCGGCGGCGGCCTGGCCGAGGGTGAGGCGCTCGGCGGTGCGGTGGTAGAGCGTGGCGTGGAGTGTGTTCTTGTAGCTGTTCCAGAGTTCCGTGGAGGTGCCGCGGGCGTCGCAGTAGGTGTGGACGAAGAGGAACCGGAGGTTCTCGAGGTCGCCCATCTGCTCCGCGAAGCGCGCGATAGTCGCAGGATCGTCGAGGTCGTGCTTCTGCCAGAAGCGTGCCATCAGCAGATGGTGGCGGATGACAAAGGCGACGAGGGCGGAGTTCTCGGCGTCGATGCCGAGGCGCGCGAGGATGGGGCGGGAGAGGTGGACGCCGGACTCGGCGTGGCCCTGGATGCCGGTGCCCTTGCCGATATCGTGCAGGAGAAGAATGAGATAGAGGAGGGTGGGGTCCTCGCACTGGTGGAGGACGTCGCGGTAGCGCCGCTCGGTGTCGCCCTTGGCCGCGTAGATGACGTCCAGCTCCTTGATGGTGTTGAGCGTGTGGATGTCGGCGGTGTAGCGGTGGTAAAACTCGTGCTGGACGAGGCAGTTGAGCTGCTCGAATTCGGGCACGAAACGGCCGAGCACGCCCAGCTCGTGCATGAGCGAGAGGGTCGGGTAGACGTTGCCGGCCTCCTGCAGGATGGCCTTGAAGCTGTCGATCGCACCGGGGGCGCGGCGGACGGAGTCGGTGCAGAGGGCGGCGGAGGCGCGGATGAGCGACTGGAGGTCGAGGTCGGGCGTGCACTCGAGCTGCTGGCAGTGGCGGAACACGCGCACGAGGCGCTCGGGGTCGTCGGTGAAGACGGTGTTGCGCTCGGCGGAGAGGCGGTTGCCGCGGAGGATGAAGCCGTCGATGGACTTGGGGCGCTCGGTGCGGCGGGAGCGGATGAGGGCGCGCAGGGAGAAACGGCTGGGCGCGGGTTCGGCGAGCGAGAGGGCGAGCCGGTCCTCGACGAGCTTGGAGACGCGGTAGATGGCCTGCGCGTGCCGGTAGTAGTCCTGCATGAAGGCCTCGACGCGCTCGACGACGTCCTCGGCGGTGTAGCCGAGGCCGAGGGCGACGCGGGGCTGGTTGTCGAGGTTGAGCAGATCGGTGGGGTGGTTGGCCGTGTAGTGGAGTTCGTGACGCACACGGAGCAGGAAGTCGTAGCCGCGCTGGAAGTCGCGCAGCTCCTCCTCGCGCAGGTAGTTCTGCTCCTTGAGCTCCTCGATGCGCAGCAGGCCGAGCTTCACGCGGGCCATCCAGAGCGTGTTCTGGAAATCGCGCAGGCCGCCGACGCCGTTCTTGAGGTTGGGCTCCTGGAGGAAGACGGTGCCGCCGTTCTTGGCGCGGCGCTCGGCCTGGTCCTTGAGGCGGGCGGCGAGGTAGCCGCGCGGGTCGTCCTTGAGGTAATAGGCGCGGTAGGCGGCCTGGAAGTTCTCGAAGACCTGCGGCGAGCCGGCGAGGAAACGGGACTCGAGCAGCGCGGTCTTCGTCTGCATGTCGCGGCGGGCCTCCGCGAATACTTCGTCGATGGTGCGGCTGGAGTGGCCGACCTTCAGGCCGCAGTCCCAGAGGATGTAGAGCAGCTCCTGGGTGAGGAACTCCTGGAACGGCTGGAGCGTCTCCGCCTGCACGCCGGACGGGTAGAGGAACATCAGGTCGATGTCGCTCTTCGGGCAGAGTTCGCCGCGGCCGTAGCCGCCGAGGGCGATCAGGCTCACCGGCACGGGCAGCGCGCCGGTGTGGGCGCGGCGCCACTGGGCGGCGGCGTAGTCGAAAAGGTGTTCGATGAGGGCGTCGATCTCGGTGGCGCGGGCCTCGGCCACGATCAGGCCGCTCTCGCCGCCGCGGTGCCGGCGCAGGATTTCGTCGTCGACGTGCGTCAGGAACGCTTTGGCGGCGGCCAACCGCTGGGCGATCGGCAGGTCGGCCGTGAACACGAGACGTTTGCGGGCGTCTTTGAGGATTCCTCGGATCATCGCAGTAGTGGGCGCATCACGGGGTATTCGGGAGGGACCGCCAATCAAATAAGGGGCGGGCGCGGCGGGGGCGGCCGGCTTGGCGGGGGCGGCGCGAGAAGGCATGCCGGGGAGGAAAGCGCGAAGCGTGCCCGAATCCGGCTTGGGTACGCCTCCGGTTCGTGGAGCGACGCTGCGCCGTGCGCCCCGGCCGAAGCGGCGGCGCCCGGGATTGCCCGGGCGGTGGTGCGGCGCACCCCCCTCCCGCGGCCTCGCCGACCGTTTACCTTCACGACCGTGAAGGTAAACGGTCGGGGCGGGCCGCCCCTCCGGCACGCGCGCGCCGCACCCGAATCCGGCGTTGCCTCGCCGCGGGCGGACAACTTTCCTCGCCGTTTCCCTTTTTCCCATGAGCGAGATCCCGAAGAGCTACGAACCGCGCGACGTCGAAAAGAAATGGTATGCCGCCTGGCAGTCCGCCGGCTGCTTCCGCGGCCAGCCTGTCGCCGGGCGCGAGAACTACACCATCGTCATCCCGCCGCCCAACGTCACCGGCATCCTGCACATGGGCCACGTCCTCAACAATTCGTTGCAGGACGCCATCATCCGCCGCGCCCGCCTCGAAGGGAAGACCGCCTGCTGGATCCCCGGTACCGACCACGCCGGCATCGCCACGCAGACGATGGTCGAGAAGCACCTGCGCAAGACCGAGAAGAAGACGCGCCGCGACCTCGGCCGCGAGGAGTTCCTCAAGCGCGTGTGGGCCTGGCGCGAACAGTCGGGCAACACCATCCTCAAGCAGCTCCGCGAGCTCGGCAGCTCCTGTGATTGGGAACGCACCACCTTCACCATGGACCCGGCGTACAGCCGCTCCGTGCTCACGGCGTTCGTGAAACTCTTCCAGAGCGGCCGCATCTACCGCGGCAAGCGCATGGTCAACTGGTGCCCGGTCAGCCTCACCGCGCTCTCCGACGAAGAGGTGATCATGAAGCCCCAGAAGGGTTTCATCTACAAACTCCGCTACGAACTCGTCGACCAGCCCGGCCAGTTCCTCACCGTCGAGACGACCCGCCCGGAGACGATTCCGGCCGACGTCGCCGTCGCCGTGCATCCCGACGACGAGCGCTACAAGCATCTCATCGGCAAAACCGTCTGGCGCCCGCTCGGCAAACGCGAGCCGCTGCCGATCATCGCCGATACCGCCGTCGATCCGGCGTTCGCCGCCGGTGTGCTCAAGGTCACGCCCGCCCACGACAAGACCGACTTCGAGATCGGCCAGCGCCACAAGCTGCCCGTCATCGACCTGCTCAACCCCGACGGCGTGCTCAACGAGAACGCCGGCCCCGAGCTCGCCGGCCTGGAGCGTTTCGCCGGCCGCAAGAAGGCGTCGCAGCTCCTCCTGGACGCCGGCCTGCTCCTCGAGGAGAAGGCCTACGAGAACAACGTCGGCTTCTCCGAGCGCGCCGACGTGCCGATCGAGCCGCGTCTCACCCAGCAGTGGTGGCTGCGCTACCCGCGCGTCGAGGAGGCCAAACAGGTCGTGCGCGACGGCCTGATCAAGTTCCACCCGGAGCGCTGGACGAAGGTTTACCTCAACTGGCTCGACGGCATCCAGGACTGGTGCATCAGCCGCCAGCTCTGGTGGGGGCACCGCATCCCGGTCTGGTATCGGAAGGGCATCGACAAGGAGAAGCTCACCGAGGCCGACCTCAAGGATCCGACGAAGGTCCACGTTTCCCTCGACGGCCCGGCCGACCCGCAGAACTGGGACCAGGAGGAGGACGTGCTCGACACATGGGCCTCCTCGTGGCTCTGGCCGATCGGCACGCTCGGCTGGCCCAACGCCGAGGCGCAGCAGAAACTCGGCTTCGACGCGCTGTATCCGACCACCACGCTGGCCACCGGCGCCGACATCATCTTCTTCTGGGTCGCGCGCATGATCATGGCCGGCCTGGAGTTCGCCCGCCCGGGCGCGCCGGTCGAGCAGCGCATCCCGTTCAAGCACGTCTATTTCAACGGCATCGTCCGCGACAAACAGGGTCGCAAGATGTCGAAGACGCTCGGCAACTCGCCCGATCCGCTCGAGCTCATCGCGAAATACGGCGCCGACGGCCTGCGCTTCGGCCTGCTCCAGATCGCGCCGCTCGGCCAGGACGTGAAGTTCGACGAGGAGCGCGTCGAGACCGGCCGCAACTTCTGCAACAAGCTCTGGAACGCGTCGCGCTTCCGCCAGATGAGCGGCGAGATGAGCGACAACAGCTCGCTCGACGCCATCGTGGCCCGCCTCCAGCCCGCGCTCTTCGACGAGGACGACCACGCCATCCTTGCTGCGCTCACCGACACGATGCGCGTCTTGGAGGAGTCGTTCGCCGGCTTCGAATTCGCCGCCGCCACGCAGAAGCTCTACAGCTTCTTCTGGGGCGATTTCTGCGACTGGTACGTCGAGGTCTCGAAGGCCAAGCTCCAGGACCCGCAGCGCAAGGCCAACTGCCTCGCGATCCAGGATCTGGTGATCCGCGAGTTCCTGCTCCTCTTCGAGCCGTTCGCGCCGCACATCACCGAGGAACTCTGGCACCTGCTCGGCTACGGCGCCGAGGGCACCTACCTCCAACAGACCCGCCTCGACACCGCCGCCGGCCTCACCGCCGCGCTCGCGGCCAAGGGCGTGACGATCGACGCCGCGGCCACCGCCGCCGTCGAGCAGCTCAAGAAGGTCGTGCA
>DAOOFR010000213.1:0-5492 GCA_035415285.1 Opitutaceae bacterium
CAGATCGACTGGCTGCAGCCCATCTACACCCTCACGTTCAGCAACGGCCTCATCGCCTGCCTGGTCTTCTTCGGCATCGGCTCGCTGCTCGACATCGGCTTCATCCTGGCCCGCCCCTACACCAGCATGATCATCGCGTTGTGCGCGGAACTGGGCACGATCGTGACCCTCCCCGTTGCGACGATGTTCGGGTTCACCCCGCAGGAATCGGCAGCCATCGCGGTCATCGGCGGTGCCGACGGCCCGATGGTGCTCTTCACCTCCCTCACGCTCGCCAAACACCTCTTCGTCCCCATCGCCGTCGTCGCCTACCTGTACCTCGGACTCACCTACGGCGGTTATCCCTACCTCGTCCGCGCGCTTGTCCCGAAGCGCCTGCGCGAGATCCCGATGCAGCCGCCGAAGAACCAACGGGAGTACTCCGCCTTCCAGAAGATGATCGTGGCCGCCGTCGGCTGCGTCCTGCTGTCGCTGTTGCTGCCCATCGCCGCGCCGCTGATCTTCAGCCTCTTCCTGGGCATCGTCATCCGCGAATCGGGCATCAAGGCCTTCCAGGACCTCGTCTCCGGCCCGATGCTCTACACCGCCACCCTCTTCCTCGGCCTGATGTTGGGCATCCTCTGCGACGCCAACACCATCATGGACCCGAAGGTCCTCCCGTTGCTCCTGCTGGGCAGCCTCTCGCTGCTCGTATCCGGTATCGGCGGCATCCTCGGCGGCTATCTCATGTACTTCGTCAGCGGCGGCAAGGTGAACCCCGTCGTCGGCATCGCCGGCGTGAGCTGCGTGCCCACCACCGCCAAGGTCGCCCAGAAAATCGTCTCCAAGGACAACCCCTCCGCCGTGATCATGCCCGCCGCGCTCGGGGCGAACATCTCCGGCGTCATCACCTCCGCCATCATCGCGGGCGTGCTCTGCAGTCTGCTCAAGATCGCCTCCTGACCCATCCCACGTCATGCAAACCGTTCTTCTCAGTCTCACCACGTACGGTCTCACGATCGTCTTCGCTCTCCTCATCGCCGCCGTCATCCAGGGCGTGGGCGTCCTCGTCCACACGCTCGCCCCCGACCGCCAGCAGGCCACCGCCGAGCCCCTCGTGCCCACCGCCGACTCCGAACGCGAACAACAGGCCCTCGCCGTCGCGATCGCCATCGCCCACCGCACCCAGCGCCAGCCCCGCGGCTGAACGCTCCCACCTTCCGCCCCTTCATGAAAAAAATCGACTTCATGCTCACCGCGTTCCGCGACGGCTTCCAGTCCGTCTTCGGCGCGCGGGTCTTCTCCAAGGACTACCTCCCCCTCGTTGAGTTCGCCGCCCAGGAATGCGGCATCAGCCACTTCGAGGCCGGCGGCGGCGCGCTCTTCCAGTCGCCGTTCTTCTACGCCAACGAGAACGCCTTCGAGGTCATGGACGCCTTCCGCGCCGCCGCCGGCCCCAAGGCCAACCTCCAGACCCTCGCCCGCGGCATCAACGTCGTCGCCCTCAAGGCCCAGCCGCGCGACATCGTCAAGCTCCACGCCGTGCTCTTCAAGAAGCACGGCATGTCGACCATCCGCAATTTCGACGCCCTCAACGACGTCTCCAACCTCATCGACTCCGGCCGCTTCATCACCGAGGCCGGCCTCAACCACGAGATGGTCGTCACCATGATGGAGCTGCCCCCGGGCTGCTCCGGCGCCCACGAGGTCGACTTCTACGAGCAGACCCTGCGCTCCCTGCTCGACGCCGGCATCCCGTATTCGTCGATCTGCTTCAAGGACGCCTCCGGCACCTCCCGCCCGCAGAAGGTCCACGAGACGATCAAGATGGCCCGCCGCCTCCTCGGTGAGAAGGCCCGCCTCGCCTTCCACTCCCACGAGACGGCCGGCACCTGCGTCACCGCCTACCGCGCCGCCCTCGACGCCGGCGTCGACCAGATCGACCTCGCCATCGCCCCGCTCTCCGGCGGCACGAGCCAGCCCGATGTCATCACCATGTGGCATGCGCTGCGCGGCACCGAGTTCACCCTCGATGTCGATATCCACAAGATCATGCAGCTGAGCGAACGCTGCAAAGAGGGGCTCAAGGACTACTTCTTCCCGCCCGAGGCCATGCGCGTCGAGCCGCTCATCCCCTTCTTCCCGATGCCCGGCGGCGCCCTCACCGCCAACACCCAGATGCTCCGCGACAACGGGCTCATGGACCGCTATCCCGAGGTCATCGCCGCCATGGGCGAGGCCGTGGCCAAGGGCGGCTTCGGCACCTCCGTCACCCCCGTATCGCAGTTCTACTTCCAGCAGGCGTTCAACAACGTCATGTTCGGCCCCTGGAAGAAGATCGCCGAAGGCTACGGCCGCATGGTCCTCGGCTACTTCGGCAAGACCCCCGTCGCGCCCGACCCCGAGGTCGTCAAGATCGCCGCCGAGCAGCTCAAGATGCAGCCGACGACCGACCACCTCACCGCCATCGAGAAGGATCCCAAGCGCGGCATCGCCGCCGCCAAGGCCCTGCTCGAGAAGGAAGGCCTGCCCACCACCGACGAGAACATCTTCATCGCCTCCGCGTGCGAGGAGAAGGGCATCGCGTTCCTCAAGGGCGAGGCGACCATCGGCGTGCGCAAGAACGCCGCCAAGGCCGCGGCCGCCCCGGCCCCAGCCGCCGTCTCCGCCTCCCCGTCGGGCGCCCCCGTCGCCTACGACGTCGAGCTCAACAGCCGCACCTACCACGTCATCCTCGATGGCGCGGCCGCGCTGGTGAACGGCACCAGCTATCCGTTCGGCGTGAAGGAAGTCGCCGCCAAGACCGCCGCGCCCGCCGCCACGGGCGCCGGCACCGGCCAACCGATCACCACCCAGCTCCCCGGCCTCGTGCTCCGTATCGAGAAGCCCGTCGGCAGCCACGTGAAGACCGGCGAGGCGATCCTCGTGCTCGAGTCGATGAAGATGGAGACAGCCATCACGGCCACCCACGACGGTGTCGTCGCCGAGATCCTCGTCGCCCAGGGCAAACTCGTCCAGGCCGGCCAGACCCTCGCGATCATCCGCTGATACCGTCAGCCCACCTCCGCGTTTTCTCTCCGCCGGCCGGATCCGCTCACGGGTCCGGCCGTTTTCTTTCCCCTCCGCATCGGGGCGCGGCGGGCCCTCCGCCGCGCCCCTCGTTTCTTCGCCTTTCCATTCCCCCCCGGGCCGTTCTTCATCCCGCGCATGTTCGTCCGTTGCGCGCCCCCTCTTCGTGCCGTGCTCGTCGCCCTCGTCCTCGCGCTCGGCACGTTCGCGCTGTTCAGCCGCTCCCTCGGGTACGGATTCCTCAATTACGACGATCCGCGCTACATCCTGAACAACCCGTTCGTCCAGGCCGGCTTCACGGCGGAGAGTCTGCGCTGGGTCTTCGCCGGCCATGGCGACATCTGGAATCCGCTCGTCCGGCTCACCCACATCCTCGATTGGCGCCTCTTCGGAGCGGCCGCCGGCGGCCACCATCTCCACAGCGTTCTCTGGCACTCCCTCAGCGCCGCGCTCGCCTTCCTGTTGCTGCGTCGGCTCACCGGCGCCTTCTGGACCAGCGCCCTCTGCGCCGCCCTCTTCGCCTGGCACCCGCTTCGCGTCGAGTCGGCATCCTGGATCAGCGAACGCAAGGACGTCGTCAGCGTCGCCTTCGGACTGCTCACCCTCCTCGCCTACACCGCCTACGCCGAGCGCCGCGCGACCCGCGCACCGGCGCGCCGGGCCTATGGGGTTACCCTGCTCGCCTTCGCCGCCGCCCTGCTCTCGAAGCCGAGCATGGTTGCGCTTCCCGGCGTGTTCCTGCTCCTCGACTTCTGGCCGCTGCGCCGCTTCCCCTTCGCCCGCGACACCATACCGGCGCCCACTTCCACCTCCGCCGCCGGGCCCGAGCCGCTCCGTCCTCTCCTGGTGGAGAAGCTCCCCTTCGTTCTGCTCGCGGGCGCGGCCGCCGCCGTCGCCGTCCACACCCAGACCGCCGCCGGCACCTTCGTCCTCGATCTCCCGTTCCTTGCGCGCTTGGCCAACGCCGTCGTCTCGATCCCGCGTTATCTCGGCAAATTCTTCTGGCCCTTCGATCTCTCCGTCGCCTACCCGCATCCCGGCGCCTGGCCGGTCTGGTCCGTGGTCGCGGCCACGCTGTTCGTTCTCGCGACCTCCGTGCTCGCCTGGCGGCTCCGGCGCGCCGCACCATGGCTCGCCGTCGGCTGGCTTTGGTTTCTGGGCACGCTCACGCCGATGATCGGCCTCCTGCAGGTTGGTTTCCAGTCGATGGCCCACCGCTACACCTATTTCCCGATGCTCGGTTGGCAGCTCGCGTTCCTCTGGAGTCTGCGCGCGCTCGTGCCGCAACACCTGCCACGGACCGTCGCCATCAGTCTGGCCGGGGTGTCGCTCCTCGGCCTCTGTGCGCGGACCTGGGATCAGCAGAGCCGCTGGCGCGACTCCGTCACCCTCTTCGCCCACGCCATCGCCTCCACCGGGCCCAACGCCACCGCCCACGCCTTCCTCGCCTACAGCCAGGCCCTCCTCGGTCGCACCGAAGAGGCCCGCACCCAGTGCGAGCAGTCCCTCGCCATCGACCCCCGCAACACCGTTGCCCTCTACACCCGCGCAAAACTCGATGCCGAGGCCGGGCGGACCGGCGACGCCATCGCCGGTTACCGGACGCTGCTTGCGATCGATCCGACGAACCACGAACACGCGCTCGCCCTCGGCCACCTGCTGCTCCGGCAGGGACGCGGCGACGAAGCCGAAGCCGTCTTCCGCGCGATGCTCGATCGAGATCCGACGATCCATTTCGCGACGCTCGGCCTGAGCGCCGTCGAGATCAGCCGGGGCCGCCCCGCGGAGGCCGCCGCCCTGCTGGCCACCGGCCTCGCGGAGGAGCCCGACAATGTGCCGTGCCTCGAACAGTTGACCCTCGTGTTGCACGGTCTGGGTCGCGACGAGGACACCGCCGGACACTTCGCGCGCGCCTTGGCCGTGGCGGTGCCGTCGGACGCATTGCTGCGCGCCCATGCCGCGTTTCTCCAGCTGACCGGCCGGACCGAGGATGCCCTCGCCGAGTTCGCGCGCATCGTCGAGCGCGCCCCGCGTAACGCCATGGTCCGTATGGACCACGCCCGCCTGCTCGTCGCCTGCGGGCGCCCCACCGAGGCGATCGCCGCTCTGGCGAAGGCTCTTGAGTTGCAGCCTGGACTCGCCGCTGCCGCCCACGAAGCCGGGCTGATCCACCTCCAACTCAGGGATACGGCGCAGGCCGCCGCGCAGTTCCGCCGCGCCCTCGCCGCGGACCCCGCCCACGTTCCCGCGCTGCTCTCGCTCGCCCAACTCGCGGAGAAATCCGGCAACACCGCCGAGGCTGACGACTGCTTCAACCGCGCCACCGCGGCCGCCCCTGCAAGCGCCGCCCCGCACCGCCTCTACGCCGAGGTGCTCGCCCGTCGCCGGCAGTTCGACACCGCCCGCACCCACTACGAGCAGGCGGTCGCGCTGGATCCGCGCGA
>DAOOFR010000214.1:0-5437 GCA_035415285.1 Opitutaceae bacterium
GTGCGCGACATCCCGCGCATCCTCGGCCGCCTGCAGAACCGCCTGCGCAACCCGCGCGAGCTCGCCGCCGTGCGCGAGACGCTCGGCCAGTTGCCCGCGCTCATCGCCGGCCTCGAGCAATCCGCCGCGCCCGGCCTGCTCGCACTGCGCCAACGGATCACCGATCTGCCGGCGTTGCGCGACCTGCTCACCGCCGCGCTGCGCGACGAGCTGCCCAACGACCTCGCCGAGGGCGGCTACATCCGCGCCGGTTTCGACGCCGAGCTCGACCGCCTCCAGTCGCTCACCTCCGGCAACAAGACCTGGCTCGCCGAGCTCGAGCGCACCGAGCAGGAGCGCACCGGCATCCGCAGCCTGAAGGTGAAATTCAACAACGCCTTCGGCTACTACATCGAGGTCACCAAGGCCAATCTCGCCCTCGTCCCGGCCGACTACATCCGCCGCCAGACGACCGTGAACGGCGAGCGTTTCGTCACCGAGGCGCTCCGCCAGAAGGAGAAGGAGATCTTCCACGCCGAGGAGAACGCCCTCGCGCGCGAGCAGGCGCTTTTCGCCGAGCTCGTCGCCAAAGTGTTGGACGAGTCCATCGCGCTCACGCAGACCGCCGAGGCGCTCGCCGAGCTCGACGTCTACGGCGGCTGGGCCGTGCTCGCCCGTGAAAACGACTACGTTCGCCCCACCGTCGACGACAGCGACGTGCTCGAAATCGACGAGGGACGCCACCCGGTCGTCGAGCAGATGCTCCGCCACAGCGCCGCCGGGCTGGCCGGCACGCAGGCGTTCGTGCCCAACGACACCGCGCTCTCCGGTGGCGACGCGCAGATCATGCTCCTCACCGGTCCGAACATGGCCGGCAAGTCGACCTACATCCGCCAGGTCGCGCTCATCGTGCTCATGGCGCACATCGGCTGCTGGGTGCCGGCCAAGCGTTGCCGTCTCGGCTATGTGGATCGCGTGTTCTCCCGCGTCGGCGCGAGCGACGACCTCGCGCGCGGCAACTCGACGTTCATGGTCGAGATGAACGAGACGGCGAACATCCTCAACAACGCCACCGACCGCAGCCTGATCATCCTCGACGAGGTCGGCCGCGGCACCTCGACCTACGACGGCCTGAGCATCGCCTGGGCGGTGGTCGAGCACCTGCACCGCGACCCCGCCGCCGGCCCGCGCACGCTCTTCGCCACGCACTACCAGGAGCTCACGCAGCTCGACAAATTCCTGCCGCGCCTGCGCAACTTCTCCATCGCGGTGAAGGAGTGGAACGAGGAGATCATCTTCGTGCGCCGCGTGATTCCCGGCGCCGCCGACCGCAGCTACGGTATCCAGGTCGCCCGCCTCGCCGGCCTGCCGCTCACCGTGATCGACCGCGCCAAGGTGATCCTCACCCAGCTCGAATCGGACGACACGACCGTCACCGTGCCCGCCCCGCAGACCCGCCCCCGCCGCAAGCTCCACGTCGCCCCCGAGGACGACGGACAACTGAGCCTGCTGTGATGGGTTCGACTGGTAGGGCGAACCGTCCCCGGTGAGCCGTTCCGTCTGTCTGAGTTTCAAGCCGCAGCGCGTACCGAGCGCGGCTCACCCGGAGGGTTCGCCCTACCCGGAAAACCCGTCCGCCAACCGCTCACCGCCCCGGCAGATGCCGCAACAGCCAGTCCGCAATCTCGTCCTTCCGCTCAGCAGCCGCCGGTCTCACCCCCAAACAGATGCTGACAGGATTGACGTTCCCCTTGGCGACCGAATCTCCGCCGAACCCTCTGTGTACTCTTGCATTATCTCTGTGGTCTCCGTGACCAACCGCTTCGTTCAGCGATGAGTCGGCATTTGACCGCAACCCAGTAGTGGAAATCTTGTTGGCCCTTCCCGCCGCGCCCCGCCCAGCGGAATCTCCGCCTCTGCTCCCCACACAATGCCCCCTTCGCCCGATTCCGCCGACGGCACCCCTGCGGCCGCCTCCGCCGAGCTTCTGCACATCGTCCTCGAGCACCTCGTGCAGGGACTCGCGGTGATCGGACCGGACTTCCGCCTGCTCGCCTGCAACCAGCGCTTCGAGCAGATCTTCCGGCTGCCCGCCGGCACGTTCCGGATCGGCCGGGACTTCCGCGACATCCTCCGGATCTGGGCCGAATGCACCGGCCAGGATCAGGCCATGCTCACCCGCGCGCTCCGCGAATTGGAGTCGCCCGAGCCGTTCGAATTCGAGTTCGCGCAATGGATCCATGGCGACCGGCGTTGGTGCCTGCTCACCCACAGCCCGCTGCCCGACGGCGGATGCGTGCGCACCTTCACCGACATCACCGAGCGCAAACGCATCTCCTCCGAACTCGAGACGAACTGCCACAAGCTCGAGCAGGCACTGGCCGAGGTGCAGGAACTGCGGGCGATCCTGCCGATCTGCATGTACTGCAAGAAGGTCCGGGACGACGAAAACTATTGGTCGCAACTCGACACCTACCTTGCCCGCCACGCCGGCACACGCTTCACCCACGGCATCTGCCCGGACTGCCTCTCCGTCCATCACCCCGACGTCGCCGCCCGGCTCGAACCACCGCCCCCACCGGCGACCTGATACACCGTTCGCCGCCGGGGCATCGCGTACGGCACAGCGCCCTCCGTCCGCGCCGCGCGTGTCTTGGCGCTGCCCGATACGCCCCCCCCCGGTTGGCTCGGAGCAGCATTTGCACATCCCGCCGCTTGATTCGGGCGCCGCGGCGTCGAATCATCGCGCGCTCCGATGAAGATCCTCGTTGTCGCCGAAAAACCCTCCGTCGCGCTCGACCTCGCCAAGGCCCTGCTCGGCGTAAAAGAGGAGTCCGGCAAGTTCTTCAAGGGTCACACGCCCCTCGGCGACGAGCTCACCATCACCTGCGCCGCGGGCCATTTCCTCCAGCTCGCCAAGCCCGAGGCCTACGACGCCGTGCACGGCAAACAGTACGGCAAATGGCGCATCGCCGATCTGCCGATCCTGCCCAAGCCGGGCTGGGACTTCGACGAGATCCCCCGCGAGCGGGCCGAACGCTCGCTCGAAATTCTCGCCGGCCACCTGCGCGCGCACGAAGGCGGCGAGATCGTCAACGCCTGCGACGCCGGCCGAGAGGGCGAGCTCATCTTCCGCAAGATCCTCCGCCACTCCGGTGTCGACTGCACGAAGACCACGCTCTCGCGCATGTGGATGCAGGAAATGACCGAGAAGGCCTTCCGCGAGGCCTACCGCCAGCGCCGTCCGCTCGCCGAGCGCGACGGCCTCGGCGCCGCCGGCTACACCCGCGATCAGGCCGACTGGTTCTCCGGCATGAACAAGACCGTGCTCGCGACCAAGACCCTCCCGCGCGGCACCGGCAACTGGCGCGTCTGGAGCGTCGGCCGTGTCCAGACTCCCACGCTCGCCCTCATCTACGAACGCGACCGCACCATCGCCTTCTTCAAGCCGCAGAATTTCTGGGAGGTCTACGGCATCTTCGACGGCGTGACCGCCAAGGCCGACCTCGACGCCTACGCCGCCGCCGAGAACCGCGAGAAGCTCCTCGGCCGTCCCCAGATCCTGGAGGACCGCGACCGCAAGGCGTTCTGGTCCGAGGCGCTCGCCACGCAGTTCACGGAGGCCGCGCTCGCGCCCCGCCTCTACGCCGTCAAGGACACCGCCTCGCAGCGCACCGAGCGCCCGCCGTTGCCTTTCGACCTGCAGGAGGCGTCGAAGTACTTCTCGAAGAAGTTCGGCTGGACCGCCGCGCACTCGCTCGAAGTCCTCCAGTCGCTCTACGAGGACCTGAAGGTCATCAGCTATCCGCGTACCGATTCGCGCTACTTCCCCGACTCCGCCGAGATGCGCCAGAAGATCTGCGAAGGTATCCGCGCCGCGCATGCCTGGATCCGCGAGAAACACCCGGCCACGCACCTCGCCTCGCAGGAACTGCGCACCGACGAGGAGATGGGCAAGGCCAAGGCGTTCAAGAACTCCGAGAGCGACCACTACGCGCTCCACCCGCTCTCCGATCTCGCGCGCCTCTCCCGCGCCAACCGCGACCAGTTGCTCGCCTGGATGGCGGTGGCGCAGGCCTGCCTCATCGCGCTCGACGAGCCGCTCAAGGCCAAGGTGATCGTGCGCCGTTGGGAGCAGAAGGACGCCACCGGCGACTACGCGCCCTGCGTCTTCCGCACCGCCCGCGAGAACATCCTCGTACCCGGTTGGACCCGCTGGGTGAAGGACACCGGCGACGCCAAGACTCCGCCCGGCATGCCCGACCTCGTCGCCGAGCAGCCGCTCGACAAGACCGAGATCAAGAAACTCGAGACGAACCCACCCAAACCCTACGACGACGCCACCATCCTCACCGCGATGGAGTACGCCGGCACCACCATCGAGGAGGGCGCGCACTCGCCCGAGCACCTCGAGGAGCTGATCGAGGCGATGAAGGACCGCGGACTGGGCACGCCCGCCACGCGCGCCGCCATCATCGAGACGCTCGTCGAGCGCGGCTTCATCGAGCGCAAGGGCAAGGCGCTCATCACCACCCAGAACGGCCGCGCCCTCGTGCGCGCGCTCAAGAAGATCGACCCCGCCGCCGTCTCCGCGCAGCAGACCGCCGAGATGGAGTACGAGCTCAAGAAGATGGAGCGCGGCAACTCCAGCTACACCCGCGAGACGTTCCTCGACGCCCTGCTCCGGCAGTTCCTCGGCGTCGCCGAAGCCTACAAGGCCGCGAGCACCCGGCTCGGCGAGGCCGAGCGGCCCGAGCTCGTCGCCGGCACGCCCACCGCGGCTCTGTGCCCAACATCCGGACAACCGATCCTCGACCGCGGCGCCGCCTGGGAGGCGCCCGGTTTCCCCGGCACGCTGCTGTGGAAGGAGTGTTTCGGCCGCCAGTGGACCGCCGAGGACTTCCGCGAGTTGCTCGAAGGCGTCGCCGCGGGCGCGCCGAAGAAGTACGAGAATCTCACCACGCGCAGCGGCCAGACCTACGCGGCGATGCTCGGCATCGACGCCGAGTCGAAGAAGATCGTGATCGTCGAACCCGAGGCGAAGAAGCTGAAGGGCATCAAGTGCCCGAAGTGCGGCAAGCTCCTGCTCGACCGCGAGGCCTACCTCGAGTCGCCCGGCTTTCCCGGCGTGCGTTTCTGGAAGAACGCCTTCGGCCGCACTTGGTCGCCCGAGGATGTCGTGCGCCTGATCCAAGGCGTCGTCGACCAAGCTCCGGCCGAGTTCACCGATCTCGTCTCGCAGCGCACCAAGAAGCCCTACACCGCGAAGCTCACCATCGACGAAACCGCGAGGAAGGTCGTGCTCGTGCTCGACCGCCGTCCTCCGCCGCAGCATAGCCCGTAGCGGGATGCTTTAGCCCCCGCCCTCCACCGTGGCGGAGCCCGTGCGGGCATTGCCACGAGTGTCCGGAGTTCCGTCACAGAGGCCACAGAGGTGGATGAGCGCACGGAGTTCGAA
>DAOOFR010000215.1:0-5435 GCA_035415285.1 Opitutaceae bacterium
CGCCTGACCCTCCCCTCGCCCCGGCCGCCTCCACCGCCCCGCCCGCCGCCTGGGTTTGTTTCCCCACTCGCTTCCTCGCCCGGCCGGCCAAGTCCTACAGCCGCGAGCAAACCGGCCGATAGACCCACTTGGTCCCAACCCTCGGTCCCGCACCGCACCATGCCAGACCAGACTCCCCCCCCCATCGACTTGGCCGCCCTCGCCAACCTCCGCACCATCGGAGGCGGCGATGCCGCTTTCGTCGCCGAGATCGTGCAGATGTTCCGCGAGGACACCCCGCCCCGCCTGGAGGAGCTCGACGCCTGTGTCGCCGCCGGCGAGGCCGACCGCCTCGCCAAGGTCGCCCACAGTCTGAAGGGCAGCGCCAGCAATTTCGGGGCGGTCCCGCTGCGCGCCCTGCTCGAGCAACTGGAGGCGATCGCCAAGGGAGGCGACCTCGCCCGCGCCCCGGACTCCATCGCGGCACTACGGACCGAGTACGCCCGCGTCCTCGCCGCCCTCGACGCGCACGTCGCCCAAGGCTGAGCCCGCCGCCGCGCGCGGCGCCCCCGGGGCCGGCCGGCCCGCATGTGCATTATCCCGCCGCGACGTCCTCCCGGCGCCCCGCTCCGCAGACCCTTTTCGCTCGCACGGCCCGGAGCGCGATCGTTCCCTCGCCACATGCTCCCCCCGCTGCATCCCCTCCGGCCGTGGCTCGCGGCCGGTCTCTGCGCGTTCGCCGTCCTCGCCGCCTCCGCCGCGCCGCCGCCCGCAGACACCCCGGCGCCCTCCGCCGCCATCACGGCCGCCGCGCCGCGCGAGCGCCTCAACTTCGACTCCGGCTGGCGCTTCGCCCTCGGCCACGCCTCCGATCGCGCCAAGGACTTCGACCACGCCACCGGCTACTTCTCCTACGTCACCAAGGCCGGCTACGGCGACGGCCCCGCGTCGCCGAAATTCGACGACCGCGCCTGGCGCCGCCTCGACCTCCCGCACGACTGGGCCGTCGAGGCGCCCTTCGCCGCCCACGCCAGCCACAGCCACGGCTACAAGGCCGTCGGGCCCGGCTTCCCCGAGCGCAGCATCGGCTGGTACCGCAAGACCTTCCCCGTCCCCGCCGCCGATGCCGGCCGCCGCATCGCGATCGAGTTCGACGGCGTCTTCCGCGACTCGCAGGTCTGGATCAACGGCTTCTACCTCGGCCGCCACGCCAGCGGATACCTCGGCTTCCGCTACGATCTGACCGACTATCTCAACTACGGCGGCGACAACGTCGTCGTCGTCCGTGCCGACGCCTCGCTCGAGGAAGGCTGGTACTACGAGGGCGCCGGCATCTACCGCCACGTCTGGCTCACCAAGACCGCCCCGCTGCACATCCCGCAATGGGGCACGTCCGTCACCACCGCGGTCGCCCCCGACTTCGCCGCCGCCACCGTATCCGCCCAGACCACCCTCGCCAACGAAGGCACGCAGCCGGCCACGTACACCCTCGTTCTCACCGTGCTCGATCCGCAAGGCAGCTTCGTCGCACGGCTCGTTGCGCCACCGCAGACGGTCGCCGCCGGCGCCCGCACCGAGACCACCAAGACGCTCGAAATCGCCGCCCCCCTGCTTTGGTCCCTGGAGACACCGCACCTCTACCGCCTCGTCACCACCGTGCACTCCGGCGGCGCCGTCGTCGACCGCACCGAGACCACCTTCGGCATCCGCACGCTGCGCTTCGACGCCAACCACGGCTTCTTCCTCAACGGGAAACACGTCGTCATCAAGGGCACCAACAACCACCAGGACCACGCCGGCGTCGGCGTCGCCGTGCCCGACGCGCTCTGGGAGTTCCGGATGCGCCGCCTCAAGGAGATGGGCAACAACGCCCTCCGCACCGCGCACCACCCGCCCGCGCCCGCGCTGCTCGAGGTCTGCGACCGCCTCGGCATCCTCGTACTCGACGAGCACCGCCTCATGGGCAGCAACCCGCTCCATCTCGACGAACTCGCCGCCCTCATCCGCCGCGACCGCAACCACCCCAGCGTCTTCCTCTGGTCGCTGGGCAACGAGGAGTGGGCCATCGAGGGCAACGCGCTCGGCGCCCGCCTCACCGCCACCATGCGCGCCCACGCCGAGCGCCTCGACCCGACCCGCCGCACCGTCGTCGCCATCAGCGGCGGCTGGGGCGCCGGCAGCTCCACCACGACCGATGTCATGGGCTACAACTACTACACCCACGGCAGCACCGATGCCCAGCACGCGCAGTTCCCCGACCAGCCCGGGCTCGGCACCGAGGAGACGACCACGCAGCACACCCGCGGCGTCTATTTCACCGACGCCGCCCGCGCCCACCAGGCCCACGATCCCGCGCTCATCGGCGACTCCGGCGGCAACTGCATCGCCGGCTGGAAACACTACGCCACCCGCCCCTACCTTGCCGGCCTCTTCTACTGGACCGGCTTCGACTACCGCGGCGAGTCCAACCCCTACACCTTCCCGGCGGTGAGCACGCAGTTCGGCCTCCTCGATACCTGCGGCTTCCCGAAGGACACGTTCCATTACCTGAAGGCGATGTGGACGGAGGCGCCCGTGCTCCACCTCTACCCGCACTGGAACTGGGCCGGCCGCGAAGGCCAGACGATCACCGTCGGCGCGTACACCAACCACGAGGAGGTCGAACTCCTCCTCAACGGCCGCTCGCTCGGCCGCCGGACCGTGCCGCAGTACGACCGCGTGGAGTGGCCCGTCCCCTACGAGCCCGGCGTGCTCGAGGCCCGCGGCTACCGCGCCGGCCAACTCGTCGCGACCACGCGCGTCGAGACCACCGGCCCGGCCACCCAGCTCGTCCTCACGCCCGACCGCACCACCCTCGCCGCCGACGGCACCGACACCACCGTCTTCACCGTCGAGGCGCGCGACGCCCAGGGCCGCTTCGTCCCCACCGCCAACCTTCCCGTCCGCTTCACGCTCGCCGGCGGCACGATCCTCGGCGTGGGCAACGGCGACCCGAGCTGCCACGAACCCGACCGTTTCCTGCCGACCATCGCCACCGCCGGCGTCGAGAACTGGCGCGGCCGCATCGTCGCCTCCGCCACCGGGGCCCCCGCGACCGAGGCCGAGCTGCAGTCCACGCAGCTCATCGGCGACTGGAAGGCCCCGCTGCCCCAGCCCGGTGAATACTACGAACTCGCCGCCGATCTCACCGTCGGGGCGCTGCCCGCCGGCGCCACCCTCGAGCTCTTCCTGCCGCAGTTCGGCACGAAGACGACGGTCTGGCTCAACGGCGCCGAGCTCGCCCGCGACCTCGACACCACCGCCGCCGGCCCGGGTCTCCCCCTCGCCGCCGCGCAGCTCACCCCCGGCGCCAACCACATCCGCATGCTGGTGACGCCGTTCGCGGACTGGCAGCGCCGCCGCCTGCCCCAGCTCACCCGCCTCGGCGCGCTCCGCGTCGCCACGCCCGCGCCCCAGCCCCGGCGCAGCCTCTTCAACGGCCTCGCGCAGGTCGTCGTCCAGGCCCCCGCCACCGCCGGCACGCTCCGCCTCACCGCCGAAGCCGAAGGCCTCGCCCCCGCCACCAGCGCCATCGAGGCGAAGTAAGGTTTTCCGCGCAAAGGACGGCGCTCCCAGCGCCGTCCTTTCTCATCGGCAAATCTGGAGGACTCCCCGTAGCGGAACGGCGCAGCCGTTCAGCCCCACCCCTGGCCTGCGAAGCCTCAGCTCAGTCACGACGGACCGGTGCCTGTGATTGGGATACGGGCGTCATGGAACCTCTCCGGAAGGGGTCAGGTTTTACCCTTTACCTTCAGTGAGTTTGGCCAACCACTCCCCGCCCCGGCCGGTTCCGCGCCGCAGCAAGCCCACGTGCTTGCTCACGTACACGCCCGATCCCATTTCGAGGCGCTCGGCCAGCCAGCCGTTGCTCACGTCGGTCGTCGCCTTCAAGTGCGCTGCCACCGCCACCTTCCACGCGGCGCTCTTGGCCGCAGCATCCGCGGACTGCCGCGCCGCGGCCGGCAGTTTCCCCAGTGCCGCCGTGCAAGCCTGCGCCCAGCGCATCCGCCGCACCTCCTCGGCCCCGTGTTGCTCCAACGCACGCGCCGACTCCGTCACTTTGTGCGCGACCACCAGATCCGCCTTGAAGCCCGAAGTCCCCAGCGCCCAGCCCTTGCTCAGGTTCACGTAGGCCGCATTCTTGCCCGCCGGACCGGCTTCCGCATGCCATTCCAGATGCCGCGCATAGGCGGCCCAGCCGGCCTTGGTGTCCGCCAACCCGCCGGCATCCTCCAGCGCCGTCTGCACCCGCAGGAACGCCGGCCGCATCTTCGGCCGCCACAGGTGCCAGTAGCTCGAGAACCGCACCTGCGGCAGCCCCGCCACTGTGGCCACACCCGCCCGCACCGGATTGAGGTGGATGTAGTCGCACAACAGCCCCAGCGCCGCGCCCTCCTCCACCGCCAATGCCTTGTAGCGCCCCTGGAACAGATGGCCCCGCTCGCCCCGCAGCCGGTTGAACCGGTTGGCGAACGTCGCCTGCAGCCACTGCATCCCCGCAACGAGGTTCCCTTCCGGCGTCTCCAGCGCCAGGTGGTAGTGGTTGCGCATCACCACGTAGGCGTGCAGCACCCACCCGTGCTTCGTGCACGCCTCGAAGACGCAGTCCTCGAACGCCGCCTTCGTCTTCGCCGTCGCGAAGATGTCCCCGCGGTAGTTGCCCCGGTTGATCACGTGGTAACACGCCCCAGGAAACTCCAGCCTCAGCTTCCGCGCCATGCCCCCAGCGTGTCGGCCCCTCGTTGCCCTTCAAGGTGAAAGGTAAAACCTGACCCCTTTTGCCCGCCCCAAGGTGAAAGGTAAAACCTGACCCCTTTTGCCCGCCTCGAGGACAGCCATCTGCCAGCAACGCGCCACTCGCGCACCGAGCTCACTCGGAATACGCGCCTCGTAGAACTTCACGGCTCCTTCTTTCGCCGCGAGCTCCAGCAGTTCCTTCCGACTCCGACCCATACAGCGGGGCTTATCTTCTTCGGGCGCCGTGAATCCGGCCCAGTACCACAGATTCGTGGTAGCCTCAGACCAGACAACAAAGTATGCGTCTTTGTCCGGGCACAGCCAAAATCCCCTTTCCGGACCGAACGCCGGCATCTCAGCGTATGAGACGGGAGCAATGTCTTTGTATCCCCAGTAAACGGACTCCGATAAAAACTGGATGTAATCGGCGTGGTACTGATGAAACGAGAAGATGCCGCTGCGGTTCGAGTAGGCATTGCCACCGGCACCGAAGGCCAGCGAGGCAGCAGTCATCAGCAAGATTGTCGCGGGTAACTTCATTTTTCGCCCAACGTCAGAGGTCTGCCGCTCCGGGCACCTGATCGTGATTGGAAGGCGGACGTGATCCCGGAGTTGGCAGTGGTGTCTTGTTGAACCAAGCCGCTGCGCGGCGGCGGGGTTCTCGAGTCGGGGGTGAGCCT
>DAOOFR010000216.1:0-5427 GCA_035415285.1 Opitutaceae bacterium
GTCGTCAGCGTGAAATTGAGCGTGTCGCCGGCCTTGTAGCTGCCGGCCGCGGGGGCGGAGACCGCCGCCACCGTCGTCGGTGGCGGTAGCGAGGGCGAAGCCAGCACCAGGGCATGATAGGCGATGCCACCAGTACCGAACGGACCGCCGGGCCGTCCGTTCGCTCGGCGGGCCCATTCTGCCGTACGGCAGAACGCCCTACCATCGGCCGCCTGCGCGGCGACGCGCGCATGCGGATCGCGCGGGTGAGCGGAACGCCGGCCGCTCTCGCCAGGCCTTCCCGCGTTGAGGGAGCGTTTCACTTCCGCACGGAATGGCACCGTCCACCGCCCCTTCCACGCTTGAAGCCCGCCGCCAGTTTCCCGTTTGAACCGCCAACCGCCCGCGCTCCACCTTCTTCCGCCCACCGTCCACCGCCCACCGTCCACCGCCTCCGTGCTCTTCGCCTTCCTCACCACGCTCCTCTGGTCGTTCAGCGCCATCTTCGCCCGGAAGCTGGTCGTCGCGCTCGGGAGCACCTTGGCCAACTTCAGCCGCCTCCTGCTCGCCACCGCCCTGCTCGCGGCATGGGCGTTCACGCTGGGCCACGGCACGGCGGGCGCCGGGTTCGGCTGGTACTTGCTAAGCGGAGTCGTGGGCTTCGGGCTGGGCGACATCACGCTCTACTTCGCCCTCGCGCGCATCGGCTCGCGGCTGACGATCCTGCTTACGCAGTGCCTGGCCGCGCCGTTGGCGATCGTGATCGAGTGGCTCTGGCTCGGCACCACGCTCACCCTGCCGCAGCTGCTCTGCGCCGCCGGTGTGCTCGCCGGCGTCTCGCTCGCGCTCCTGCCCAAGGACAACCCGCAGATCCCGCGCGCCACGCTCTGGAGCGGCATCGCGTTCGGCGTGTTCGCCGCGCTCGGCCAGGGGCTGGGCGCGGTGATCAGCCGCAAGGCCTACGCGCTCTCGCTCGCCTCGGGCGTGTCGATCGACGGCGGCACGGCGGCCTTCCAGCGCATCCTCGGCGGCTTGGTCTGTGGCGCGGCGGCGTGGTGGTGGCTGCGACACCGGGTGGACGAGCGCCCGTGGAGCGCACTCACCACCGGGCTGCGTTCCCGCCGTTTCAACCTCGCTCTGCTCGCCGCCGCGCTCTGCGGTCCGGTGGTCGGCGTCGGCTGCTATCAATGGGCCCTCGCCACCGCCCCCAGCGGCATCGTGCTGCCGATCGTGGCGCTGTGCCCGATCGCGATCATCCCGTTCAGCTGGTGGCTCGAGAACGACAAGCCGAAGGCGCGTTCCCTGCTCGGCGGGGCGGCCGCCGTCGCCTGCGCGATCGCCTTGGCGCGGTTGCGCGCGGCGTGATGCCCGCGGGCCGGGATCGCCGACCGCGGGTGCATGGGCAGTCCTTCGGATCGGCGCCGGGACCGATCCGTTGCGCGAGTCGCCATCGACGCCACACGGGCCGATGGCCGGCCGTGGAGCCCGCAGAGCGGTCCGCCGGCCCGTTTGTCCCGCCGGGATTGTCCGTACGGCGAATCCGCGGTCTTCTGCCCACGCTGCGTACCCGTTACGGACCGACCGCACGAGGGCCGGAACGGCGCGCAGCGGCCCGCCAGACGACTCCGCGCACCACATCACATGATCACCGGTTACTTCGCCAACGAGATCCGCCGCCTCAACCGCAACCTCGCCCGGCTCGGCCTGCTGCTGTTCGCGCTCGCCGCCCTCTGGACCGTCGCGCTGGAGCGGCCGTATTGGAGACGTCTTGTCAGCCCCACCGGAGCGGATTCCGGCGTGCGCCACCCGGCGGAGACGACGCCCGCCCCTGCCCGGCCCGGGCGCTGGTGGCCGGTGCCGCTCATCCCCGGCGTCTTGGCGGCGGGCGGAGTGATCAGCCTCGGCCGCGCACTTCGCCGCTCCATGAGCCTCGGCGCGCATCCGTTGGCGCGGACGCTCGCGCGCTCGCCGGCGGGTGTGGCCCTCGAGGAGGTGGAGGCCAAACTCGACGAAGGCTGGATCGTCCGCGCCCCCATCCGCTTCGGCCTTCCTTTCATCGGCAACTGGTCCACCACCGGAAAGTACCGCCATCATTCCACGATCCGGCTCGGCTCGGGCTGGTTCTACTACGGCTGCACCCTGCAGGCCGACCTACGCGAGTTGGGCGACCTGGTCTGGTACTACCGGCAGGATGCAACGATGCGCACCCACGGGGTGAAGGTGGGCACCGCGCACCAGCTCGTCCTGCGGTTTCGCGACGGCAGCCAACTCCTGGTGTCGCTCGGCGAAACGGAGAGCCCGCTGGCGCAGCGGATCGGCAAACTCGTGCAGCACCTGCCCAATGCGGCCCCGTTCGCGGGCATGAGCGATGACGAGCGCGTCGACGTGCTCTACGCGCTCCAGAGGCTTGCCCCGTGGGCCCTCGCCGGGCCCGACGCGGCGATGGAGCGCGCCTGGCAGGATCCGAAGACCCGCAGCGGCATCCTCGCCCTCGTCGAACGCCGAAAACAAAGCCTCGGTGTCCCGGGTTGAGCGACACCGGAGTCGTTCCGCGCCCCTTGGCCGCACCCCGCAAGTCGCCCCGCCCGCCACGCGTGACACCGCCGGCCCCGGGACGCCGCGCGATCAGATGTAGTACATCGGCTCGGCGCCGGACAGCGCGAGCTTGTCGAGGGTGATCGTCCGTGCCTGTGCTTCCATCGCATCGCGCACCTCGCCCCAGGCAGCCGCCACTCGGCGCCCGGACTGGCCCTGCTTGCCGGAACCAAACTCGAGCATCGCCCCATCGATGAGCCGGACGATGTCGAAAAGCGTGATCAACTCGGGCTGGCGGGCCAGCTTGTAGCCGCCCTGTTTGCCACGCCGGCTGGTGATCAAACCGCCCTCCCGCAGCTCACCCAAAATCTGCACCATGTAGTTCGGCGGAACGGCCTCTTCCTCGGCCATCGCCTCGATGTGGGCCAGCTCACCCTTGGCATGCATCCGGGCCATGTGCGCCAACACCCGACAGGCGTATTCGACCTTTACCGAAAGTTTCACGGCGCCAATCGGTTAGCGCCCTTTCTTGGGTCGGCAACCTCAAATTGAGAGTCAACTAGGCGACAAGGCCGCTCGGCGGCGCGTTCGGCCCCGGTTTTTCCACCGGATTCGGGAACCGGCAGCACCCGAAGATTTCCTTGTTCTGCCGTCCGAAAACCGACACTTTTTTGCCCTTAAGCCATCCCTCATGTCCGAATTCGCCGACCTCTCGCAGCCACCCCCGCCCCAAACGCCCACCAGCGAGGCCTACGATGCCTCCAAACTGGGCAAACTCGAAGGGCTGGAGGCCGTTCGGAAAAAGCCCGGCATGTACATCGGCGGCACCGACGAGCGCGCGCTGCACCACTGCGTTTCCGAGGTGCTCGACAACTCCGTCGACGAACACCTCGCCGGCCACTGCAACACCATCGACGTCACCATCCATCTCGATGGCTCCATCTCGATCCGCGACAACGGCCGCGGCATCCCCGTCGACATCCACCCGCAGTACGGCATCCCCGGCGTCGAGATGGTGCTCACCACGTTGCACTCCGGCGGCAAGTATGGACAGGGCGGCTACAAATTCTCCGGCGGCACCCACGGCGTCGGCGCCAAGTGCGTCAACGCCGTCTCCGAATGGTTCGAGGTCGAGGTCTCGCGCAACGGCCAGGTCCACCACATGACCTTCGAGCGCGGCAAGACCACCAAGAAGCTCGAGGTCATCGGCAAGGCCAAGGGCACCGGCACGCTCATCTCCTTCAAGCCCGACCCGGAGATTTTCAAGGAGACCACCGTCTTCCGGACCGAGACCATCAGCCGCCGCCTGCGCGAACTGGCCTTTCTCAACTCCGGCCTGAAGATCAACTTCCTCGACGAGCGCCCCGCCAACCCCAAGCCCGAGACCTTTTTCTACAAGGACGGCGTCGTCGAGTTCGTGAAGCAGCTCAACACCGGCAAGGCCGCCCTGCACCCCGCCCCCATCCGCATCTACAAGGAGACCACCACCCAGATCGACGGCAAGGACGCCGAGGTCTACGCCGAGGTCGTTCTCCAATACAACGACTCCTTCAACGATCTGGTGTTCTGCTACACCAACACCGTCCACAATCCCGACGGCGGCACCCACCTCTCCGGCTTCCGCTCCGCCCTCACCCGCGCGATCAACCAGTTCGCCCGCGCCAACGAACTGATCAAGGAGAAGGATCCCCAGATCACCGGCGACGACGTGCGCGAAGGCCTCGCCGCCGTCATCTCCATCAAGCACAGCGACCCGAAGTTCGAGTCGCAGACCAAGGTCAAGCTGCTCTCCCCCGAGGTCGAGAGCATCGTCGGCTCGATCACCTACGAAGGCCTCATGTTCGCCTTCGAGACCACGCCGATCATCGCCAAGCGCATCCTCGAGAAATCCCTCGTGGCCGCCCGCGCCCGCGAAGCCGCCCGCAAGGCCCGCGAGACCATCCGCAAGGGCGCCCTCTCCGGCGGCGGCCTCCCCGGCAAACTCGCCGACTGCTCCGAGCGCGACCCGTCGCTCTGCGAGATCTACCTCGTCGAGGGCGACTCCGCCGGCGGCTCCGCGAAACAAGGACGCGATCGCCGCTTCCAGGCCATCCTCCCGCTGCGCGGCAAGGTCCTCAACGTCGAGAAGGCCCGCATCGACAAGGTTCTCGCCAACGAGGAGATCCGCACCCTCATCACCGCCTTCGGCACCGGCATCGGCGACATCGAGGGCGAGGGAGGTTTCGACGCCTCCAAGGCGCGCTACCACAAGATCATCATCATGACCGACGCCGATGTGGACGGCTCCCACATCCGCACCCTGCTGCTCACCTTCATCTACCGCCAGATGCGCGGCCTGATCGAACAGGGCTACGTCTACATCGCCCAGCCGCCGCTCTACCGCATCAAGCGCAAGAAGCGCGAGCAGTACATCGACAACGACGACCAGCTCAACCGCATCCTCCTCGAGCTCGGCTCCGAGGACATCACCCTCACCCGCCTCGCCGACCACCACGTCTTCGAACCCCAGCAGGTCGACCGCATCGTCGAGTCCCTCGCCGCCGTCGAGAAGCTCGGCGCCGGCATCACCCGCCACGGCGCCTCCCTCGTCGAGTACCTCGACCAGCAGCGCCCCGGCACCCACGAACTCCCGCGCTACGTCGCCCGTATCCGCGAAGGCAACAAGGAGAGCCACCGTTTCCTCTTCGACGAGACCGAGCGCGCCGCCTTCCTCTCCGAGATGAACGAGGCCGCCGATGCCGACTCCGCCGGCGAGAACGGCAATGGTAATGGCAACGGCAATGGCGCCGACGGCGCCAAACCCGAAGTCGCCAGTCCCAAGTCCCAGCTTCCCGTCCGCCGCGTGAAGGTCCACGAGATCTACGAGGCCGCCGAGATCACCAAGCTGCTCAAGAACCTCGCCACCCTCGGGCT
>DAOOFR010000217.1:0-1162 GCA_035415285.1 Opitutaceae bacterium
AGTCGCAGAAGCTGCTCGGGCTCTGGAAACGGCTGGAGGCGGCGAGCCCGGCCTCCGTGCTCAACCGCGGTTTCGTCATCGTGCGCGACGAGGCGGGCAAGCCGCTGGCGCGGCGCGCGGAGGTGGCTGCTGGCGCGGCTTTGCAGGTGGAGTTTGCCGACGGCACGGCGAAGGTGCGGGCGGAATGACGAAACGGGATCGACCTATCTGGAACTCAGGGAATCAGGAACGGAGGGGGAGGCGGGGGATTGCGGATTTCGGAATGCGGATTGGGCGGAGGACGGAGGCGGCAGTTCAATGCGCGAGGCTCAATAGGTTGCCGTTCTGCCGTACGGCAGAATGCGATTGGCGGAAGGCGGGCTGGTGGCCCCGTGGTGTCGGCGCAGGCGGGGCGATCGCGAGGCCCCCGGTTTGTGGTCCGAGCAGGCAGGCGGGCTGTGGCGGTTCGGCGGGGGCTGAAGCACCCCGCCACGTGGCCCGGTGCTTCAGCCCGGGCCGGCGGATGCGAGGAGGCGATCCGTCCTGCCGCGGCGAGCTGGCGTTTTTCGGTGTCGCCAAAGATTAGTGGCACGGGTTGGCTGGCGGCATGGACGACGAGAAGTTGGATGCCGATGGCGGAGCGAAGCAGATGAAACCGCGGCTGTCGCGGTGGGCAGTGGCGAGTCTAGTGCTAGGGTTTCTGTCTGCCGTGAGCGTGCCGGTCTGTGTGGGGTTTTATGAACTAAGGCCAATTGCCGCACTGAGTCTTGGTGCTGTTGGGTGCGGAGCTATCGCGCTGATGCAGGTCGGATTTTCGCGCGGAAAAGTGCGAGGTATTCCGTATGCATTGGGTGCTTTCGTGTTGGCGGTGATCTCGGTTTTAGGAACGCCAGGAATTTCGAAGGTTCGGCCTGCGACTCCGGCTGGCACTATGCGCAACGATGCGCGGTGGATTGCTTCAGCGGCGCAACAGTACCTGATCGAGTATGGAGCTGAATCGGTCGCCTTCGTCTACGATCCGGCGACGGGCGGGGTGGGGCCACCGCTCGATGCGTACGTGAAGCGGTTGACGAAGAACTACGCGCCGGTGCCGGAGCGGCTGACGAAGACCGGGACGTTCCAGCTTGGTCAGCCGAAGGTCGGTGTGCTGACCTTCAGCGCCGAGGGGCGGCTCGTGGAGGAC
>DAOOFR010000217.1:1262-5423 GCA_035415285.1 Opitutaceae bacterium
CGTGGCCGGAATCCTCCTGATCGAAGACGATGCCGCGGCGCGGCATCTCCTGCGTGCGTTGCTCGAACGCGACTCCCACACCGTGTGGGAGAGCGCCTCGCCCGAGGAGGCTTGGACGGTGCTCGAGGACCGTGCGGCGCCCGATTTGGCGATCGTCGACCTGCGTCTGGGCGAGGCCAGCGGCATCGATTTCATCACCCGGTTGCGAGCGGATGCGCTCTGGGCGCCGTTGCCGGTGGTGCTGTGCAGCGCGACGCCGGACCGCGAGTCGGTGCTGAGTTCGGCGCGGCTCGGCGCGGCGGCGTTCCTGACCAAGCCGTACGATGCCCAACGCATCCGGGCGGCGGTGAACAAGGCGCTCACGACGAAATGGTGCCGCAAGCACTTCGAGGATGCCGTGTCGGTCACCCGCCGGTTGAGCACGGACCGGGATCGGGTGGCGCAGCTGGTGAAGGAGTTTTTCGCGGAGCTGCAGACCGCGTTACGGGTGGTCGTCGAGACCGAGGAGGAGCGGAAGACGGCGCTGGTCCATGTGGTGGCGATGCGGCGCACCGCCACCGAACTCGGGCTGCTCACGATCGAGCGGGCGCTGGAGGAGTGGGAGCAGACGGGCGTGCACGTCGAGCGGATCCCGGAGCTGCTTCGGCGCGCTCCCGTGGTTGCCCGGCTGCACGGGGTGCTCGCGGTGTAGGCGCGGACCGGCACCGGCGGCGGGGCTGCGGCCCGGCGTTCCGCGGGCGGCGCGAGGCGCCATTTTCGGCTCATCCTTTGCCCGAAACGGGCGATGTACCGACAGACCTCCCTAACAATATGACCAACCACGTCGCCTCTCCGTCCCGCGGCGCCCCGTCGGGCGCGGAAGGCGCCAGCTGGGCCCCGCCCCGCCGGTAACCGCCATGACCGCCAACGAACAGGTGCTCCAGCAGCTCGAGACGGTGAACTTCCCGACACCGCCGACGATCGTGGTACGGCTGGTGCAATTGCTGGCGAAGGACAACGTCACGGCCGAGGAGCTGGGGGCGGCGATGGCGCTCGATGCGGGCATGGCCGCGCGCGTGCTCCATCTGGCCAACTCCGTGGCGCTGGGCGGCAGCACGCCGGTGGAATCCATCCCGGAGGCGGTGCTGCGCGTGGGCGTGGATGGGGTGCGCGATCTGGTCTTCGCGCTGGCGATGGTCGGCGCGATGCGCCCGGCGCATTTCGATTACCGGCCGTTCTGGCGGCACTCGTTGGCCGTGGCCTTCACCGCCCAGTCGCTCCAGACGCGGGCGCTCAATCTCGCCACGCCGTTTCCCGAGACCTACGCCGCCGGCCTCTTGCACGATCTCGGCATGCTCGTGCTCGACCGGGCGCTGGGCGAACGGTACCGCGAGGTGCTCGAGGTCGCGCGCACGACTTCCCGGCCCCTGGTCGAGGTGGAGCACGAGATGCTCGGGACCGACCATGCCGACACCGGCGGGCGCATGCTCGGCATCTGGCGTTTCCCGCCCCTGCTCGTCGATGCGGTGGCCAACCATCACCGACCCTGGGTTTCCGGGCAGACGGTGACGCAACTGGTCCATCTGGCCGATTTCATCTGCAACCACCAGGGCATCCACCACGGCACCGGTTTCTTCCCCCAGGCCTGCGAGCGCCGGGTGTGGGACGAGCTCGGGGTCGACGCCGAGGCGCTTCCCCAGATCGTCGCCGAAGTGCAGGCCGAACTCTCCCGGGCGGAGGCGGTGCTGGCGGCGGCGTGAGCCGGTGCGGCCCCTCGGACTTTTCCCCATGGCATCCGGATCCGAATTTGTGAAGCGGCTCGACTCGGTGGACTTCCCCGCCGCGCCCGAGGTCGTCGTGCGCCTCTCGCGTCTGCTCGCGGAGGAATGGGTCACTGCGGAGCAGCTCTCCGAGGTGATGGCGCTGGATGCGGGCATCTCCTCGCGCGTGCTCCGGCTGGCCAACTCGGTGTATTTCCGCGGGCAGGGCGTGCGCTCGATCGACGAGGCGGTGCTGCGGGTGGGCGTCGACGGCGTGCGCGACGTGGTCTTCGCGTTGTCGCTGCTGCGGGCCTTCAAGCCGCTGCATCTCAACTACAAGAGCTTCTGGCGCCACAGCTTGGCCGTCGCGCAGACGGTGCTCGTGCTCCAGCAGCGCGCGCTCAACCTGTCGGCGCCGATTCCCGAGGCCTATTCCGCGGGGCTGCTGCACGACATCGGCATGCTGGTGCTCGACCGCACGCTCGGCGCCGGCTACGGCGGCATCCTCGCCGACGCGCGCGACAAGGGCCGGCCGTTGTTCGAGGCCGAGCAGGCGACGCTCGGCACCGACCATGCCGACGTCGGCGGCCGGCTGCTCGAGGTCTGGCGCATGCCCACCGTGCTCGCCCAGGCGGTGGCGGATCACCACAACCCCCTCGCCAACGACAACGTGGCGGCCCAGTTGGTCCATCTGGCCGACTTCATCTGCAACCAGCACGACATCCACCACAGCCCGAACTCCAAGTTCGTCGCCGCGGGCCCCGAGGTGTGGGAGGAACTCGGGCTCTCCGAGTCCGACCTGCCCGGAATCGTGACCGACATGTACGCCGGGCTGGCCAAGGCCGATGCGATCCTCGCCGCCGCGGCGGGCTGAGCCGTGGTTTGGGGGGTGATGCGGTTGCCCGGGCAGCCTCCGCCGTGCCCGGTGGGGTTCGTTGTAGGGTGCGAGCTCGCTCGCACCGCTCGGTCTGTGCGACGCCCAGACGGTGCGAGCAAGCTCGCACCCTACAACGGCCGTCTCATCACGGCTGAGCCGTGACGAAGCAGCCCCCACCGCGAAAGGCGTTTTGCCCCGGACGGGAAGAAACAGGCCTTTGTCTGCGCTGATCGGTGGAGGGCGGTGCTCCGTCACCGCCGCGCCTACCAACGGCGCCGACGGAGCGGCGCCCTCCAGTACACTCCTTGGTGGCGCTGTTTCCTCGGAGTTGTTGTAGGGTGCGAGCTTGCTCGCACCGCTCGGCGAGAGCGACCGCCACCGGGCTGAGCAAGCCTCAGCCCCTACAACCGGAAGACGGGGCCCAACCGAGCGAAATCTGCGCCAATTGCATCGTTGGCTGAGGGGTGGGCTTGCTTGAGGTGCGGCGCGGGGAGTGTGGCCCGTTTGCGGGTGTCGCGTGCACGGCTTCGGCGAAGTTCCGGACCGTGGCGCAGGCCTCCGTGCCTGCGGTGTCCGGGGGCGCCGGCACGATGGCCTCCGCCGCGCTTGCGGCGCTGTCCTTGGAATTTGGGCCTATGGAGGCTTGGCGCCCGGGGGGGCGACCGCCATCGTGGCGGCGTGCACCCCGAGATCGTCTGGCCCGCCTGGTTGATCGCCACCCCGCTCACGCTGCTGTTCCTCTGGCTCACGCTGCGCGCCGGCCGCCGGCTTCGGCTGCTGATGGATACGCCCACCTCGAGAGCGAAAGGCGTGTTCATGGGGCAGGTCGAGCTGGCCGGCCGCGCGGTGACGCCCGCGCCGGTGCGCAGTTTCCTCGCCGGGTGCGAGTGTGTGTGGTTCCGCTACACGGTCGAGGAGCAGTGGGAACGCTGGGAAACGGAGACCTACACCGACAGCAAGGGCAACCGGAAGACCCGGCGGGTGCGCAAGTCCGGCTGGACGACGGTCGACCAGGGCGGCGCGGCGCCCGCGTTCGCCGTCGAGGACGACACCGGCGCGGTGCAGGTGCGGCCCGAGGGCGCGGAGATCGAGGCGGAGCATGTCTTCGACGAGACGGTGGGCCGGGGCGACGCGCTCTACTACGGCAAGGGGCCGGCGGGCGCGATCGCCGACTCGACGGGCCGGCGGCGGTTCACCGAGGAGGCGCTGCGGCTCGGTGCGACGCTGTTCGTGGCCGGCCGCGCCCGTGAGCGTGCGGATGCGGTGGCGCCGGAGATTGCCGCCGATCCGGAGCAGAACCTCTTTCTCATCAGTTGCCGCGGCGAGGCGAAGGTGCAGCGCGGCTACCGGATCCAGTTCTGGTGCTGGGGTGTGGTGCAACTGGTGCCGCTGCCGGTGGCGTGGCTGGTGCAGGCGCACCAGACGGAGGCGTTGCCGCACGCATGGCCGGCCGCGGCGCTCGGCGGTGCGATGGCGCTGCTGTGGTTGCTGGGCTGGAACAGTTGGAAGATGTGGATGGAATTGTGGTTCCGGGCGGGTTTGGCA
>DAOOFR010000218.1:0-5416 GCA_035415285.1 Opitutaceae bacterium
ATGGCGCCGACCTCGTAGCGGCCGGCGAACAGAGGGTAGCGCCGCCGCACCAACTCGCCGAACGGCCAGATCTGGCCGCCATGGGTGTGGCCGGAGCACATCAGGCCGACGCCGGCGGCCGCGGCCTCCGCCGCGGTGTGTGTATCCGGAGTGTGGGCCAGCAGGATCGTCGCGCCCGCCGGCGCGGCGCCCAGGGCCTCGCGGAGGCGGCGGTCGGCGGTGCCGCCCCGGAGTGTCGCCGGATCGTCGATGCCGGCGAGCCGGAGCCCGGGCGCCAGTTCCACGGCGCGGTTGCGCAGCACGCGGATGGCCGCGCCCTCGGCGAAGTCGACGACCCGGCGGTCGCCGGCGTAGACATCGTGGTTTCCGAGCACGCAGAAGACTCCGAGCGGGGCCTGCAGGCGGCGCAGCACCGGCTGGAGCGCCAGTGCGCCGTCGAGATCGGAGTCGACGAGGTCGCCGGCGATGAGCACGGCATCGGGCCGGAGCGCATCGATCTGCGCGATGCGCGCGGTCAGCCAGTCCTTCCCGATCAAGGTGCCGAGGTGCAGGTCGGAGACGACGACCACGGTCAGTCCGTCGCGCTCGCGCGGCAGGCCGGGCAGAACGACCTCGTGCTCGCGCACGACCGGGGCGCGCAGGCCCTGGAAAAGCGCGACGCCGCCGAGGAGCAGACCCGCCAACACGGCTCCCGTGCGCAGCTGCGGCACGAGTCGTGGGAGAAACCAGCCGCCGACTGTGACCACATCGACCAGCAGCAACGCGGCGAACAGGAGAAACACGACGCCGATCCAGTTTGCGCCGACGAACTCGAGCGGTTGGGCGACGGCGTGCAGGCCACGGGCGGAGAGCAGTCGCGCCACCGGGTAGCTCAGCCAGAGCAGCACGATGCCGAGTGCGGTCCAGCGGGCGCCGAGGTGGGCGGCGATCCACGGCAGGCCGGCAAGGCGCCAGCCGACATAGGCGTTGAGGGCGGTCCAGACGGAGAGGACGACGGCGAAGAACATCGGCGCCAAGAGGTGCGTAGTGCCGCCGGTTTTCAAGCCCGGCGGGATGAGCGGCGTTTTGCACCGGTCCGGCGCGGTTGCCTCCCTAGTCGCCGAGGCTGGTGAGCTGGACGGGCAGGGCGCGCTCGGCCATGCGGAAGCCGCACCGCTCGTAGAACGCCACCTCCTCCCTGTAGGCGATGAGCACCAGCCGCGTGCAATCGCGGTAGTGCGCGATCATCCGCGCCACGAGCTCGCGCCCGATGCCGCGCGACTGGAACGCTGGCTCCACGAGCAGGTAGTGGAAGTACGCGGTCATCGTGCCGTCGGAGAGGGCGTTCATCAGGCCCACGAGACGGGCGCCCGACCAGGCGGTCACGACATGGTGCGAGTTGCGGATCGCCTGCTGGAGCCGCTCCGGATGGCGGCCGGAGGACCAGTTGACGGAGAGAAACAGCCCCTGGAGCGCGGTGCGGTCGAGCTCCCGTTCGGTGCGGTATGAGATGTCCATGACACCAGTAACGGAACCTGCCGGCGCCGCCCGGGGTGCGGCGCTGCGGGAAGAAGCCGCCCTGAACCGGTTCCGCTCCGGAGCGGGTGGCGCTAATGGCGCCCGGTCAGCCCCGCGGTCGTTCGGATGCGGCGCCGGCCAGTTGCGCGGCGAGGGCGCCGAGCCGGCCGTCGGTGTCGGCGTCGCGTCGCCATGCGGCATGCATCTCGAGGACGAGGCCGGGCTCCTTCAGCGCGGCGAAGACCACCCCGGCGTGCGGAAGCTTCCGCGACATCGGGAGAACGTAGCCGACGGCGTTGCTGGTCGACACGCGCAGGAACATCGAGGCGACGCCGTCGACGCTGCCGACGATGCGCGGGCGGAAACCGGCTCCGACGGCGGCGCGTTCCAGCAAGGCGGCGCGGCCAGGGAAGGCGGACTCGTCCCACGCGATCCAGTCGGCGGATGCGAGATCGGCGAGCGCGAGCCGGCGGCGTTTGGCGAGCGGGTGGGCGGCGCCGAGGGCGATGAGCAGGGGCAGTGCGGCGAGCCGGCGCGTGGCGAACTCGCGACCGAGGGCGGCGTCGGCCGGGCCGATCAGCGCGAGGTCGAGTTCGCCGCGGCGCAGGCCCTCGACCAGCGCGGTGGCGGAGCGTTCCTCGGTGCGCAGGTCGATGCCGGGCTGGCGGCGGGCGAAGGCGCGCAGGGCGGGGGCGAAGAAATCGAGCCAGAGCGTGCCGTAGTGGCCGAGCCGGAGCTGGCGACCCGCGGCCCGGGCTTCGGCGACGGCGCGATCGGCGGCGGCGAGCATCTCGCGGCTGCGGACCAGGAAGGCGGAGCCGGCCGGCGTGAGCGAAGTGGCCGTGCCGTGACGGCGCAGCAGCGGCGCGCCGAGTTCGGACTCGAGGTCGCGGATCTGCCGGCTCAGCGCGGGCTGGGTGAGATGCAGCCGCGCGGCGGCGCGGGAGAAATGCAGGGTTTCCGCCACGGCGACGAAGTACCGGAGATGACGCAGCTCCATGGCGCGAGGCTGCGACATTACCGAAAGGCAGCGAAGGTGAAAAACACGGCATTGGGCAGAAGGACGCCGTGTCGGTAAACTCCCGACACATCGATCCATGAAACATCCGTTGCTCCCGGCCATGAAGACCATTGCCACTGTCACCGCCGTGCTCGCGGCGACCACTCTCGGCGCCGCCGCGCCGAAGACGCTTCTGGAGCATGCGGGGGCGTGCTGGGCGCCGGCGCGACTGGCCAACGCCGTGCTCGTCATCGTCGACGCGCAACGCGAGTACGCGGACGGCAAGCTGCCGCTGCCCGGGGTGGGCGCGGCGGTGGACGAGATCGCGGTGTTGCTCGGGCGGGCGCGCGCGGCGGGCACGCCGGTGATCCATGTCGTTCAGCACGGCCGTCCGGGCGGCGCGATCATGGACCCGTCCGGGCCGATGGCGGGGGTCCTCCCGCCGCTGACGCCGCGGGAGGGGGAGACGGTGGTCGTGAAACGGCTGCCAAACTCGTTCGCCGGCACGACGCTCGACGAGGAGCTGAAGCGGCTGGGCCGAAAGGACCTCATTGTCGTGGGATTCATGACGCACATGTGCGTGAGCACCACGGTGCGATCGGCGCTCGACCACGGTTACCGGTGCACGGTGGTGGCGGCGGCTTGCGCGAGCCGCGATCTGCCCGACGGCCGCGGCGGCGTGGTGCCGGCGGCCGAGGTGCACCGGGTGGAGCTGGCGGCGCTGGGCGACCGGTTCGCCGCGGTCGTGCCGACGGCGGCGGAGATTCCGGAGTGAGCGGCGGACTGTGCCTGAACCGAACCGGCGCGACCAAGGTCGCGCCCTACGGGCGAGGGGGGGGTTAGGGCGTGAGCTGGCTCACGCCGTGGCGGTCCCTGCCGGCTGGGCAGTACGCAGACGGGGCGGGCTCGGGCCTACTTCTTCGTGTGGGCGACGATGCCGTTGTAGGCCAGCGCGGTGAACGCCTCCGGCTTGTTCCAGCTCTGACCCCAGACGGCGTCGTAGTCGGCGGTGGGCTTGGCGGCCTGCACTTCCGCGAGCGTCTTGCCGGCCTGCACGAGCGCGGTGACCTTGGCGCTGATGCCCTCGAGCATGGCGACGTAGGCCTCGAGGCGCTTCTTGTCGGTGGTGGGGCCGTGGCCGGGGACGACGATCGTCTTGTCGTCGATACGGGCAAGGATCTCGCGGCAGCCGGCGATCAGGCCGTCGATCCAGCCGCCGGCGGCGACGTCGATGTACGGATAGACGTCGTTGAAGAAGAGATCGCCGGTGTGAACGATGTTGGCACGGCGATAGAAGACGACGGTGTCGCCGTCGGTGTGGACCTGCCCGGCCGCGGGATGGCGCAGCACGATCTGCTCGTCGCCGCTGTGCAGGGTGAGTTCGCGGTCGAAGGTGATCGAGGGCAGGGCGAGGGAGGCGTTTTTGTAGGCGAGGGTCGGGAAGCCGGGGCCCACCTCGCGATCCTTCTCGGCGATCATGCGGGTGCGGACTTCGCGGTGGGCGACGACGGTTGCGCCGGCGAGACCGAGGGGCTCGTTGCCGTTGACGTGGTCGAAGTGCCAGTGGGTGTTCACCAGCACGCGGACGGGCTTCGGGGTGAGCGTGGCGATGGCGGCCAGCAGCTGCGTGCCTTGTTCGGGGGTGTTGCCGGCGTCGACCAGGATCACGGCCTCGTCGCCGACGATGGCCGTGGAGTTCGAGCCGGTGTTGGTGAAGGTGTAGATGCGGTCGGCGAGCTTGACGGGCTCGACCGGGTTCGGGGCATCGGCGGCCAGGGCGCACCACGGCGCGAGGGCCAGCAAGGCGGAGAAGGCGAGGGAACGGACGGACTGTGTTGTCATAGGGAAAGCGGACGCCACGGCGGTGGGTGTGCGGCGGGATGGGTGGTGCGTGGGACGGCGGAAGACCGTGCAATCCCGCGCCCGGAGAGAATACGTCACGCCAGCGCCCTTTTTCGAGTCCGTTGTTCGCGCGTGTCACGAGTGCGGAAGCACGCGCGCCTGCGTTGGGCGGATGGCGGGGGCGCCCGGCGGACTTCGAAGTGAACGGCTGGAGCGGTTTGCGTTCCGCTGCTGCCGGGGCGGCGAACCCGGCCAGAGGCCCGGCCTCGCCCCGGCCGGCTCCAGAATCTCGGAAGCGGCGAACGCGGCACCTACGCTCCGGGGAACAGCGAGGTGGCGGCGGTGCGCGTCTCGGCGAGCCACGCGGCGCGCTGTTCGGGCGTGCTGACGATGACCGGGGTGAAATAGAGGCGCTCGGTGCGCGGGATGCCGCACATGCCGCCCACGCAGCGTTTCCAGAGGTTGTCGAGCGGGTCGCCGTAGAGTGCGAGCTCGGCCTCCAGCGGCGTGTTGCCGGTGTTGATGACAAGCGCGGCGCGGAGCTTGTGCAGGGGCACCGGGCCGGGCTTGCCGTCGGCGCGGATGCGGAATTCGTAGGCGACGCCGTTGCGCACGACGCGATCGAGCCAGCCCTTCAGGATCGCGGGCGGCTGTCCCCACCAATTGGGGTGCACGACAATCAGGCCGTCGGCGGCGGTGAGCTCCGCGCAGCGGCGCGCGATGTCGGGTGGGAGCGCGGCGGTCTTGGAGAACTCGGACGTCGGCATGACCGGGTCGAAGCCATCGGCGCAGAGATCCTGCACGACGATCTCGTGGCCGAGTGCGCGCAGCGACTCGGCGGCGGCGGCGGCGAGCGCGTGGTTGAAACTGGCCGGATTCGGGTGGGCGACGACGAGGAGGATCTTCATGCGGAGCCGTTGATGAAGGATCAGGAGTCGCGACCGGGGCAAGCGCAGGAGTACGCGGAGCCAGGCGCCGACCCAATAGTCCGACGGCCGTCAGGCGCTTGGGTCGGCAGGGGAACGGCGGGGAGGGCGGGCGGAGCAGCGCGGGCCCGGTCCTGCCCGGGCCTGTTCG
>DAOOFR010000219.1:0-5396 GCA_035415285.1 Opitutaceae bacterium
CATGTCCACCACCGCCACCATCGAGAACGTCGTCATCATCGGCACCGGCTGCGCCGGCCTCACCGCCGCCGTCTACACCGCCCGCGCCGGCCTCGCCCCGCTCGTCCTCGAAGGCGCGCAGCCCGGCGGCCAGTTGACCACCACCTCGGAGGTCGAGAATTTCCCCGGCTTCGAGCACGGGATCGATGGATACACGCTCACCGACACCATCCGCAAGCAGGCCGCCCGCTTCGGCGCGCGCTACGAGAGCGGCCTGATCCAATCGGTCGACTTCTCGGGCCCGACCAAGATTCTCCGCACCGGCGAGCGCGAAATCCGCGCCCGCGCCGTGATCATCGCCACCGGCGCCGCGCCGCGCATGATCGGCCTGCCCGAGGAGATGTCGTTCTTCGGCGGCAAGGGCGTCACGACCTGCGCGACCTGCGACGGCGCGTTCTACCGCAACATGGAGGTCGTGGTCGTCGGCGGCGGCGACTCCGCCTGCGAGGAAGCGCTCTTCCTCACCCGTTTCGCCTCGAAGGTCACTCTCATCCACCGCCGCGACGCCCTGCGCGCCTCGAAGATCATGCAGCAGCGCGTGCTCGAGCACCCGAAGGTCACGATGGCATGGGATTCGGTCGTCGCCGCGATCACAGGCGATGCCCAGGGCAACGTCGCCGGCATCAAGCTCAAGAACGTGAAGACCGGCGCCGTGACCGACCTCGCCTGCAAAGGCATCTTCGTCGCCATCGGCCACCAGCCAAACACCAAGCCCTTCGTCGGCGCGGTGCAGACCGATGAGAACGGTTACTTGGTGCCGGAGACTGGCAACCAAGTGCGCACCTCCGTCCCCGGCGTGTTTGTCGCCGGCGACTGCGCCGACCACGTGTACCGCCAGGCGATCACCGCCGCCGGCATGGGTTGCCAAGCCGCGATCGAGGCCGAGCGCTGGCTGGCCGAGCACGGCAACTGAACGCCTTTTCTTCCGAACAGTTAGCGACTTAGGCGGCCAAACCGGCCGCCTTTTTTGTGCTTCTGCCCAAGCGAGGCAAAGAGGGTTGCCTCCAACTTTCGCGAATCTCGCTGCTCGCTGGATTAAGCGCTGCTCATGGATTTGGAATTATTCTAAATCCTTCTTGCAACTAAGTCCCAATCCAACTCCCTTGCGCCCCGCTCAACCGCGCCAATGTCCACCGCCTCGCCCAACTCCGAAGCGCTCAACCAGCGCCTTGCCCACAGCGGCCTCCGCGCCACGCCGCAGCGAGAGGTTGTTTACGAGGTACTCTTGGAGCGCCGCGATCACCCGACTGCCGACGAACTCTTCGCCCGCGTGAAGGCCAAGATGCCCACGATTTCGCTGGCAACCGTCTACAACTGCCTCGAGGCCCTCGTGCAGTGCGACCTCGTCAAGCAGGTCAATTTCGAACGCGAGCCCACCCGCTACTGCTCGAACCTCACCGAGCACGCCCACTTCATCGACTCCGCCACCGGCCAGATCATCGACATCGAGATGAACCCCGCCTACGTCGCCCGCCTGCGCGAAGCGCTTCCGCCGGGCTTCACGATGGAGGATGTCGAACTCAACTTCCGCGGCCGCGCCGCGCCGGAGTCTCTCCAGAAACCCGCGACCGCCGCCCAACCCGGCCCCATCCCTGCTTAAGCCACCGGCACACCGACCACGGTCACCGTCCACAGTCCAATGCCCACCGTCCACCGCGCCTCCCTTTCCATAATGAACGCCCTCGAGATCAAAGACCTCCACGTTAACATCGGCGACAAGCCGATCGTCAAAGGCCTCAGCCTCACCGTCCCCAAAGGCGAAGTGCATGCCATCATGGGGCCCAACGGCACCGGCAAGAGCACCCTCTCCAAGGCCATCGCCGGTCACCCCGACTACGAGATCACCTCGGGCACCGTGCTGCTCGACGGCCGCAACATCCTTGAGATGGAGCCCGACGAGCGCGCCCGCGCCGGCCTCTTCCTCGCGTTCCAGTACCCGTGCGAGATCCCCGGCGTCTCCATCGCCAACTTCCTCCGCGCCGCCACCCAGGCCCGCCTGCCCGAGGGAGAAGAGATCGACGCCACCGCCTACTACAAGCGGCTCTACGCGAAGATGGACGGCCTCAAGATCGACCGGAAGTTCACCTCCCGCTCGGTCAACGATGGGTTCTCCGGCGGCGAGAAAAAACGCTGCGAAATCCTCCAGATGGCGATGCTCGAGCCCGCCTACTCCATCATGGACGAGACCGACTCCGGCCTCGACATCGATGCCCTCAAGATCGTCGCCGACGGCGTCAACGCCCTCCGCGGCCCCAAGCTCGGCGTGCTCCTCATCACCCACTACCAGCGCCTGCTCGACTACATCGTGCCCGATTTCGTTCACGTCATGTGGGACGGCCGCATCGTAAAGAGCGGCGACAAATCCCTCGCCCTCGAACTCGAGGCCAAGGGCTACGACTGGGTCAAGGAACTCGCCGCCGCGCCTGCCAAGTAGGACCGGTCTCCGACCGGTCCCTCCGTCGCACCGCCGCCCACCCACGCGCCCGTTCCGCGCCGCCACCACCCACCAATCTCCAATCTCAAATCAGGGATCCTTCCCATGAGCTCCATCTCCGAATCCGATGCCGTCGCCCTCCCCCCCGAGGACACCGCCAACCCGGTCACCGGCATCGACCAGAGCGTCGGCGACTTCACCTACGACGTGAAGTACAACTTCGACGCCGGCACCGGTCTCACGCCCGAGACCATCGACTACATCAGCGCCGCCAAGAAAGAGGCGGAGTGGATCCGCGAGTTCCGCCACAAGGCGCTGAAGATCTTCGAATCGAAGCCGCTGCCCACCCATTGGGCGTCCAAGGATCTCGAGAACATCGATTTCCAGAAGATCCGTTACTACCTCGCCTCGGGCCAGAAGCCCAAACGCTCGTGGGACGAAGTACCCGACGACATCAAGCGGACCTTCGAACGCCTCGGCATCCCCGAGCAGGAGCGCAAGTTCCTCGCCGGCGTCGAGGCCCAGTTCGACTCCGAGGCCGCGTACTCGAACATCAAGGAAGCCGTCCAGAAGCAGGGCGTGATCTTCATGAACTCGACGCAGGCCCTGCGCGAGCACCCGGAGATCTTCCGCAAGTGGTTCGGCAAGGTCATCCCGACCTCCGACAACAAGTTCTCCGCGCTCAACAGCGCCGTGTTCTCCGGCGGCTCCTTCATCTACGTGCCGCCCGGCATCAAGGTCTCGCATCCGCTCCAGGCCTACTTCCGCATCAACGCCGAGAACTTCGGCCAGTTCGAGCGCACCCTCATCATCGTCGACGAGGGCAGCGAGGTGACCTACATGGAAGGCTGCACCGCCCCGAAGTTCACCACCTCCACGCTGCACTCCGCCGTCGTCGAGCTCGTCGCGCTCAAGAACGCGAAGATCCAGTACATCACCGTCCAGAACTGGGCGCCCAACGTGTACAACCTCGTCACCAAGCGCGGTCTCGCGATGGAAGGCGCCGAGATCAAGTGGATCGATTGCAACATCGGTTCCCGCCTCACCATCAAGTACCCGGGCGTCGTCCTGAAGGGCGAAGGCGCCCGCGGCGAGGTCATCTCCATCGCGCTCGCCAACGACGGCCAGCACCAGGACACCGGCGCCAAGATGATCCACGCCGCCGACAACACGACCTCGACGATCATCTCCAAGTCCATCTCCGTCGGCGAGGGCCGCGCCACCTACCGCGGCGTCGTGCATATGCCGAAGGGCCTGAAGGGGTGCAAAAACAACACCGAGTGCGACGCGCTGCTGATCAACACCAACAGCCGCACCGACACGTATCCGGCCATCACCGTCAAAGGCGGCGACAATTTCACCCAGCACGAGGCGAGCGTCTCGAAGGTCAGCGAAGAGCAGATCTTCTACATGCAGCAGCGCGGCCTGACCGAGGCCGAGGCGATGAGCCTCGCGGTGAACGGCTTCGTCAACGATCTCGTGCGCCAGTTCCCGATGGAGTACTCCGTCGAGCTCAAGCGCCTCATCGACCTCGAAATGGAAGGCTCGGTCGGCTGAGCCGATTGCGGATTTCGGAATGCGGATTGCGGAATTCCCCGCACCGCCGCCCGAAGCCGCTCCCGATCTCCTCCATCAATCCGAAATCGGAAATCTCAAATCCAGGATCCGCCTCGCGCCCGCCGCTCCGGCCAATCCGCAATCCGAAATCCGCATTCCGCAATCTCCCGATGTCTTCCGCTCCCTCCACCGCCGCCGCCACCACGCCCGAGCCGGCACTCATCCATCCCTCCGCCTTCGACTCCGTCGCCGCCACGCTGGGCCGTTTCCCCGCCTGGTGGGCCGACCTCAAGCGCAAGGCCTGGACGCACTACCTCGAGCTCCCGCTGCCCAAGCGCACCGACGAACTCTGGCGTTTCTCCAGCATCCAGGGCTTCCGCCTCGCCGAGCCGTTCGTCCGCGCCACCGCGGCCTCCGAGGAGATCGTCTCCGCCCTGCGGATCCGCTCCAACCTCGTCACCGAGAAAACCGCGCAGGCCGTCTTCGTGAACGAAGTCCGCGTCGCCCAGGACGCCCTGCCCGAGAAGCTCGCCCAGGCCGGCGTCATCTTCGACTCGATCGAGAACGCCGTTCTCCACCACCCCGCGCTCATCCAGGCGCATTTCATGGCGCAGGACTCCGCGCTCGGCTCGCAGAAGCTCACCGCGCTCCATCGCGCGCTCACCACCGGCGGCGCGTTCATCTACGTGCCCAAGGGTGTCGAGATCGAGCAACCGCTCGTCGTCTACCACTGGGCCGCCGGCGGCCGCACCGCCGTCTTCCCGCACACCCTCGTCGTCGCCGAAGACAACGCCAAGGTCACCGTCGTCGAGTTCCGCCAGTCCGCCAGCGAGACCGACACCACCTTCGCCGCCGGTGTCAACGACCTCTACGCCGGCCCCGGCGCGCAGATCACCTACGTCTCCGCCCAGCGCTGGAGCCGCAGCTCGCTCGGCTTCCAGGGGAACGAGACCATCGTGCAGCGCGACGGCCGTGTCGTCTCGCTCGGCCTCCAGCTCGGCGGCCGGCAGGTCCGCACCGAGAGCCACAGCCGCCTCCAGGGCGCGGGCTCGTTCAGCCAGATGCTCTCGCTCGCCGTCGCGCACGGCGACCAGGAGTTCGACCAGCGCACGCTCCAGACCCACCAGTCGCCGCACACCGGCTCCGACCTCCTCTACAAGAACGCCCTGTTCGACCAGGCGCGCACCATCTTCTCCGGCCTGATCGTCGTCGATCCCGGTGCCCAGAAGACGGATGCCTACCAGAGCAACCGCAACCTGCTCTGCTCGCCCGACGCCGAGGCCAACTCGCTCCCCGGCCTCGAGATCGAGGCCAACGACGTGCGCTGCACGCACGGCGCCACCAACGGCAAGATCGACGACGAGCA
>DAOOFR010000220.1:0-5347 GCA_035415285.1 Opitutaceae bacterium
GTCGCGGGGCGGCTGAACTGCGCGCATGATCTACCGTCGTTTTGGCCGCACCGAGTTGCAGATGCCCGTGTTCACCTGCGGCGGCATGCGCTACCAGCACAAGTGGCAGGACGTGCCGCCCGGCGAGATCCCGGCCGACGGCCAGGCCAAGGTGGAGGCGTGCATCGAGCGCGCGCTCGCGCTGGGCATCAACCACATCGAGACGGCGCGCGGCTACGGCACCTCGGAGATGCAGCTGGGCCGCATCCTGCCGCGGTTGCCGCGCGAGAAGCTCATCGTGCAGACCAAGGTGGCGCCCACGGCCGATCCGGCGGAGTTCCGCGCGACCTTCGAGAAGTCGATGGCGTATCTGGGCCTCGACCACGTCGAGCTGCTCTCCTTCCACGGCATCAACACCCGGCAGCTCCTCGACTGGACGATCCGGCCCGGCGGCTGCCTGGCCGTGGCGCGCCAGCTCCAGCGCGAGGGCCGCGCGCGGTTTGTCGGCTTCTCCACGCACGCCACCACCGACATCATCCTCGCGGCGGTGGAGACGGGGGAGTTCGACTACGTGAACCTCCACTGGTACTTCGTGAACGAGCTCAACTGGCCGGCGGTGGAGGCCGCGCGGCGCCGCGACATGGGCGTGTTCATCATCAGCCCCAACGACAAGGGCGGGCGCCTCCAGGACCGCCCGGCGCTGATGGCCGGGCTCACCGCGCCGCTCTCGCCGATGCAGTTCAACGACCTGTTCTGCTTCGCGCGGCCCGAGATCCACACGCTCAGCCTCGGCGTGTCGAAACCCTCCGACTTCGACGAACACGTCGCCATCCTCCCGCAGCTCGCCGACGCCGCGCAGATCGTCGCCCCGCTCGAGGCGAAGCTGCGCGCCCGGTTGCGCGAGGTGCACGGGGCCGAGTGGTGCGCGCGCTGGCCCGAGGGCCTGCCACACTACGTCGACGTGCCCGGCGAGATCAACGTCGCCGAGATCCTGCGGCTGTGGACCTATGGCGCCGGGCTCGACCTCGTGCCGTGGGCAAAGATGCGCTACAACCTGCTCGGCCAGGCCGACCACTGGTTCCCGGGGCAGAACGCCGCGAAGGCCGGCGGGGTCGATCTCGTGCCAGTGCTGGCAAAGAGCCCGTTCGCCGCGCGGATCCCCGAGATCCTCGCGCGCGCCCACGCCGCCTACTTCGAGGCGCCGAAGAAGCGGCTCAGCCAGAGCTGAGCCGCGGTCCGCTGCCGGGCGCGGTCCGCGCCGGCAGGGTAGCGGCGTTCGTGAGAACGCCGAGGCCGGGCCTCGATGCGCTCACGCGCATCGCTACGGCGCGCGCGGCCCCGGAACGGGGAACAGCAGATGGCCGCGTAGGTCCAGTCTCCGACTGGACGCCTGCGATCCACGCCAGCTCCCGAGCGCAGCCCCACATCGCGCCTCCCCCTGCCGACTCGAGCCCGCCGGGGCCGGTCGCAGACCGGCCCTACTCCCTGTCGTGTCGCCACAGATGAACACCGATCGACGCAGATCCGGAGACCGGCCTGTTTACCGGCGGTGACCGGTGCCGATTGGCGGCCGGTTTTGAGGTGGATCGAGTCCGCGTTCTCCGCGGCTCCGCGTGAGGCGGATCGGGCCCGATTGCCGAAGGGCTCTCGCGGAGACGCAGGGTGCGCCGAGACCGGCTTCGATGCGCTCACGCGCATCGCTACGGAGGGGGGCGGGCTGGTCGATCGCGCGAGCTTCGGCGGGATTCCGGGGGCGGGGTAGGGAGCAAGTTTGCTCCCACCGCATGGCTTGGGCGGTATCCAGACGGTGCGAGCGAGCTCGCACCCTACGGGGAAAGGCCGGCGGTCGCGCGGATGGGCTCCGGCCGCCGCATCAACCCGTCTCCGGGCCACTCGGTCGCGCCCGCCGCGGCTCGGCTCAGGCGAGGCCCTCGGTGGCGCGGGCGACGCGGTAACTCTCCACGACCCACGTGCTGAGGACCTTGTCGGGCTGCTCGACGACGTCGCGCGTGATGGGAAAACGGGTGCGCCCGGTGTTGTGGCTCACCAGTTTCAGCCCGTGCTGGAAGTCGCGGAACTTCTCCTCGCAGAGCGCGCGGATGGTCTTGTCGGCCGCGAGGCTGGCGTCGATGAGCGCGGCGACGGCGTCGTCGGCGAAGAGCAGCTCGAAGCCGTGGTCTTGGTGGAAACGGGTGGCGAAGGCGGAGACTTCGGCGCGCAGGACCTCGTGCTGGCGGTCGGCGTTCTCGCGCAGGAGGTGCTGGAGCGCCTCGGCGGGGCGGGCGACGGTGGCGGCGTCGATGGCGAAGGTCTTGGTGGCGGTGGAGGGGAGCTCGAACTTGAAGTCGCGGAAGATGCGCTCGAGCACGGTCATGAGACCGCGGGCACCGGTGTTTTCGGCGGCGGCGCGTTGCGCGATCTCGTGGAGCGCGTCGCGGCCGATCTGGAAGTCGATGCCGTAGCCGGCGAAGTCGGCGCGGTATTGCTGGAGGATGCTGCCCTCGGAGGTGGTGAGGATCTGCTCGAGGTCCTCGGCGGCGAGGGCCTGGCAGGCGACGCGCACGGGCAGGCGCCCGACGAACTCCGGCTCGAAACCGTACGTGATGAAATCCTGGCTGGTGACCTGCGCGAGGTAGTCGCCCTCGGTGCGCTCGGCGCCGCGGGCGGCGCCGAAGCCGATCGCGGTGCTCTGCACGCGGCGTTTGATCTGGTCGGCGAGCTTGTCGAACGCGCCGCTGACGATGAAGAGGATGTGCCGGGTGTTGATCTTGCGCGGACGCGGCGGGCCGCCGCGTTGCATCTCCATCATCGCCTGCATCTGGCCGAGCAGGTCGGTCTGGCTGTGGAGGGAGACATCGGTTTCCTCCATGAGCTTGAGCAGGTTGATCTGCACGCCGCGGCCGGAGACATCGCGGCCGGCGAGGTCTTGGGCGGCGGCGATCTTGTCGATCTCGTCGATGTAGATGATGCCGTACTGGGCGAGTTCGACGTCGCCATCGGCCGCCTTCACCAGGTCGCGCACGAGGTCCTCGACATCGCCGCCGACATAGCCGGTCTCGGAAAACTTCGTCGCGTCGGCCTTCACGAACGGCACGCCGATGAGCTTGGCGATGCAGCGCATGAGGTACGTTTTGCCGACGCCGGTGGGACCGAGCAGGATGATGTTCTGCTTGGCGTAGTCGCGCTCGCGCAGTTCGGGGCTGTCGAGGCACTGGCGCACGTGGTTGTAGTGGTCGCAGATGGCGACGGAGAGGATCTTCTTGGCGTCGTCCTGCTTGATGACGAAGCGGTTGAGGTGGTCGCGGATCTCGCGGGGCCGGAGGTTGAAGGCGCGGATGCGGCGGAGCACTTCGGCGTTGGCGTCGTCGGGCGTTGAGGCGGGTTTGGCGGAGCCGCCGCCGGGCGCGGGCTGGGGTGGGGGATGGGCAGCCATCATCTGGCGCACGGAGGCCTGCACCTGCGGGTCTTTGAGGAGCTCCTGCACCTTGCGTTCGAGTTCCTCGAGAGGGTTTTTCGGGCCTTCGTTGCTCATGGCGGGAGAGTTTCGGCTTTCGGGTTGACGCAAAATGACGTCCAGCAATAGCTTACCGCACGTTTCACCCATAGAATTTTCCGCAAACAGGAGACACGCACCATGTCGAACAACCTCACCAAGCGCGAGATCGTTCTGGAAATCTACCAGAAGACCGGGTTCCCGCAGAAGGAAGTGCAGCAGTCCGTGCAGATGGCCTTGGATATCATCCAGGACGCCCTCGCCTCGGGCCGCAACGTCGAGCTGCGCAACTTCGGCGTGCTGGAGGTCCAGGTGCGCAAGGCCCGCATCGGCCGCAATCCCAACAAGCCCGAGACCGAGGTCGTGATCCCGACCCGCGCCGTGGTGAAGTTCAAGTCCGGCAAGATTCTGAAGGCCAAGCTCAAGAAGCTGGAACTGAGCAAGGTGGACAAACGCGGCATCGTCCCGCCGCCCTCCGCCAACCCGTCCGCGCCGACCGCCTGAGCGGTCGCCGGAATGCTGGAGCCGGGATCGCCGATCCCGGCTTTTTTCCCGCCGGCTTCGCCGCCGGTTGCCCCGACCTTTTCAACCGTTCCCAGCGCCGCGCGCGCTCCGTTCCCACATGGCCCAGTTCCAGACCCTGCCGGGTTTCCGGGAGTTTTATCCCGAGGAAACCGCCCGGCGTAACCACCTTTTCCTCCTGTGGAAGCAGGCCGCCGTGGCCTGCAACTTCCTCGAGTACGACGGCCCCGTGCTGGAGCCGCTCGAACTCTACAAGGCGAAGTCCGGCGAGGAGATCGAGCAGCAGCTCTTCTGCTTCACCGACAAGGGCGGACGCGACGTCTCGCTGCGTCCCGAGATGACCCCGACGCTGTGCCGCATGGTCGGCGAGCGCGCCGGCGCGATGCGGCGCCCGATCAAGTGGTTCAACATCGGCGAACACTACCGCTACGAGCGCGCCCAGAAGGGCCGGCTGCGCGCCTTCTTCCAGTTCAACGCCGATCTGCTCGGCGAGGCCGGCCCCGAGGCCGAGGTGGAGCTCATCGCGCTGCTCATCTCGTGCATCTCCGCCACCGGGCTGACCGAGCGCGACTTCTTCATCCGCCTGAGCGACCGCAACCTCTGGTTCTTCTACCTGCAGGCCATCGGCTACACCGAGGCGCAGGTGCCCGACGTGCTCGGCACCATCGACCGCCTCGAGAAACAGGGCGACGACGCCTTCAAGTTCTTCGAGGAGAAACACGGTCCGCTCGCGCCGGAGAAGCGCGCCGAGATCGTGTCGTTCACCAAGATCAACTCGCTGGCCGCACTCGAGGAACGCCTCGCGCCTGTGACTGCCGCCGGCGGCCCCGCCGCCGAAGCGCTCTCCGCGCGCCTCAACGATTGGCGCACGCTGCTCGGCGGACTCGAGGCGATGGGCTACGGCGCGTTCGTGCAGGTCGACCTCGGCGTCGTCCGCGGGCTGGCCTACTACACCGGGTTCGTCTTCGAGGCCTTCGACCGCAGCGGCGAGTTTCGCGCGATCGCGGGCGGTGGCCGCTACAACAACCTCGTCAAGAAACTCGGCGGCCCGGATCTACCGGCGGCCGGCTTCGCGATCGGCGATGTCGTCATCACCGAGATGCTCAAGTCGAAGAACCTCCTGCCCGAGATCGTTTCGGCGCCGGACATCTTCTGCATCATCGGCGGCCCGGCCGAGCGCAAGACCGCGCTGGCCGACATCCGCGCCCTGCGCGCCGCGGGCTACCGCGTCGAGTATCCGCTCAAGGACGCCGGCTTCGGCAAGCAGTTCAAACAGGCCGACCAGAACAAGGCCCGCCTCGCCATCATCTACGGCGGCGACGAACTCGCCCGCGGCGCGGTGAAGATGAAGCT
>DAOOFR010000221.1:0-3951 GCA_035415285.1 Opitutaceae bacterium
CTCCTCCGCCTCTGTGTGCTCTGTGACCTGCTGTGCCTTTCTGGTCTGGGCCGAGCAGCGCGGTTTGAAGCTGGAGCGTTCCGAGACGTGAACCAAACGTTTGCCGCGCCAATGAAGAAACCCACCCACGAGGAGCGGCAGCGGATGTGCGTGCGCAAGCGGCGGTACGCGTCGCAGGGCGAGGCGCTCAATGCGGCGATGCTGGCCGGGGTGGAGCGCCGCCGGAAGGCGTACCTGTGCCCGGTCTGCAAACGGTGGCACCTGTCCTCGGCGTAGGCGCGCGCGGCGCAAGCCGTACCGACGCGGTGGGGGCGCGAGATTTTGCGGATTTGCGCCTTTTCCGCGCGCGGCGGCTCGTCAACTCTCTGCCGTCTATCCTTTCAAACCCCATCCGGCCCGACCGACTTTCCCCATGAGCTTCCTCAAAAAAATCTTCGGCTCCACTCCCCAGCCTTCGGCCCCGGCCGAGGCCACGCCCGCGAATCAGCCTCCGGAGAACGACTCCACGCCGGAGTCCGCCGGTTCTGCTGCACCGGACACGGCAGCGTCCGAGCCAGTTGCGGCGCCCGCACCGGCCGAGCCGGCGAAGCCGGAGATGATCCGTGTCGTCGACGCCGAGGGGCGGGAGCGTTTCCTCACCCGCCCGCAGTGGCGCGACGAGGTGCTCCTGCCTCATCTGCGCGAGGTGTGGGAGGAGCCCGACAAGCTGGCCACGGCGATCGCCACGGCGCTCGACGCCGGTTTCCTGCCGGACATGCTCGAGCCGGCGGAGCAGCTCGCCCGCATCGACACGGCCTCCGAGCGCGGGGCGGTGATCCTCGCGATCGTGTATCGGGAGCTCGGACGCCCGCTCGATTCCGAGAAGACGTTGCAGGCCCAGATCGAGCGGCAGGGCGAGAGCCCGATGGTGCTGCTCCAGCTCGCCAAGGCCCAGTTCGCCCAGAAGGAGAACGAGCAGTCGCTCGGCACGCTCTGGCGCGCGCTCGAGCTCGAACCGAACCTGGAGGAGGCCTTCGGTTTGTATGTAACCCGACACCACGAACAGGGCGGGGACGCGGCCGCCCTCGAGGCGATGCGCAGCGTGGCGACGTTGCCGCACAGCTGGCTGGCCCGCCTCGGGCTGGCGCGCGCGGCGCTCGCCAATCAGCGCCTCGACGAGGCGATGCCGCTCTATCGCGAGGCGCTCACCCTCGTGCCGCGCCCGGTGCCTCCCGCCCTGCTGATGGTGCTGACCGGCGATCTCGGCAATACCGGCCATCTGTCCGAGTTGCTCGCGCTGGCGCAGCCGCTGTTCGATGTCGCCGCCCACGGTCTTCCGGTCGCCAACAATCTGCTCCGCGCCAATCTCGAACTCGGCCGGTTCGACACCGGCCGGGCGCTGCTCGAGCAGCTCTACGGTTTCCCGCGGCCCGACTGGCGCCTGCATCTCCATCGTTGGGATGCGGAGTACGCCCGCGCGCGCCTGGCCGTCGCGCGCGCCGCGGCGCCGGGCAAGCTGTCCCTCGCGATGCTCGTCGACAACGGCCCGACCTGGTTGCCCGCCGGCGCGGCCGGGACGCTCTTCCCCGCCGCCGATGAGGCGGCGCCGTCGATCGCGTTCCTCGGCAGCTCCGCCGCGGTGCCGGAACCCGGCAAGGAAGGCGCGGCGCAGGTGGGCGACGCCGCGGGCCGCCTGAGCCGGGCGGTGCCGCTGTTCCTCGCCGAGCAGGCCTTCTTCGGGACCCGCGCGCGGGTGCGGCCGATCGTGCCCTGGGTCCAGGGCGCGACGCCGGCCTTCGTGCTCGGCAGCAACCCGTGGCCGGCGGACGAGGCCGCGCAGCGGGCGCGGGGCCTGCAACCGGTGGGCGACTACATCGTCGTCACCCACATCCTCGCCCGGGCGGAACCGTGGCGCGTGGAGCTGCGGCTGGTGCGCGCGACCGACGGGGTCGTCGTCGGCACGGCCGGCGCCGCGCTCTCGTTGGCCGAGCCCGAGGCGGCGCTGCGCGGCCTCGCCGCCGAGCTGCTCGAACTGCTCCGCCGCGAGACGGGCGCCGCGCTCGTGTCACCTCCTGCGGAATACCACGTGCCGGCGGGAGCCGCTTTCGGCGCCTACCTGCTCCGGCTGGAGCAGCTGCTCGCGGTGGGCTGCCAGACCCTCGAGGGCACGCCGGATGGTTTCCTGCACGGCGAACGCGAGCTGCTCGACGGACTCCTGCAGCTCAATCTCGGCGAGCCGAGCAACGTCGTGCCGCGGCTGATGCTGGTGCAGGCCTTGCGTCGCATGTACCAGCGGCGGCCGCGGGTCGTGGCCGAGTACCGCGACACCGTCCGGCGGCTGCAGCAGGAACGCCCGCTCGCCGAGCCGGCGCAGGGCGTGCTCACGCGCCTGTTCGACGAGATCTACGCCTGAGGAAGGGGCGCCGTTGAGGGGCGCGTGTCCGGGAACGGGTGCCAGCGCGTTGCTGGCCCGTTCCGAGGGGTTCATGCGCCCGGCCTCTTCGTCGGGTTCCGGCGTTTGTCGGTTCGACGGTTGCCCGCCTCGTCGACGCCTCGTTCCGTTGTCTCCGGTGGCGCGGGCTCACCTTTCCCGCCGCCGCGCGGTGCGACGGAGGCGCTCCTGCGATGTCGGACGTCGAGGTCGGCGTGGACCTTATTGGTCCCGGCTTTTTTGGTTGGAGGAGAGCGTTGCTCCCGGGTTCGCTGCCGCGTTCGCGAGCCACCCCGGGGTGGGCGGGCGGGACGTGGCTGGGGCATCGCCCGCTGTCCGGCAACAGCGCCCGCCGGCACCGATGTTGGCCGGGGGCCGAGACCCTTTCCGGGAGCAATCACAGGGGCCTGTGGCATGGTGGGGTGATAATGTGAATAAGTGAACAACCTGTCGTGACTTAGGAGGGGTGTTTGCTTGACGGTGGGAGACAGTGGGGCAGAGTGGGGGAAAGTGGGGCGCCGTGTTGGCGCCGTCCGTTTCATGGCCAATCCCTCCAAAACGCTCTATGTCGGGTCCTTCCGGCACGTGCTCGACGCGAAGAATCGTCTGACGATTCCCGCGCGCTGGCGTTTTGCGGGCGACGAGGCGGCGGACTCCTATCTGGCGCTGCCGCAGGACGGGCATCTGCTCGTGCTGCCGCCGCTGGAGATCGAGCGGTTGTACGACAAGCTGGCGTCCAAGGCGCTTGGCGACACGGCGGCCCAGGCCTCGATCCAGAAGCTGTTCTCGCAGGCGTTCTCGTTCGGCTGCGACAAGCAGGGGCGCGTGGGCCTGCCCGAGGCGATGCTGCGTTCGGTGGGCATCGAGAAGGAGGCCCTGTGCGTCGGCTCGCTCACCAAGTTCACGATCTGGAACCCGGCCCGTTGGGAGCAGCAGAACCCGGCGGTGGCGGGCGAAAACGTCGAGGCGCTCATGCGCCGGATGGACATCTGATGAGCCATGTCCGCCGCGCTCCCGGCCCCTGAATCGATGCCCACCGGTCACCAGTCCGTGCTCTTCCACGAGGTGCTCGGGTTCCTCGCGCCGCGTGAGGGCGGGCGCTACCTCGACGCGACCTTCGGCGGCGGCGGGCACACCCGCGGCATCCTCGCGGCGGCGGCCGGCAGCTTCGTCGTCGGCCTCGATCGCGATCCGGCGGCGCTGGCGCGGGCCGAGGCGGTGGAGCGGGAATTCCCCGCGCGGTTCGAGCTGCGCAGCGTGAACTTCGCCGCGCTCGGCGACCTGCCCGAGTCCGGCTTCGACGGCATCCTCTTCGACCTCGGCGTCTCCTCCTTCCAGCTCGACGATGCCGCGCGCGGTTTCTCCTTCCGCAACGACGCCCCGGCCGACATGCGCATGGACACCCGCGCGGGCCTGCCGGCCTCGGCCTGGCTCGAGACCGCCTCCGAGCAGGAGCTGGTGCGCGCGATCCGCGACTACGGCGAGGACAAGTCCTGGCGGCGCATCGTGCGCGCGATCGTCGCGGCCCGCGGCAGCGGCGC
>DAOOFR010000221.1:4051-5307 GCA_035415285.1 Opitutaceae bacterium
GGCCTGGGCATGCCGCGCGACTACCAGATCGTGAGCGTCGCCGAGCCGGTCGAGGTCCGCCTTGCCGCCAAGCGCAACGCCGACCGTTTCGCGCCCACCCTCGTCTCCACCTCGTTCCCGCTGGCCACCACCCGCTGAGCGATGCGCAAGGGTTTCGCCTCCAACGCCCGTCTGGTCCTCCTCAGCCTCGGGGTCTTCGCCTGTTTCGCCGGGCTGGCCGCGCGGCTGATGTGGCTGCACTGGCTGGAGCGCGAGAGCTACACCGCCTTCCTCGATAAGGCCCGCAAACAGACCATCGTCGAGCTCGCCCGCCGCGGCGACATCCTCGACGTGCGGGGCAACCGGCTGGCCACCAGCCGCAACCTCATCGAGCTCGGCGCCGATCCGCAGGACCTGCGCGCGGCCGACGAGGCGAAGTGGCCGGAGCTCGCCCGCCTGCTCGGCCTGCCGTATTCCGATCTGCGGCCCCTCCTGACCCGGCGCTTCGCCACTCCCGCCGAGGCCGGTGCGCAGGGGGTCGACGCCGCCGCCCAGGGACGGCCGATCCGCTGGGTCAAGCTGAGCGAGGAGGTCGAGGAGGCGACCTACGATCGCATCCAGGAACTGGGCATCAAGGGCGTCTACGGGATCCGCCACTACCGCCGCGTCTATCCCGGCGGCCAGCTCGCCGCGCACCTGCTCGGCTACATCAACAAGGAGCAGACGCCGGTGACCGGCGTCGAGCGCCACTTCGACTTCTACCTGCGCGGGCAGGCCGGCTGGCGCGAGTCCGAGCGCGACGGCCATCGCCGCGAGCTGGCGCAGTTCCGCAGCCGCGAGATTCCCGCCACCGACGGCCTCGATATCGTGCTCACGCTCGACATGTTCGTGCAGCACATCGTCGAGGAGGAGCTGGCGGAGATCGCCCGGAAGTTCCAGCCCGAGAGCGCGACGATCATCGTCGGCGACCCGGCCACCGGCGCGATCCTCGCCCTGGCCAACTGGCCGACCTTCGACCTCAACCATTTCAACACCGCGCCGCTCGCCGCGCAGCGCAACATCGCGATCACCGACGTCTACGAGCCCGGCTCGACATTCAAGATCGTTGCCTCCTCGGCGGCGCTCAATGAGCGGCTGGTCACCCCGTCTTCGGTTTTCGACTGCAGCCTCTCGACGGTCGAGTACCAGGGCAAGCCGCGCTCCCTGCCGCGCGAGGCGCACAACCTTGGCAAGCTCACCGTGGCCGAGATCGTCGGCAAGTCCTCCAACCGCGGGGC
>DAOOFR010000222.1:0-5296 GCA_035415285.1 Opitutaceae bacterium
CAACCTCGCTGCCGCCGGCGCCGTCCCCCGCCCGCCGGCCACCGGCGCCGAACACGACACCGACAAGGCCGAGAAGAAACAGGCCCGGGTCGACAGCCTCATCTTCCACTACCGCTCGATCGGGCACCTCGAGGCCCATCTCGATCCCCTCGGCCCGCCGCCGCCGCCCGAGCCGCGCCTCGCCCTCGCCGAATACGGCCTCGCGGAGGCCGATCTCGATCTGGCCTTCAACGTCGGCCACTACCTCTCCGGCGGCTCGATGAAGCTGCGCGACCTGGTCGCCAACCTCTCGCGCACCTATTGCGGCCACGTCGGCGTCGAATACATCCACATCCAGGACACCGAGGTGCGCCGCTGGCTCCAGTCGCGCATGGAGCCGGTCTTCAACCAGCCGGCCTTCGAGCGCGCCCAGAAGCTGCGCATCCTGCGCCGCCTCCACAAGGCCGAGACCTTCGAGCGTTTCCTCCACACCCGTTTCCTCGGCCAGAAGCGTTTCTCCCTCGAGGGCGGCGAGACCCTCATCCCGCTGCTCGACACGCTCGTCGAGTTCAGCCCCGCCCTCGGGATCAAGGAGCTCGTGCTCGGCATGGCCCATCGCGGCCGCCTCACCGTCCTCGCCGGCGTCTTCCGCAAGAACTACGCGTTCATGTTCGAGGAGTTCGCCGAGAACTACCTGCCCGACACCGTCGCCGGCGACGGCGACGTGAAGTACCACCTCGGCTACGAAAACGAGGTCGAGACCACCTCCGGCCACAAGGTCACCCTGCGCATGGCCTCGAACCCCTCGCACCTCGAACTCGTCGACCCCGTCGTCGAGGGCAAGACCCGCGCCCGCCAGCGCCTCCTCGGCGACACCGCGCGCAAGAAGGTCGTCCCCGTCCTCATCCACGGCGACGCCGCCTTCGCCGGCCAGGGCATCGTGGCGGAGACGTTCAACTACTCCCAGCTCCCCGGCTACTACACCGGCGGCACCGTGCACATCGTCGTCAACAACCAGATCGGCTTCACCACCGGTCCGAAGGAGGCGCGGTCCAGCCGCTACTGCACCGACATCGCCAAGATGATCGAGGCGCCGATCTTCCACGTGAACGGCGACCACCCCGAGCAGGTCTGCATGGTCGCCGAGCTCGCCCTGGAGTTCCGTCAGCAGTTCGGGCGCGATGTCGTGATCGACATGTACTGTTACCGCCGGCACGGCCACAACGAGGCCGACGAGCCCGCCTTCACCCAGCCCGTCCTCTACCGCAAGATCGCCGCCCACCCCTTCATCTCCGAGCTCTACAGCCGCCAGCTCGTCGCCGAGGGCACGCTCGCCCAGCCCGAGGCCGACGCGCTCAAGAACGAGTACCTCGCCGGCCTCGAGGAGGCCCTGGCGAAGGTGAAGCAGGCCGCGCAGGACAAGGCCGCAGCGAAGCCCGCCCTCGCCGGCTCCACCGCGCGCTTCCAACCGCCGTATTCGTTCACCCCGGCGCCCACGGCCGTGCCCCGCGCGTTGATCGAGGAAGCGGTGCGCGGCCTCACCACGCTGCCCGACACCTTCCGCCCCAACCCGAAGATCAAGCGCCTGATCGAGACCCGCGCCAAGGCACTCTCCGAGAATCACTCCATCGACTGGTCCTTCGGCGAGTCGCTCGCCTTCGCCACGCTCCTGCTCGAGCAGACGCCCGTGCGCCTCTCCGGCCAGGACGTCGAGCGCGGCACGTTCAGCCAACGCCATTGCGTGCTCAACGACGTCGAGACCAACGAGAAGTACTCGCCGCTCAAGAACCTGGGCGCGCCGCAGGCGCAGTTCTGCGTCTACAACTCCACGCTCTCCGAGGCCGCCGTGCTCGGCTTCGACTACGGCTACTCGCTCGACTTCCCGAACATGCTTTGCCTCTGGGAGGCGCAGTTCGGCGACTTCGCCAACGGCGCCCAGAGCGTGATCGACCAGTTCATCGCCTCCGCCGAATCCAAATGGCAGAGACACAGCGGCATCGTCATGCTCCTGCCCCACGGCTACGAGGGCCAGGGCCCCGAACACTCCTCGGCCCGCCTCGAACGCTTCCTCCAGCTCTGCGCCGAGAACAATCTCCAGGTCTGCAACCTCACCACGCCCGCGCAGATCTTCCACGCCCTCCGCCGCCAGATGCGCCGCGACTTCAAGAAGCCGCTCGTCGTCATGTCGCCCAAGAGCCTGCTGCGCAACCCGGCCGCCGTCTCCACGCTCGACGATCTCACCGCCGGAAGCTTCCAGGAGATCATCGACGACCCCGCCATGCCCTCCGCAGCCTTGGCGCAGGAGGGGCGCCTCATCCTCTGCTCGGGCAAAGTGTACTACGACCTTGTCGACCAGCGCACCAAGCTTGCGGCGACAAACACCGCCATCGTCCGCATCGAGCAGCTCTATCCGCTGCACACCGAGCGCCTCGCCCAGCTCGCCGCCAAGTATGCGAAGGCGAAGTTGGTCTGGTGTCAGGAGGAGTCGCAGAACAACGGCGCGTGGAGCTTCATCGCGCCGCAGCTCGAAGCGATCTTCGGCCGCAAGCCGCGCTACGCCGGCCGCGACGCCTCCGCCAGCCCCGCCGTCGGCGCCCTCGCGCTCCACAAGCTCGAACAGGCCGCCCTCCTCCAGCAGGCATTCACGCTCTAGCAATTTCCGATTTCCGGTTCCGAATGCCGTGCCACCGCACCATTGCCACAGCCACTCTCCCAATCGAGTATCCTACTTGCAGAGGATCTATCCGTATCAGCGCTCATCAGCGCCCATCAGCGGTTCCCCTCCTCCTATTTCCGAATTCGTGCCCATTAGTGTGCATTAGTGGTTCCTCTCCAAGTCTCCGCCATCCGCCGGCCTCTCACCTTTAGCCTTCCTCGCACCATGTCGCTCCCAGTCAAAATTCCCCCGCTCGGTGAATCCATCGTTTCCGGGATCCTCGCCAAGTGGCACGTCGCCAACGGAGCCTCCGTGAAGAAAGGCCAGGCGCTCTTCGAACTGGAGACCGACAAGATCACGTCCGAAGGCACGGCCGAGGCCGACGGCGTCATCACCCTCGCCGTGCCCGAAGGCGCCGAGGTGAAGATCGGCGCGGTCGTCGCCACCATCGAGGTCGCCGCCGGAGCGAAACCGGAAACCGGAGACCGGAAACCGGAAAGCCCCGTTGCCACGGCCACACCGGCCACCGTCCACAGTTCACCGTCCACCGCCTCCCCCGCCGTCCGCCGCCTCGCCGAGGAGACAAAGATCGATCCCGCCACCATCGCCGGAACCGGCAAAGCCGGCCGAGTCACCAAGGGCGACATGCTCGCCGCCGCGGAAGCCAGAGGCGAAAGGCAAGAGCTTCCGGATCGTCCCGCCACCACGCCTGCGTCCACCAATCCGCAATCCGCAATCCGAGATCCGCAATCCACGGCGCGCGCCACGCGCCGCAAGATGACTCCCTTGCGCGCCAAGATCGCCGAGCGCCTCGTGCAGGCCAAGAACCAGACCGCCATGCTCACCACCTTCAACGAGGTGGACATGACCGCCGTGCGCGACCTCCGCGCCCGTTACCAGGACGACTTCACCAAGCGCCACGGCATCAAGCTCGGGTTCATGTCGTTCTTCGTGAAGGCCGCCGTGCACGCCCTGCGCGAAGTGCCCGCCGTCAACGCCTCGCTCGACGGCGACACCATCGTCCAGAACAACTACTTCGACATCGGCGTCGCCGTCTCCACCGACCGGGGACTCATGGTTCCCACGCTCCGCGACTGCGACACCCACAGCCTTGCCCAGCTGGAGAAGGACATCGCCGCCTACGCCGTGAAGGCTCGCGACGGCAAAATCGCCCTCGACGACCTGACCGGCGGAGTCTTCACCATCACCAACGGCGGCACCTTCGGCTCGCTCCTCTCCACCCCCATCCTCAACCCGCCGCAGTGCGGCATTCTCGGGATGCACGCCATCCAGGACCGCCCCGTCGCCCGCGACGGTCAGGTCGTCATCCGCCCGATGATGTACCTGGCTCTCAGTTACGACCACCGTCTCGTCGACGGCAAGGAGGCCGTCACCTTCCTCGTGAAGGTGAAGCAGGCGATCGAGGATCCCGCCCGCCTGCTGCTCGGGGTGTGACACCGGTAGCGAGTAGTGAGTAGCGGGTAGCGAGCATCCCGCCGACTCACCGCCCGCATCCGTTTCCGTCTACTCACTCCTCGCTACCCGCTACTCGCTACTTTCCATGCAATCCTTCGATCTCCTCATCCTCGGTGCCGGCCCCGGCGGCTACGTGTGCGCGTTCCGCGCCGCGCAACTCGGCCTGAAAGTCGCGCTGGTCGACAAGCGCCCCACCCTCGGAGGCACCTGCCTCAACGTCGGTTGCATCCCGTCGAAGGCGCTGCTTCACGCAACGGAGCATTTCGCCTGGGCCAAGAACCACGCCGCGGAGAGCGGGATCAAGCTCGGCGCCGTCGAGATCGATGTCGCCGCGCTGCTGAAGCGCAAAGACGCCATCGTCGCCAAACTCACCGGCGGCATCGCCCAGCTCGCCAAGGCCCGCAAGGTCACCGTCTTCACCGGCACCGCGAGCTTCAGCGAACCCAAGACCGTCCAGGTCACCTCGGCCGACGGAAAGGTCGAGGACATCACCGCGCCCAATGTCGTCATCGCGACCGGCTCCGGCCCGGTTGAGTTGCCCTTCCTCAAATTCGACGGACAGACCGTCGTCTCCTCCGACGACGCGATCTCCTTCCCCTCCGTACCCAAGAAGTTCGTCGTGGTCGGCGGCGGTGCCATCGGCCTCGAACTGGGCTCCGTCTGGGCCCGCCTCGGCAGCGACGTCACCGTCGTCGAGTTTCTGCCCAAGATCGTCGCCGCCTACGACGACGACATCGTCCGCAGCTTCACCCGCCTTCTCCAGAAACAGGGGCTGAAGATCGAGACCGGCGCGAAGGTCACCGGCTACACCAACGGCGTGCTCACCGCCGAGCGCGAGGGCCAGAAGCTCGAGTTTCCCGCCGACAAGGTGCTCGTCGCCGTCGGCCGACGGCCGTTCACCGACAGTCTCAATCTCGCCGCCGCCGGCGTCGAACTCGACGACAAGAAGCGCATCAAGGTCGACGCCCATCTGCGCACCACCACCGACGGCGTCTGGGCGATCGGCGATGTCGTGGCCGGGCCGATGCTCGCCCACAAGGCCGAGGAAGACGGAGTGGCCGTCGCCGAGTGGATCGCGGGAAAAGCCGGCCACATCGACTGGAATCTGGTCCCCGCCATCGTCTACACCGACCCGGAGGTCGCCAGCGTCGGCCTCGGCGAAGATGCCGCCAAGAACCGCGGCGT
>DAOOFR010000223.1:0-5121 GCA_035415285.1 Opitutaceae bacterium
GGCTGGTTTTTTGGTGACCCGAGGTGGCTGGTTTTGAAGTGACCGGTGACAGCCGCGCTCGCCCTGTGCAGCGGCCTCTTCGCCCAGGCGCTCACCAGCATCCATCCCGAACAGGACGCCGAGCAGGCCTTCGTCTTCGCCTGTCTGCGCCACTACGGACGCCTCGTCCTCACCACCTTCTGCGCCGACGAGTTCCGCCAGGTCCACCAGCGCCCCGTCGACGAGACCGAGGCCGCCGCGTGCCGCCGCATCTTCGGCATCACGCCCCTCGAGCTCACCCACCGGCTCTTCGAGGACTCGCGCCTGCCCCGCACCATCCTGCGTTGTCTCCAAGATGTACCTTCGGCCCAACTCGCGCTGCCGAGCGCCACCGCCGAGGACCGGCTCACCGCCATCACCCACTTCGCCGCCACCCTCGGCGAGATCGTCGTCTCCTCCCGAGTGGGGGCCGCAGGTTTCGCCGACGAAGCCGAAAAACTCCGCCAGTCCTTCGGCGAGAAGCTCCGGCTCACGCCCGATGCCATCGGCATCCTGATGAAGGTCGTCGACCAGAACATTCGCAATTTCACCCGCACCTACGGGGCGAGAGTCATCGCCAGTGGCGTGATCCAGCGCGTCACCGAACGCGCCGCCCAGACCGAACCACTGCCCAGCCTGCCCGCGACCAACCCGTCCCCGGCGCCGGCCGACACCCCGGCCCCCTCCGCCTCGCCCCCAGGGCAACCCGCTCCACCGGTGACCGCAGCCGGCACCGGCGCAGAGCCGCCCCCCGCACCCGATTCGATTGCGATCCTCACCGAATGTCTGATCCAGCTCGCCGAGTTCACGGCGGAGACCGCGATCGACCTGCCCGCGATGGAAGCCGTCGGCCTCGGGGCGCTGCGCCGCGCGCTGCTCCTGCAGGATTGTGTTCTCTTCCAACGCGACCCGAACGGGCAGACCTACACCGCTCAGTCCGGGCTTGGCGACCTCCTCGGCCAAGTACGCGGCCGCCCGGTGATCAGCACCGAGCGGCGCGATGTGTTCAGCATCTGCCTCAGCCGCCGCGAGGATGTGCTCATCCGGGATACCTCCGATCCCAAGATCCGCCCCTTCCTGCCCGAGTGGTTGCTCGCCGCCGGCGTCATCAGCGGCTTCATCCTCCTGCCACTCCTGAACGACACCGGCCCTGTGGGCCTGATCATCGGCACGCGCACCGGGCCACGACAGCTCCAGCCCTCCGCCCGCGAACTCCAGTTGCTCAAGGCGATCCGCCAACACCTCGTCGCCGCCCGGCGCCTGGCGGGCGTGAAGGGCTGAACCGGCGCCGCTCACCGGGTCGACCGCTCGCGAAGGCAACGCCTTCGCGCATCGGCGGAATGCCGATGGCGGCGAGGCGGCATCGAGACCCGAAACTTTCGGCTTTCGTTTTTGCGCGAGCTTCCCCAACTTCCCGCGCTCGCACACGGAGAGGTGGCAGAGTGGTCTATTGTACCTGACTCGAAATCAGGCGTGCCCGTGAGGGTACCGTGGGTTCGAATCCCACCCTCTCCGCCACTTTCACGGTTGGACGCCAAGATCTCGTGATTTCCGCCAATCGGCCACGGCGGAGAAACCGTAAACTGCGGCGATGAAGGCTTCGAGTCCGCCGATCGCGGGGATGGCACCGTCGGTCAGAAGGCCGTGAGTCGCGCCCCAGAGGCTGTTGAGCGCGAATCCCGCCATGTTCGCCGAGACCGCCGCAGCGATCACCGCCCGCGCCTTCGAGGGCGGAAGCCCGAGCGAAAGCAGCACGAGGACGGCGAACCCCAGCATCAAGACCGAGATCCGCTGCGCCAGATAGACCGTGTGCGGCTCGGTGCCGACGCCGAAGCTCTGGAGCATCTGGGCCGGGGTGAAGAGCAGCTGGTAGAAAAGCCACAGATACAGAAGGCCGGTCGGCAGGCTCAGCCATTTGAACAGGTTTGGTCGCATCATGGAATCGAGACTGTTGCCGAAGCGACAGGAACACCATCCCGCCGTCGACGGCCACAAGCCACGGTCCGGCGGGCGACGGGCGCAGCCGAGGGTCCGCTCATCGCGCGTGGCTGCCGTGCCCACGCGACGAAGTCGCGCCTCTGGCCGGGCCGAGGCACCGCCCGGCCCCGCCCGACCCATCGATCCGGCGGGAGCCCGAACGGGCCGAGCTCCCGCGGATCGACGAAGGTGCAGGTCGAGCCGACGACGGGGACGCCGTCACGGCTGCGCCGCCTTGACGATGGCGTCGGCGGCGTTGCCCGCGACGACCCAGCTGGCCGAGCCGGCCACAACGGCTTCGTGCTCGAACCAGAGGAAGCCGAAGTCGTCGAGGCTCTCCGGGAAGTCCGGCTTGATGATGATGTATCCGGGAACCACGGCGCCGGGGATGGAGGCGTTGTCGCCGCGGTTGAAGCTGTAGGTCTTCGCTTTCGAGACGGTGCCGACACCCGCCACGTACGAGGTGCTGTTCACCGGGTGCGTACCGAGGATGTAGTTCACGGCGCGAAGCGTGTACTCCGGGCTCACCAGGTCCGGGTACGCCTTGTGCAGGAAGTACATCCGGGTCGCCATCTCGACCACCTCGCCCGATCCGCCCCACGTGCGCAGGCTCGGCGGAACGCCAAACGGGGTGGCATCCAGTTCCTTGTCCAAGCCTGCCATGTAGGTTTTCACCGCCTCGCGCAACTGGGCCTTCTCGCTCGCCTCAAGGTATGGCAGCGCGCGCACGGCCATCCAGCCGCGGAACTCGAGCTGTTCGGCGTCGATCATCTGCGGAAGCAGCTCCTTGAGCCGCGACTTGTAGGGCTCGGCGCCCTTTGTGGCGATCGTCAGTTCCACTGCCGCAGCCCAGTCCATTCCCACGCGCATGCGGGCCCAGCGCGAGGGGGGCGGCGGAGTCGTTGGCGCGGGTGCCGCGTCCGGGCTCGGGGTTGCGACTGCGGCGGCCGGCTGGTTGCCGGAGACCACCCCTTGGGAAGCGGCCAGCACACCGGCGGCGGGAGCGCCCTCCGGATCTCCGCCGAAGTGGGAGCCTTTGGGGAACGGCGTCGGATTGGCCTTCTCGTCGTTCCAGGCCTTGATCGCCGTCTCGAGGCATTCCTTGGCCGTGGCATCGTCCCACCCTTTCAATGTGTCGGCCGCCGCCGCCAGCGCCGCCACGGCCTGCCACTGGAAGAAGGGGTTGGTGGTGGAGAAGATCCAGCGGTCGTCGGGCCGGCCCGAGAAGTCGCCCTTCACTTCGTCGGGTCCGAGGTTCGGGTCGTAGATGCGGCCGTCGGTCTTCGTCGCCCCGTCACCCAAGTGTGTATACTGACGCAGGTCCGGCTCGTGCGTGCCCCGGATCGAATGACCGAAGGCGCGGAACTGCGCCAAGATGTAGGAGACGCCGTGTTTGACCTGCTGCACGGCGTCCGGGATGCCGTCGGGCCGGTGGAGCTCGACCGCGCGGGCCGCCTCGTTGACCGAGAGCTGGTCGTGCTGCAGGTCGAACTCGCGGTATGCGAGCGCGAGGCTCTGGATCACGTTGAGTTGCGCCGGCTCCTCGAGGTCGAAGTCGCCGGCATCGTACCAGCCGCCGACGTTCATGCCGGGGATGCGGTCGCCGCCCTTGAACTTGCCGTCGGTGGCCGTGGCCTGGTTCCAGCCGTCGAACTGCTCGCCGACGACGGGGGCGAGGATGGCATCGTCGAGATGGGAGGCGCCGTGCCACACACGGTAGCCTTCGCGCACGGAGACGTGGTCCATCTGGATCGCGATGTGGTGGCTCAGGCTGGGCTTCCAGCTGTTGGCGTAGACGTCCGTGGCGATGGGGAACGCCGCCGTGCGCTGGCCGGCGTACTCGATCACGTAGAGACCGGACTCGCGGACCGGGGTGAAATCGAACTTGGAATACACGTAGCGCAGCCACGGGGTCGCCGGCGTGACCGGCCCCTCGAACGCCTGGGTGTACGAACCGTCCTCCCCGAGGCGGAGCACCTTGGCCGTCCGCGGGCCGCTGAACTTCGGGTCGAGCTCGAGCACGGCCACTTTGGCGAAGCCCGGCGCGTAGCCGACCTGGCTGTGCGCGATCATCGGCGGGCGCGTCCAGTTCGGGATCACGTCGGGCCGGATGTGCCACACGATCGCGTCCTTGGTCTTGCCGGCTGGAATCAGGGAGCGCAGCACGAACCAGCCGTTCTGCGCGCGGCTGCGGCCGTCGAAGAGCATGAGGTCCGCGGTCTCGGAGGTAACGCTGACGCGGGCCTGCGGGTCATCGACGCCGAGGGTGATGGTCTTGCCCGAGGCGAACGGCAGCGGCTGCGTGTAGCCCTTGGCCTTGTCCCAGTCTTCGAGGTAGTACGCCTTCTTCGGCTCGTCGGCGAGGGGCAGCACCTGGATCATCGGATCCTCTGGCGTGCGCGGGAAAAGACCCGCCTTGGCGCCATCCACGAGGTACGCTTTGCCCATGTAGAGCGAGGGCAGGAACTCGAGGTTGAAACCCGCCCGACCGGCGAGTTTCTCCGGCAGCGGTTTGTCGAGGTTGATGCTCACCCGCACACCGCCGGGCTCGGCCGCGACTTCGAGGGTGTAACCAAGATCAAATGTCGGGAAGGAGAGGTCGGCGGTGAGGCGGTTGCCCGCCTTGTCGGCCTGGCGGCCCTTGAGGGTCGCCACCAGGTCCCACTGCTCGGGGGTGGGCATCAGGCGCACGTCGCCGTTGGTGGCGATCCGCTGGCCGTGGAGGATCATCTCCATCGCCGTGTTCTTCTGGTCGACGAAGACCGGGTGGTACGTGCTGTCGTACAGGAACACGCTGAAACCCCGGTCATCGAGGTAGTTCTTGTCGGTCACCTTCACCGCGACATCGGCGCCGAGGAGGTGGGAGCAGGAGGTGAGAGCCAAGAGAAAGCACAGACGCATAGGGGAATGCATGGGGCGCGGATAGTGGGAGTGCTTCGCCGGAGATCAACAGGCGTTGCGTGCTTGCCGTAGCATTGGAGGCCTCCTCGACGCTCAAACTATAGATCGGAATGCATCAGGTCCCCTTGCCTGCCCGCTGCCGGTCGCTCAGTGCTGCGCCTCGCTGAACCGGCGCCGGGGCTTGACGATTGCAACACCCGGTCGGCGCCCCCCCCCCCCCCCCCC
>DAOOFR010000224.1:0-5033 GCA_035415285.1 Opitutaceae bacterium
TGGCTGGTTTTTTGGTGACCCGAGGTGGCTGGTTTTGAAGTGACCGGTGACAGGCGAGGGCGCGTTCGACGATCTGCCGGATGTCGTGCCGCACGTTGGTCTTGCGCCGGACCTTGGTGGCAAACTCCTCGCGCAGCTTTCCGCAGTCGATCTGGCTCAGATCGAGGGCGATGGCGTCGCGATGTCGTTGCGGCGCGCGGCGAAGGCGTCGGCGGCGGGCTCGGGGACCAGCGCCTTGAAACGGCTGATAACGGTGCGCGCCATTCCCTCGAAACGTTGCTGGCTTTCGTCGCACGTGCGCACGTGCGTCGCAGGCGCGGGCGATGGCCTGCATGAGCGTGTGGGCCTTCATCGGCTTGTCGCGGTACAGGGTCGAGAGGCTCTCGACGTCGAAACCGGTCAGCCACATCGCGCACACGATCGCGATGCGGAAGGGATGTGCCGGGTCTTTGAATGCATCCTCCACCGGCACCGGCCGGCCGTGGCCGGAGGGGAAACCGTGTTTGATCAGGTCGCGGGGTTGCGCTCGATCACGCCGGCGACGGTGACACGGCGGCGCTGGATCAGCTCCTTGACCTCGCTGCGGGAGCCGAGTCCGGAGGAGGCGAGGAGCTGGTCGAGGCGGCGTTTCATCGCGGCACGTTGTCGACCGGCTCCGGGGCGCGCAAGGCCGGGCCGGGGCGGGGCGCGTGTTCGGGCGCTGGGCGCGGTCGCTAAGTCGTGGGCTCCAGCGGAGGCCGGCTGGCCGTTTGCGGCCGGGGGCCGTGCCGCGGCTGCGTGGTCGATGCGGTGCCGCCGGGGGCCGAGTCCGCGAGCCGCGGGCCATCGACCATCCGCAGCAGTTCGGTGACGGCATGGCGGAGGTTCTCGGCCTGCGCGTCGAGTTCGTGGGCCGCGCTGGCGCTTTCCTCGGCGGTGGCGGCATTGCTTTGCGTGAGCTTGTCCAGATCGGTGACGGCGTGGTTGAGCTGGGCGACGCCGCCGGCCTGATCGCGGGAGGCGTGGGCGATCGCCTCGACGAAGTGGACGATGCGTTGGACGATCTGCTGGTTCGCCCCGATGGCGGTGCTGACCTGCGTGTTGAGAGTGGCGGTCTCGGCGATGCGGGTGTTGACGCGCCCGATCATCTCGGCGGTCTCCCGCGAGGCGTGAGCGCTGCGTTGCGCGAGCGCACGGACCTCCTCGGCCACGACGGCGAACCCGGCGCCGGCCTCCCCGGCACGGGCGGCTTCGACGGCGGCGTTGAGGGCGAGGATGTTGGTCTGGAAGGCGATCTCGTCGATCGACTTCACGATCTTGGCGGTCGCCTTGGCGGCCTCGACGGCGGCGGCGAGGGCGGTGCCCATGCTGTCGTTGCACCGTGCGATCTCCTCGAAGTTCGGGGCGGCCTCCTCCTTGAGCACGCGGTTGGCCGTCTCGGCGTCCTCGGCGTTGCGGGTGGTCATGCCGGCCATCTCCTCCAGGGAGGAACTGGTCTCCTCGAGTGCGGCGGCCTGCCGGGTGGAGCCGGCGGCAAGTTGGTTGCTGCTGGCGGAGACTTGGTGCGCGGCTTCGGCGGTGTGGTCGGAGCTTGCGGTGAGCTGTGTGGCGACCGCGGTGAGCGGCTTGGCGATGGTGCGGGCGGTGAAGAGGGACAGGACGAGCCCGGCGACGAGCGCGACCGTGCCAAAGGAGAGGATTCCGAGCGTCATGCGCCGGACCGGGGCGGTGAGTTCGGCGTGGGGAACATTGATGGCGATGCCCCAGCCGAGTGTCTTGCTGGTGTGGAAGACGAGGGTTTGGGTGACGCCCTCGAAGGTGTATTCGATCTTGCCGTCGCGCTGCGCCAGGACTTGGCGCCCCCAGTCGAATTCGGAGATGTTCGTCTTCACGATGCGCTCGGCGTCCGGGTGGGCGAGCATGAGGCCGTTGCGGTCGAACATGAAGGCGTATCCGGTCTGGAGCACCTTGATGGTGTTGATTTCGCGTTCGCTGAAGGCCTTCAGGTCGACGGCGGCGTAGACGATGCCCTGCGGTTTGCCGTCGGCCAGCACGGGAACCGCGACGATGACGATCGGGGTGCCGCTGCGCTGGCTCAGGAGGACGTCGGAGACGGCGACCTTGCCGGTCATCGCCTGCTTGAAGTACTCGCGATTGTTGCTGCGGATCTTGCCGAGGGTGGCCGGATCGGAGCCGGCGATGGCCATCCCGGTTGCGTCGGTGAGGGTGATGCCCTCCATGTAGCTCAGCATGTTCCTGGTGCGGGCGTAATAGGAGGAGAGCCGGGCGCGGATCTCGTCGGAGCCGTTGATGGCGGCCACGGTGTTGCTGTCGCTGGCCCATTGTTGGACGAAGACGGTCTGGGTGTTGATCCAGTCCTCCATCGCAACGACGGTCGTCGAGGCGATGTCCTGCAATTGGGAGTCGTAAGCGGAAGCCAGCAGGCCGCGGCTCATGCGATAGGCGGTGATGGCGGTGGTGGCCGTGATGGCGGCGACGAGCAAAGTGGTGGGGACGAGGATGCGGAGCTTGAGGTCCCAATTCATGATGGGGGCGGGGGGCCCGGGCGGAACCCGGGGTTTGTGGAGGGTTGGTGCCTTTGGGAATCGGCCGGCCGGCCGGAGACTTGATGGCGAACTCGGATCGAAAGGGGCCGCGCCGCAGGAGGGCCGCGTTGCGGGGCGGGCGCGCCCGCGCTCGACTGCTGCATGCGCATCGCTTGGTGGTCCAGTGCCTGGCCCGTGCGGAGCGACCGGAGCCTCACTCCCGATTCTCTGCCGTGTTGCGGCGGCGGGGTGGTTGGCGTTGGGTAAGGGCCATGCGCACCTCCGCTGTGGCCTCCGGGAAGCTCTTGGTGGGGGTGTTGCTGGCGGCGACTCTCGCCAGCTTGCCGGTGCTGTCTGTCGGGTGTGCCCGCGCGGCACGCATCCGTCCGCTGGCGGCGGATGCGGTGGTGTTGGCCTTTGGCGACAGTCTCACGGCCGGCTACGGCGCGGAGATGGGGCAGGACTACCCGAGCGTGCTGGCGAAGCTCTCGGGCTGGCAGGTCGTCAACGCCGGGGTCTCGGGCGAGTTGTCGGCGGCCGGGCTGGCGCGGTTGCCCGGCGTATTGGAGGATCACCGACCGGCGCTCGTGCTGCTGTGCCACGGCGGCAACGACATCCTGGCGGACAGCTCCGGCGCCTCGATCGCGGCCAATCTCGATTCGATGATCCGGCTCTGTCGCGAGGCGGGCGCGGAGGTGGTGCTGCTCGCGGTGCCCCGGCGGGGGCTGCGCCTGAAGGCGGCGCCGCTCTACGCCGAAGTGGCGAAACGCAACGGCGTGCCGCTGGTGGCGGACGTGGTCGCGGAGGTGTTGAGCAAGAACGCGCTCAAGAGCGACTACGTGCATCCGAACGCCGCGGGTTATGCGCGGATCGCCGAGGCCGTGTGGCGCGAACTCCAGCGGGCGCAGCGCTGATGCCGGAGGCGTGGCGGTGGCCGCGGACCCTGTCCGTGGCGCCGGGGCCCGTCAGGTCATGCTCTCGTAGGCGTGGATCTCGCGGGCGCGGTCGGCCCAGTTGGGCAGTTGGGTCTGGCGGGCGGATTTGAGCAGGATGATCTCCTGCTGCATCGCCGTCTCGCCGGCCTGCTGCATCACGCGGTTGAGGCCGGCGTAGAGGATGTCCGCCGGATCGATTTTGAGTTCGTCGGCGAGGCGGACCAGCGGCTGGAACTCCTCCTGCTCGAGGTGAAGCTTGATCGAGTGCATATGGACTCCTCCGAGGGCGCGGGGTTGGCGGGTGGGCGAACGCCACAGGGTAACCGCCCGCGCGGCGGCGGCAAACGGCTGGAGGAACAACCGTGGCGCGGGCTCGCAGCGAGATGGTGAAGCTGACCACAGAGGGAAGCAGACGAACAGCGACCCGGATGGGGGTGAGGTGTCGAGGTCGGAGGAGGTCGACCGCAAAGAACCTGGCGCGGCAGAGCCGCAAGCAAACGGACAACCGGAATCACCACGGATTTCGCGGATGAGCACGGATTCGGGATCTTCCGATCCGTGGAGATCCGTGGGCTCCGTGGGGGCCTTTTCCGTGGTCGCACAGACGGAGCGCGGCAAGGGAGCCGCGCCGCTACGGGGGAAGGCGGAGGTTTACGTGGACGCCCCGGTTTGTTGCGCGCGGCGTCGAAGCTTTCACGGTGCGGTCTTCCCCGATGATTACTCCCCTCCTGATATCCTGTGGCGTGCCCATGCGGCGCGCGTTGTTGGCGGTGTTCGTTTCACTCTTCCTGGGCGCGCGCGGCGTTTGCGCCGATCCGACTTCGAGCCTGGCCGGGTCGATCCTGGTCGAGCCGGTGGCGATGGCGGGGGCGTTTCCGCTCGTGGAGCGCGCGCAGGCGGCGCCGCTGTGGTTCGATGCGCGCGATCACAAGGGCGTGATCCGGGCGATCGGCGACCTGCGGACGGACATCGAGCGCGTGACGGGGCTCAAGCCCGAGGTGACGGAGCGGCAGCCGGCTTCGGTGCCGCCGGTGATCATCGGCACGGTCGGCCGCAGCGAGTTGATCGACCGTCTGGTCGCCACGGGCCAGCTCGACGGCAGCAAGCTCGTGGGCAAATGGGAGAGCTTCATCATCGCGACCGTGGCGAAGCCGGTGCCCGGCGTGGAGCGCGCGCTCGTGATCGCGGGCAGCGACAAGCGCGGGACGATCTACGGCATCTACGAACTCTCGCGGCAGATCGGCGTGTCGCCGTGGCACTACTGGGCCGACGCGCCCGTGGCGCGCCGCGCGGAGCTGCACGTGAAGCCCGGCGCTTTCGCCTCGGGCGAGCCGAAGGTGAAATACCGCGGCATCTTCATCAACGACGAGGCGCCGGCGCTGCGGCGCTGGGCGCAGGAGAAGTTCGGCGGCACCGGCCCCGAGTTCTACGCCCACGTTTTCGAACTCCTGCTGCGTTGCCGCGCCAACTACCTGTGGCCGGCGATGTGGCTCCCGGTCTCGTTCAACGACGACTACCCCGAGAATCCGCGCCTGGCCGACGAGTACGGGATCGTCATGTCGACCAGCCACCA
>DAOOFR010000225.1:0-5024 GCA_035415285.1 Opitutaceae bacterium
ATCCTCACCGGTATCTACACGATCTTCGGCGGTCTGCGCGCCGTCGTGTACACCGAGGTGGCGCAGACGTTCGTCCTCCTCCTCGGCTCCGGCCTGATCACCTACTTCGGCCTCAGCCACCTCGGCGGCTGGGACCAACTGGTCGAGACCTGCAAACCGCACGCGGAGAAGTTCGCGCTCTGGCGCCCGAACACCGACGTGAACTTCCCCTGGCTGGGCGTGATGATCGCCTCGCCCGTCATCGGTATCTGGTACTGGTGCACCGACCAGTACATCGTGCAGCGCACCCTCGCCGCGAAGAACATCCAGCACGCCCGCCGCGGCGCGATCTGGGGCGGTTTCCTGAAGGTCTGGCCCGTGATGATCTTCCTCGTCCCCGGCATGATCGGCTACGCCCTCCACTCGAAGGGCCTCATCCAGATCCCGCTCAAGACCGACGGCTCCGGTGAGATCCTCGGCGACGCGGTCTTCGCCACCATGGTGCAATCGCTGCTGCCGGTCGGTCTGCGCGGCCTCGTCGTCGCCGGCCTGATCTCGGCGCTCATGTCCTCGCTGGCCTCGCTGTTCAACTCCTGCGCCACCCTCTTCACCGTCGACATCTACGAGAAGCTGCGCCCCGGCCAGAGCCAGGCCAAGCTGGTCTCGGTCGGTCGCTTCGCCACCGGCGTGGTCGTCGTGGCCGGCCTGATCTGGATTCCGATCATGAAGAAGATCTCCGAGGGCAACTCCGGCCTCTACGACTACCTCCAGAACGTCCAAGGCTTCCTCGCCCCGCCGATCACCGCCGTCTTCCTGCTCGGCCTGTTCTGGAAACGCATCAACGCGCAGGGCGCCTTCACCGGCCTCTGGGTCGGCTTCGTCGCCGGCATGTTCAAACTGACGATCCAGACGCTCACCAAGAGCGGCATGATCGCCAAGACCGGCGTGTTCGGCGCCATCGGCGAGTTCAACGGCTATTACTTCTCCGGCGTGCTCACCGTCTCGATCGCCATCCTGGTGATCATCGTCTCCCTGTGCACCCCGGCGCCGTCCGAGGCGCAGGTCGCCGGCCTCACCTACGGTTCCCGCACCCCCGAGCAACTCGCCGAGAACCGCGCGAGCTGGGATTGGCGCGATGTCGCCGGATCGATCGTGGTGCTCGGCATGGTGGTCGGCGGCTACATCTACTTCACCTGGTGGTTGGGCTGAGCCGGCCGCTCCCGCCATCAGTCGGACTCACAGCCCGCGCCCTCGTCGGCGCGGGCTTTTTTTTGGCCGGCGAGCGGTCTTGACTGTCAAGCCCCCGGGGCGTTTACCGCCCCTGCCCCCCGGCCGACAGTGCCGGCCTCCCCGCTGGCACGTTCACGTTTTCCGCGTAACCTCCCGTCCCTTACCCGTCCCCGCCCTTCCATGTTCACCATCGGCATCGATTACGGCACCAACTCCGTCCGCGCGCTCGTCGTGCGCTGCACCGACGGCCAGGAGTTCGGTTCCTGCGTGTTCAACTACCCGAGCGGCCACCAGGGCGTGATGCTCGACCCGCGCGACCACAACGTCGCCCGCCAGCATCCCGGCGACTACCTGCTCGGCCTCGAGAAGACCGTGAAGGGCGCCCTCGCCCAGGCCAGGAAGGTCAAGGGCTTCGACGCCGCGAAGGTCGTCGGCCTCGGCGTCGACACCACCGGTTCCAGCCCGATCCCGGTCGACAGGAACAACACTCCGCTCGCCCTCGACAAGAAGTGGGCGAAGAACCTCGCCGCCCAGTGCTGGCTCTGGAAGGACCACACCGGCTGGCGCGAGGCCGCCCAGATCACCGAGCTCGCCGCCAAGCACCGCCCGCAATACCTCGCCAAGTGCGGCAACACCTACTCCTCCGAGTGGTGGTGGTCGAAGCTCTGGCACTGCCGCAACACCGCCCCGAAGGTCTTCGCCGCCGCGTATTCGTGGGTTGAACTCTGCGACTGGGTGCCCGCCGTGCTTGCCGGCGTGACCGATCCGCTCCAGGTCAAACGAGGCGTGTGCGCCGCCGGCCACAAGGCCATGTACTGCGCCGAATGGGGCGGCCTGCCGGACAAGGAGTTCCTCTCGCTCCTCCACCCCGACCTCGCCGCGCTCCGCGACCGCCTCTACACCGAGGCGCACGACGCCGCCACCGCCGCCGGCGCGCTCTGCCCCGCCTGGGCGAAGAAGCTCGGCCTGCCCGCCGGCATCCCGATCGCCATCGGCGAGTTCGACGTCCATTACGGCGCCATCGGCTGCGGCGTGCGCGAAGGCACGCTGGTGAAGGTCATCGGCACCTCGACGTGCGACTGCGGCGTCGTCTCCGCCGCCAAGACCGTGCCCGACATCCCCGGCATCTGCGGCATCGTCAAGGGCGCGATCCTCCCCGGTTTCTACGGCATCGAGGCCGGCCAGTCCGCCGTGGGCGACATCTTCAAGTGGTGGGTCGAGGTCGTCTGCCAGGGCGGCGACGCCACGCACAAGCAGTTCGGCAACGCCGTCGCCGCGCAGAAGCCCGGCCAGTCCGGCCTGCTCGCGCTCGACTGGAACAACGGCAACCGCACCATCCTCGTCGACCAGCGCCTCTCCGGCCTGCTCCTCGGCCAGACGCTCCACACCTCCGCCGCCGAGATCTACCGCGCGCTCATCGAGGGCACCGCCTTCGGCGCCCGCGCCATCATCGAACGGATCCGTGAATATGGCGTGCCGCTCGACCGCATCGTCTGCGCCGGCGGCATCGCCCGGAAGGACGCGATGCTCATGCAGATCTACGCCGACGTCACCGGTTGCACGATGCTCGTCGCCGGCTCCTCGCAGGCCTGCGCGCTCGGCTCCGCCGTCTCGGCCGCCGTGCTCGCCGGCGCGCACAAGGACTTTCCGACCGCGCAGAAGAAGATGACGCGGCTCGAGAAGAAGCAGTACCGCCCGATCGCGAAGAACCGGAAGGTCTACAACGAGCTCTACGCGCTCTACCGCCAGCTCCACGATTCCTTCGGCGGGCGCAACAAATCCGCCGACCTCGGCCAAGTCATGAAGCAACTCCTCGCGATCAAGGAAGCGGCCAACTGAGCCGGCCGACCACAAATCCAAGCCAAGACACAGAGCCCACAGAGAGCAGAGGAGATCACAGAGAACAGCACGAGAATACCAAGCACCGCTCCGTGCCCTCCTCCGCCTCTTCCGTCTCTCCGTGTCCCCTCCGTCCAATCGAAAATCGGCAATCCCCAATCGAAAATCTTCCCATGAAACTCCTCGCCACTCCTGAGATCTGGTTCGTCTGCGGTTCGCAGCACCTCTACGGCCCCGGCCCGCTCCAGCAGGTCGCCGCCAACGCCCGGCAGGTCGCCGAGTCCCTCGCCGCCTCCAAGAAGCTCCCGCTCGACGTCGTCTTCAAGGCGCTGCTCACCACGCCCGACGAGATCACCAAGCTCTGCCGCGCCGCCAACGAGGACAGCAACTGCGCCGGCCTCATTCTTTGGATGCACACCTTCTCCCCTTCGAAGATGTGGGTCCGCGGCCTCTCCGCGCTCCAGAAGCCCTTCGTCCACCTCCACACGCAGTTCAACCGCGACCTGCCCTGGGGCACGATCGACATGGACTTCATGAACCTCAACCAGGCCGCCCACGGCGACCGCGAGGCGGGGTTCATCCACACCCGCATGCGCCTCGGCCGCAAGGTCGTCGTCGGCCACTGGTCGGATCCGGAAGTTCACGACCGCCTCGGCGCCTGGATGCGCGCCGCCCGCGCCTGGCACGACTGGCAGGGCGCGAAGTTCGCCCGCCTCGGCGACAACATGCGCCAGGTCGCCGTGACCGAGGGCGACAAGGTCGCCGCCGAGATGCGTTTCGGTTTCGCGACCAACGGCTACGGCGTAGGCGACCTCGTCGCCAAGATCTCCGACGCCGCCATCGACGAGAAGTCGATCGACGCCCTGTGCGCCGAATACGAGAAGCGCTATGCCGTCGCCAAGGCCCTGCGCAAGGGTGGCGCCCGCCACGACTCGCTGCGCTACAGCGCCCGCATCGAGCTCGGACTGCGCGCCTTCCTCGAGGAGGGCGAGTTCAAGGGTTTCACCACCACCTTCGAGGACCTCCACGGCCTGCGGCAGCTCCCCGGCCTCGCCGTCCAGCGCCTCATGGCCGACGGCTACGGCTTCGGCGCCGAGGGCGACTGGAAGACCGCCGCGCTGCTCCGCGCGATGAAGGTCATGGGCGAAGGGCTCAAGGGCGGCACCTCGTTCATGGAGGACTACACCTACCACCTCTCGCCCAAGGGCCACCAGGTGCTCGGCTCGCACATGCTCGAGGTTTGCCCGACCATCGCCGCCACCAAGCCGACGGTGGAGATCCACCCGCTCGGCATCGGCGGCAAGGAGGACCCCGTGCGCATGGTGTTCGACGCCCCCGCCGGCCCCGCGCTCAACGCCTCGCTCATCGACCTCGGCAACCGTTTCCGCCTCATCGTCAACGAGGTCACCGCCGTGAAGACGCCGAAGCTGCCGAAGCTCCCCGTCGCCCGCGCCGTGTGGGAGTGCCAGCCCGACTTCAAGACCGCCTGCGGGTGCTGGATTCTCGCCGGCGGCGCCCACCACACCGGCTACAGCTACTCGGTCACGACCGAGATGCTCGAGGACTTCGCCACCATCGCCGGCATCGAACTCGTCACCATCAACGCCGACACCCGTCTCAGCGAGTTCAAGCAGACCCTGCGCAACAACGAGGTCTACTACCACCTCGCCCAAGGCATCCGGGTCTGAGGCACAGCGTCAGAATCCAAGACAAGTCACAGAGCCCACAGAGGCGGAGGAGTCCACAGAGAGCGACGAGAGAAGATCCAACGCCGCTCCGTGCCCTCCTCCCCCTCTTCCGTCTCTCTGTGACATTCCGTTTTCCGAACGCTCAAGCCCCCCTCGCCACACAGTTCGCTTCGCCCCAAGTCTTGAACCCGCTAATCCACGCTGATCTTCGCTGATCCGAATTCCGCTCCATGGAGGAGCCTGCTTGCAGGCGATTCCGCCCCGATTCGCCTGCAAGCAGGCTCCTAC
>DAOOFR010000226.1:0-5001 GCA_035415285.1 Opitutaceae bacterium
ACGGGGCAAGTAGGGCCGGTCTGCGACCGGTCGCGAGAGGCTGGAGCCGCAGAGGACGGCGCGGGCTCCGGTCCGCGGCAGAGAGGAGTGGAGGCGACGAGCGGTCGGCGCGGGCGGTGTGGGCGTGGGGGCCGGCGTGGGCCGGAGGGGGGCCGGTCGGAGACTGGCCCGACGGGGCAAGTAGGACCGGTCTGCGACCGGTCGCGAGATGTTGGAGCCGCAGGGGACGGCGCGGGCTCAGACGTAGGCCGGGGTGGCGCCGCGGTGGCGGGCGACCCACTCGCCGCGACGGCAGGCGGCGGCGAGCAGCTTGGCCGGCGCGGCGCCGGGCGTGAGGAGCAGGCCCGCGACGAGCGTGGCGAGGAAGGCGTCGCCGGCGCCGATCGTATCCACGACCTTGACCGGCCGGGCCGGTTCCCAGTGCCAGGTGCCGTCGCGCAACCAGCCCGCGCCGCGGGCGCCGGCGGTGATGACGATGGAGGGGCAGCCGTTGCGGTCGAAGAGGGCGCGGGCGTGGCGCTCCTCGTGGCCGGGGCGCTCGTCGTCGCCGACCAGGTACGCGGCCTCGGCGGTGTTGAGCTTGAGCAGCGAGGCCTTGCGGGCGAGCCGGCGCAGCAGCGGCCGGTCGATGTGCGGCGGGCGCAGGTTGACGTCGAACACGCGGAGCGCGTTCTCCGGCAGGGCCTCGAGCAGCTGGTCGAGCGACTGCTGGTTGGCGGAGGTGCGCTGGGCGAGCGAGCCGAAGACGAAGGCGTCGGCCTTGCGGGTGGCGGCGAGGCTGCGGCCGCCGGGCTCGATGCCGTCCCAGGCGACGTTGCGGGCGATGTCGTAGGCGGGCGCGCCCTCGGCGCCGAGCTGGGCGCGCACGTAGCCGGTGGGTCGATGCGGCTGGCGGCGCAGGCCGGAGGTGTCGATCCCCCAGGCGGCGACGCGCCGGCGGAGTTCCTCGCCGAGCACGTCGGTGCCGACGGCGGAGACGAGGTGGACGGAGCAGCCGTGGCGGGAGAGGTGGTAGGCGACGTTGAACGGGGCCCCGCCGGGAAAGAGGCCTTCGGGCAGGAAGTCCCAGAGGATTTCACCGAAACAGACGACGAGCGGTTGGGAACTGGTGGCGGTGCTCATGCGGCCACGATGCCGCATCGTTGCCGGTAGCTGAAGAACGAAAAACGCGGTGATCAGGGCCCGTGCGATCCCGCGCCGGCGAGTTGCGAGCGAAGTGTGAAAACCGGCCGGGGCGCCGCCGCCCACTGGACGCTGCGGAGCTCGGATTGCAGTTTGTCTCCCCCGGTGCGTTCGCGCCCGGTGTCCGCATCCGAGCCCTATCCCGTCATGTTCCCTTCCCACGTCCTGCGCGCACTTGCGTGCGCCTGCCTGCTGCCGGCGACTCTCGCCGCGGCCGACAACCTGATCTTCAACGGCGGTTTCGAGCTGGGCAGCGCCGGTTTCGAGGTGAACAAGGGCCTCCGGCCCGACACCAACCCGACGCTGGTCTTCGAAGGCGCCGAACTCGACACGACGACGAAGGCCTCCGGCACCCAGTCGCTGAAGATCCCGAACCGGTTCGCCGAGTTCATGGAGCTCTACGCCCGCGGCGTGGTGCTCAAACCGGGCACGCAGTACACGTTCTCGTTCAGCGCGAAGACCGATGTCGACGCGCTGGAGGTCACGCCGCTGGTCGTCGCCAACGACTGGGACCCCGCGCACGGCCGCACCTTCACTGTGGGCAAGACCTGGGCACGCTACAGCTTCGGCTTCACGACCGGAGCGCTGAAGACCGTCGGCTCGCCCGCGGGCACCGAGGTCGTGGCGAAGGCGCTCTGGATCCGCACGAACCTGGTCGACAACCAATCCGCCGGTCCGGCCAACACGCTCTGGCTCGACGACCTCCAGCTTGTCGAGGGTACGGGGACCACGTTCGGGCCCTCCGCCGAGGTCGAGCTCGCGGCGGTGCCGACGCAGGATCTCTACGAGACCGGAGCCGATGCCGCGGTCGCGGTGGCCGTGGCGGTGCGCAACACCACGGCGCGCGCGGTGACGGGCCGCGTGACCTTGCGCCTGACCGAGGAGGACGGGGCGCCGCCGCGCGACGTGGGCGTGTACGAGCTCACCTTGCCGCCGGGCGAGCGGCGGGACTTCACGCACACGATGCCGGCGGCGCGCCACGGGTGTTTCACGCTCACGCCGGTCGCCCGCTTCGATGCGACGGCGGATGTCCTGCCGGCCTGGTACTCGGTCGTGGGGCGGTATGAGCCGCAGGCGGAGCAGGTCGATCTCGCGAGCACGTTCTGCATCAGTACCAACAACGGCCTGACTAACTCCTACGGGCCGCGCGGCACCATCCTGGCGCGCGACGGTTCGCCGGATCATTTCCTCGATCTCTATGCGAAGATGGGCGGGCGCATGATGCGGCTGTGGGACGCCGGCGATCCGCTCAACTGGCAGACCAACGAACCGGCCGCCCAGGGACAGTACGAGGACGCCTACAGCGACCTCACGATCGACCGCCTGCGCGCCCATGGCATCATGCCGGTGCCCGTGCTCGGCGGTTCGTGGGTCACGCCCCATTCCAAGTCCGACACCAAGTGGCCGGCCTGGCTGCTGGCGCTCAGCCCGCGCGCTTGGGCCGGAAGCTATTTCTGGGACGAGGGCCAGCAGGCCTTCCTCGTGCCCGACGCCCTCTGGCGCACGCACATCCGCCGCATGGCCGAGCGCTACCAGGGCAAGGTCACTCACTGGGAGGTGATGAACGAGCCCAACATCTGGATGCCGGTCGCCTCCGGCCAGAGCACCGGGGCGACGAACTACGTGCCGTACCTCAAGTCGGCCGCCGAGGAGCTGCGCGCCGTCGACCCGACCGTGAAGATCGTCGGTTTCTGCCCGACCGGCGACATGGGCTCGACCTCGACCGTGCCGTTCCTGCGCGAGGGGTTCGCCGTCGGCGGACTCGACTACGCCGACGCCGTCTCGTTCCATCCCTACGCCGCGGCGCATCTCGGATCGTCGAACCCCGCCGATGCCGCCATCGCCGCGATCCGCGCCGAGACGGAGAAGACGCGCGCCGGCGTGCCGCTCTGGAACACCGAGGTGTACTACCTCAACGAGGCGGGCGGGCGCGGCGACTCGACGTTCATCCGGCCGCGCCATGTCGCCAGCCGGGTGCTGATCGACCTCGGCGAGGGTGTGGCGCAGTCGTGCAGCGTCGCCGACGACGCGCTCTGGCGCCGCACGCTGAACTTGGGTTTTCGCGACGCCACGGCGCTCTCGCGCTGGCGGCCCTCGGCCAACTTCGTCGCGTACAACACGCTCGCCCGGCTGTTCGAGGGCGCGAAGCCGGCGGCGAACGGCAAGATCGCCCTCAGCCCGGCCGCGATCTGCTACGTCTACGAGCGGCGCGACGGCACGCCCGCCGCCGCAGTCTGGCGCTATCGCCCGGCGGATCCGTTGCCGTTGCAGCTTCCGGCGGCGCTCGCCGGCACGACGGTGCTCGACGTGTACGGCAACCCCGTCGCGGGCGACCTCGTGGTCGGCGAGAGCCCGCAGTACCTCTTGCCGCCGGCCGGCCTCACGGCGGCGGACTTCATCGCGGCGTTGCGCGCCGCCCCGCCGCCGAGCATCGGCAGCACTCCCACGGGGGTGAAAAACGTGGGGGAGAAGGCCACGCTCGGCGTCGCCGTCAGCCCGGTGCCGGGGCGCACGATCACGAAGGTCGCCCTGGCCGCCGATGGCGTCGCGCTCGGCAACGCCACTTACAACAGTGTCACCGGACTGTGGACGCTCGCGTACACGGCGACCAAGGCCGGCCGGATCGCGCTCACCGCCACCGCGACCGACAGCTCCGGCGCGACGCGGGTCGGCACGAGGGCGCTCGTGGTCGGTTCGATGGGCACCCACGGCAACAACGGGCAGCCGTGGACCGTGCCGGCGGGCGGCACGTTGCGCATCGAGGCGGAGCATTTCGACGAGGGCGGTCCGGGCGCGGCGTACAGCGACTCCGATGCGATGACCGGCGATTGCCCGCTGCGCAGCACCGCCACGTCCAACGAGGTCGATTTGCGCTGGAGCCAGAACGACCTCAACGAGGACAAGACGATCAAGCGCCGCAGTTCCGGGCCCTATGTCGGCAGCACCGTCTGGGGCGAGTGGTTGCGCTACACCGTGAAGCTGCCCGCGGCCGGGCGCTACACGCTGCGTTTTGGCGCCGCCAACAGCAAGGACGGCGGCAACAGCGCGGGCCCGCATGTCATCGCAAAATGGAACGGGACGCAGGTCGCGACGGCCACGATCTCGCCGCGTACCGATTCCTGGAACGACTTCCAGCCTTTCGAGGCGACGACGACCGTCGACCTGCCCGCCGGCACCGGCGTATTGGAACTCTCTTTCGACAGCTGGGGCGTGGCGCTCAATTGGTTCGAGATCGGGCCCGCGGCGGTGGCGGGCAACAACGCCCCCGTGATCACGACCGCCGAACCGGTGGCGGTGGTCTGCGCCGCCGGCGGCAGCGGTACCCGCCAGCTCGCTGCAACCGATGCCGACGGCGACACCCTCAAATGGTCGATCGCCACGCCGCCGGAGTTCGGTACGGCGACCGTGAACACGTCCGGGCTGTTGAGCTACGCCGCCCCCCACAACTTCGGCGGCGGCCAGTACTGTGTCGTGCGCGTCGAGGACGGGCGCGGCGGGGCGGATGCGCTCCGCGTGGATCTCGACGTCGCGGCCGTGAACGGCGCGCCGGTGGCGACGGTGGACTCACCGGCCGGCCCGCTGGTCGCGGGTGAAGCCGTGGCGTTGACCGCGACCGCGGGCGATCCCGACGGCACGGTCGCTTCGGTGAAGTTCTTCGCCAACGGCACGGCGATCGGCACCGGCGCGAATCCCTCCGCGGGTTGGGGCATCGTCTGGACGCCGGCTGCGGCCGGTGCGTATTCGCTCACCTGTGAGGCGACGGACAACAAGGGCAAGGTCGGAGCGCGCTCGGCGGCGGCGAACGTCGCGGTGGTCGCG
>DAOOFR010000227.1:0-4963 GCA_035415285.1 Opitutaceae bacterium
GCCCTGCTGATGGTCGGCATCCTCGAGCCGCGGAAGAACCAGCGGTTGCTGCTCGACGCCGCGGAACGGCTCTGGGCCGAGGGGCTCGACTTCACGGTGCACCTGGTCGGGCGCGTGAATCCGCATTTCGGTGCCCCGGTGGAGCGGCGGGTGCGCGCGCTGGCGCTGCGGTGTCCGGGACTTTGTTACCACGGGGCCCTGGACGACGCCGCGGTGGCCGAACTGGCCGAACGGTGCATCGCCGGCGTGTTCCCCTCGCAGGCCGAGGGCAACGGCCTGCCGGTGATCGAGGCGCTCTGGGGCGGGCTGCCCTGCGTGTGCAGCGACCTCCCGGCGCTGGTCGAGCATGCCGGCGGCGGCGGTTGCCTGACGTTGCCGGTCAATGACATCGCGGCCTGGATCGAGGGCCTGCGCCGGGTGCTGACCGACGAGCGGCTGGTGGGCGAGCTCACGCGCGCGGCGCTCAACCGACGATTGCCCACCTGGCGCGAGAGCGCGGAAGCGGTGCTGAAGGCGCTGGGCTGACGCGACGCTGGTGCGCATCGCCGGTGCTGGCGTGGACAATCGGTCGGCGCAGGACGAGCGCTTGCGTGGGTCGCCGCACCGGGGTGCGCGCTGGGCGGCGCGACCAAGGTCGCGCCCTACGCAGCCTTCCTGGCCTCACGGATGCGCGCAGGAGCGGCGGCTCGTGCCGGCGGCTCACAGCCGTTTCACGGCGTAGGCGATGGCTTCCTCGATCCGGGAGAGGTCCTCGTCGGAGTGCAGCGCGGAGATCGCGGTGCGGATCATGTCCTTGCCGGGCGGAACGGCCGGCGCGATGGAGAGCACGGTGAAGACACCCCGCTCGAGGAGCATCTGCCAGAACCGGTAGGCGCGTTCCTTGGAGCCGAGGACGATCGGCACCGCGGGGGTCTCGCTGCCCCAGGTGTCGAGGCCGAGCGAGTGGAGGAAGGCGACGTAGCGGCGGGTGTTGGCCCAGAGGCGTTCGCGGTGCCGGGGCTCGGTCTGCATGACCTCCAGCGCGGTCTCGGCGGCGGCGGCCTGTGCGGCGCTGAGGGCGGCGCTGAAGATGGTGTGCTTGGAGTGGGTGCGGAGGTACTCGATGTATTCGCGGTCGCCGGCGACGAAGCCGCCGGTGCTGCCGAGCGACTTCGAAAGGCTGCCGACGATCACGTCGATCTTGTCGGCGAGGCCGAAGTGGTCGGCGGTGCCGCGGCCCTCGCGGCCGAGCACGCCGAAGCCGTGGGCGTCGTCGAGGACGTTGAAGCACTCGAACTCCTCGGCGACGGCGATCAGTTCGGGGAGTTTCGCGATGTGGCCCTCCATCGAATAGACGCCCTCGACGACGAGCAGGCGGGCGGCGTCGGCGGGGATGGTCTTGGCGACGTCGCGCAGGTCGTCGGGGTTGTTGTGGGCGAAGCGCTCGACGGTGCCCATGGAGAGGCGGATGCCGTCCCAGAGGCAGGAGTGGATGTTCTTGTCGGCGAGGACGATGTCGCCCTTGGCGGCGAAGGCGGCGACGCCGGACATGCAGGAGAGGTAGCCGGCGGCGTGGACGTGGCAGGCCTCCTTGCCGAGGAATGCGGCGAGTTTCTCCTCGAGGGCGTGGTGGTAGGTGCGGGAGCCGTTGGAGACGCGGGCGCCGGTGGTGCTGGCGCCCCACTTGGCCATGGCGCGCTGGCCGGCCTCGATGACCTGCGGGTGGAAGGAGAGGCCGAGGTAGTCGTTGCTGGCGAGCATGACCAGGTCGCGGCCGTCGAGGCGGACGCGGGTGCCCTGTTGCTCCTCCATGGCGTGGTAGTACGGCGCGAAACGCAACCGCGCCTTGGTGGCGGAGTCGTCGGCGCAGCGCGCCGCGATCGCGTTCCGGGTGCGGGAGAAGAAAGGGAAGGCCATGGACGGGAAAAAGGAAGGGGCGCGGCCGGGGGCGAGGCAACGGGAAAGCCGAGCGGGAGGAAGGCGGAAGTGTGATGGACGATGGCCGATGGCGGATGGAGGAGGGCAGATGGCAGAGGACGGAGAGCGGAGCGCGGAAGACGGAGGGCGGAGCAGGGCCGGGACCTCCGTGCCTGCGGTAGCGTATTTCGCCGGCACGGAGGCCGGCGCCACGGCTGATCCGACGACAGAAACGGCCGAGTCGCGGGACTCGGCCGTGGCGGCTGACGGGGGCGAAGAGGGGCGTTTACGGGAGCTCGACGTGCGGATCGGTGTCGGCGTCGTAGTCGATGCCCGCGAGGCCGAAGCCGAATAGTTTGAGGAAGTCGGCGCGATACCCGGCGATGTCGGTGAGGGCGGCGAGGTTGCCGGTGTTCACCTGCGGCCAGAGGCGTTCGACCTCGGCTTGGACTTCCGGGCGCATCTCCCAGTCGTCGATGCGGACACGGCCGTCGTCGTCGAAGGCGAGGGCGTTGCCGCCGTACATCTGGGTGCGGTAGAGGCGGTCGATCTGCTCGATGCAGCCTTCGTGGAGGCCGCGTTCCTTCATGATCTTGTAGAGGATCGAGATGTAGAGGGGGACGACGGGGATGGCGGAGCTGGCCTGGGTGACCAGGGCCTTGTTGACGGAGACGAAGGCGCGGCCGTAGCCGTTGAGGCGCATCGTGGTGTTGAGGCGCTTGGCGGTGGCATCGAGGTCGTTCTTGGCCATGCCGATGGTGCCGTTCTTGTAGACGGGCCAGGTGACCTCGGGCCCGATGTACGAGTAGGCCATGGTCGTGGCGCCGGGGGCGAGCAGCTTGGCCTCGTCGAGGGCGTTGATCCACAGCTCCCAGTCCTCGCCACCCATGACGGCGACGGTGTCGGCGATCTCGGTTTCGGTGGCGGGCTCGATGGTGATCTCGGAGACCTCGCCGGTCTCGGTGTCGACGGTCTTGTTGGTGTAGGGGGCGCCGATGGGTTTGAGGCAGGACTTGTGGACGGCGCCGGTGCGCGGGTGGGTGCGGCGCGGGGAGGCGAGCGAGTAGACGATGAGGTCGACGGGGCCGAGGTCGCGGCGGAGCGCCTCGATGGTCTGGCGCTTGATGTCGTCGGAGAAGGCGTCGCCGTTGAGGCTCTTGGCGTAGAGGCCGGCCTTGTGGGCGGCGGAATGGAAGGCGGCGGTGTTGTACCAGCCGGCGGTGGCGGTGCGGTCCTCCTCGGAGGGGCGATCGAAAAAGACGCCGAAGGTGGCGGCGCCGGACCCGAAGGCGGCGGCGATGCGGGAGGCCATGCCGTAGCCGGTGGAGGATCCGATCACCAGGACCTTCTTGGGACCGCCGGCGATGGGGCCGCGGCGCACGACGGTGTCGATCTGCTCCTGCACATGGGCGGCGCAGCCCTGCGGATGGGCCGTGATACACACAAAACCACGAGTCTTCGGTCGGATGATCATCGTAAAGACGAAGGAGGTTCCGGCCAGGGAACGGACTGGCAAGAGGTAAACTTATACTCCCGGGAAGGGATTCTTTCGGCCCCGGCGGTTCCGCGGCGGGAGGATGCCGCCCCGGGGGCGGTGGTGGGGCCTTGGATTCCGCCGCTCGCCGGCGAGCGGTTCAGATCAGCCAGAGGCCGAGGGTGCCGAGGATGAGCAGGGCGGCGAGAACCAGGAGGATCTTCTGCTCCTGACGGGTGACGCGGAATGGCATGGCGGGGCGGGCTGTGTCGATGAGTGGGCGAAAGTTGCGGAATGGGCGACCTCGATTTCTGTCCGCGCCGCCAGCGTGCTCCCGGCACGCGCGGTCCCTACCCGGACCATTCCCATCAACCCGAAAACTCGATCCACCATGAAATCACTCCGTTTGTTCTCCGTTGCTATGTTGGCCGCCTGCGGCGCGTTGGTTGCCGCGGCGGCCGTGCGGCCCGAAGTGGGCCAGCCGGCCCCCGGCTTCACCCTCACCGATACTCACGGCAAGGCGCACGCGCTTTCGTCGTTCAAAGGCAAGGTGGTGGTCCTCGAATGGATCAACCACGGCTGCCCCTTCGTTGTGAAACACTACGACTCCGGAAACATGCAGCAGACGCAGCGGGCGGCGGCGGCGGACGGGGTGGTCTGGCTGTCGATCTGCTCCTCGGCGCCGGGCAAGCAGGGGCATCTGTCGGCGGCGGACTGGAACAAGACCAACGCCGCCAAAGGGGCCGCCCCCGCGGCGGTGTTGCTCGACGAGGCCGGTGTGGTCGGCCGGCTCTATCACGCGACCAACACGCCGCAGCTGTTCGTGATCGATGCGGCCGGTGTGGTCGTCTACTCGGGCGCGATCGACAGCATCCCCTCGGCGAAGACCGACGATGTGCCGAAGGCGACCAACTACATCCTCGCGGCGCTCGCCGACCTGAAGGCCGGCCGGCCGGTGGCGACGCCCGTCACCAAGCCGTACGGCTGCTCGGTGAAGTACGCCGAGTAGCCGAAGTCGCTGCGCGAAGCCGCCGGAGCGGAGTTCTTCTCCGCGCCGGCCCAGGCTAAGCCGACGCTGACGCGGAGGCTGCCGCGCGTTCTTTGCGGCGGAGCACGATCTCCTGGCCTTCGGCGGCAGCGTCGATCTGCATGGTGCCTCCGGCGGCCGCGACCAGTGCGCGGGCGGCCGAGACCATGCGGTCGATCGCGTCGTCGTCATGGGTGGGGTCGTGGTGGAAGAGCACGAGGTGCTTGACGTTGGCCTGCAGGGCGAGGCGCACCGTGTCGTCGACGCAGCTGTGCCCCCAGCCGATGCGGCGCTCGTATTCGTCGGCGTTGTATTGGGCATCGCAGATGAACAGCTCGGCCCCGTGGGCGAACTCGGCGAGGAGCTGGTTCTTGTAGGCGGCGAAGTCCTCGGCGTCCTCCTCCCCCGGCGCCTGCGGGCGCGCGGGCCGGGGGCGGTCGAACGGCATGATCTCGACGTCGGGCATGAACACGACAGCGCCGGCGGGGGTGTTGAGGCGGTAGCCGAGCGTGATCCCCGGGTGGTTGGCGAAGGCCGCCTGCACGGGGACCCGGCCGGCGCGGAAC
>DAOOFR010000228.1:0-4878 GCA_035415285.1 Opitutaceae bacterium
TGGCTGGTTTTGATTCGACCTTTGCTGGCTGGTTTTGAGTGACCGCTGACACGCGAGCAGGCATCCGCCTCCGCCTCCCTTCGTTCTCCTCGTTGCCTTCTGTCGATTCCGGTCGCGTTCTCCGGGCTGAGATCGCGCATGGCGCATGCGCCGCCGCATGAGCCGGTTTCATCCGCCGGCGTCGGTGCCGCAGGCGTGGGTGAAAAATGGCGTCGCCGCGCACCGCCGCCGCCTTTCGGATTGGTCCCGCGCGCACCACCGCCCACACTCCGCCCATGGATCGCCTCCCCGCCGCCCTCTACGCCATCGCCGGACTCGTCGGTCGCACCGGCGATCCCCGCGTCGCCAAGGAGTCGATTCTGCGCGAGTGCGTGGGACTCTTCCACGCCGACGCCGGCGGCATCGCCATCCTCGACCCCGACATCAACCTGCTTCGGGTCGAGGTCCACCACGGGCTCCCGCCCGACACCGGCGAACACACGCTCCGCCTCGACCAGGGCCTCACCGGCTGGGTCGCGCTCCACGGCAAGCCCGCCCTCGTCGCCGACGTCGCCGCCGACCCGCGCTACATCCGCCTGCGCAGCCAGGCCCGCTGCGCGATGGCCGCCCCTCTGGAATGCGACGGCCACATCCTTGGCGCACTCACCCTCAACTCCGACACCGTCGCCGCCTGGACCGCCACCGACCTCGCCGCGTTCGCGCAGCTCGCCGCCGAGGCCGCCCGCACCCTCCAGCGCATCTGGCTGCTCCGCCAGCTCCAGGAGAAGGCGCGGCAGCTCGAGACGCTCACCAGCGTCGGCCAGTCCCTCGTCTCCAAGCTGCAGTTGCAGGAGCTGCTCGACACCATCACGCGCGAGACCCGCGCCATCTTCGGCAGCTGCATCGGCGCCCTCCTGCTCCACCAGCCCGAGGCCGACACCCTCCGGGCCGAGTCGTGGGCCGGGCCCGAGGGCTTCGTGCCGCCGCCCAAGGAGGACTGGCCCGCCGACGACTGCCTGGCCACCGCCGGCGTGCGCACCGAGCGGCTCATCGAGTACCCTCATCTCCACGCCGCCGAGGTGCTGGAGCTGCGCGACGTGCCCCGCGAGCCCGCCGTGCAGGCCGCGCTGCTCGCGCCCATCGTCGTCGAGGGCGCCGTGATCGGCGTGCTCGCCAGCTACAGCGCGCGCCCGCACCGCCACAACGACGAGGAGAAGCGCCTGCTCGGCGCGCTGGCCAACCTCGGCGCGGTCGCCATCGCCAACGCCCGGCTCTACGCGCGCGTCTTCCAGAGCGAGGATACATTGCGCAAGAATGAGACCCTCACCACCCTCGGCCTGCTCGCCGCCGAGATCGCCCACGAGGTCCGCAATCCCCTCACGGTCATCAAGCTGCTCTACAGCTCGCTGCGCATCGAGTTCGCCGCCGGCGATCCACGGATCAAGGACATGCGGATCATCGGCGAGAAGCTCAACCAGCTCGAGGCCACCGTCACCCGCGTGCTCAACCTCGCCAAGGCCCCCGGCGCCCTCCACTCGCGCTGGCCGCTCGACGAGATCATCACCGACACCCTCCTGCTCGTCCGCCTCAAGCTCCACCAGGGCATGATCGCCGTGCGCTACGAGCCCGCCCCGGAGACGCTCTTCGTCGAGGTCAACAAGGGCCAGATCCAGCAGGTGCTCCTCAACCTCATCCTCAACTCCACCCACGCGATGCCCGCCGGGGGCTGCATCACCCTGCGGGCCGCCCGCGGCCCCCGCGCCGACGGCGCCCCCGGCCTGGTGCTCGACTTCTCCGATACCGGGCGCGGCATCCCCGCCGAGCTGCAACCGAAGCTCTTCGCCTCCGTGCTCATGGGCCGCACCGACGGCACCGGTCTGGGGCTGGCCATCGTGAAACGCATTCTCCAGAGCCACCACGGCGACATCGAGCTGCTCGCCACCGGCCCGGCCGGCACCACGTTCCGGATCACGCTGCCCTTGGCGCCCTAGCCCTCCTCGCGCTCATCGCCGCCGCTCTCCCTGCGCTCACCGAACAGCTCGCCCACGGCACCCGCCTGATCGAGGTCCGCTGATCTCACCGAGAGTTGCGCGATGAAGCCCGCCAGCAGCGTGAGCGGTTTCTACTTCAACCATCCCGAATCGAAGTACTTCGCCGTCGGCAAACTCGCCCGCGACCAGGTCGATGACTATGCCCGCCGGCAAGGAACCCCCGTCGAAGAGTCCGAGCGCTGGCTCGCCCCGTACTCGGATTTCGAAGCCTGAACAGCAGGCATTCTGAGCATGTCGAATGGGCGCCGCCCGCAGCCAGCGCCCCGTCGCCGAAGTCGAGAAGTGGCTCTCCCCCTACCTCGGCTACGAGGCATGCGGTTCGGAAGGTAGGGATGGCTCTCTCGCAGATTCTGCCGGACGGCAGAACGAGCCGTCCGGCCCCTCCTCCCTTGGCTGCCTCCGCGCTCGCCGCGCTGTGGCGCCGCTCGCGAGAGCGGCGATCGGCCGCGGATATCGCCCGCGGCGGTTTCGGAGAAACCGGCCTACCTCTCCCGCCAGCCAAACCACGCTTTCCTTTCCGACTCCGCCAGCTAGGGTCTCAGCCATGAGCACGCTCCTTTCCCGCATCACCGTCGAACCGGGCAAATGTGGCGGACGTCCCTGTATCCGCGGTTTTCGCCTGCGCGTGAAGGATGTGCTCGAGCTCCTCGCTCAGGGCGCCTCATGGGAGGAGATCCTGAAGGACTACCCTTTCCTTGAAGCCGACGACATCCGCGCCTGCCTTGAGTTCGCCGCTTCCCAGAATGACCGCGTGATCCTGCGCGCTTCGTGAGCCGCTTCCTCGTCGACAACCAGCTTCCCGTGGCGCTCGCCCGTTGGCTGCGCGACCAAGGTCATATCGCCGAGCACGCGCTGGAGCTGGATCTGGCCCAAGCGCCCGACCGCTTCCTCTGGCACTACGCCGCCGAGCACGGCGCGGTGATCGTGACCAAGGATGAGGACTTCGCCCAAATGGTGACGCTCCGGCCCGAACCGGTTCCGGTTGTCTGGCTGCGCATCGGCAACAGCCGCACCCCGGCGCTCCTCGCGCTCTTCGCCGCCGCCCTCCCCGCACTCACCGAGCAGCTCGCCAACGGCACCCGCCTGATCGAGGTCCGCTGATCTCACCGAGAGTTGATCGATGAAGCCCGCCAGCAGCGTGAGCGGCTTCTACTTCAACCACCCCGAGTCGAATTACTTCGCCGTCGGCAAACTCGCCCGCGACCAGATCGAAGACTATGCCCGCCGGCAAGGGACCCCCGTCGAAGAGTCCGCGCGCTGGCTCGCCCCATACTTGGGTTACGAGGCCTAAACCAGCTGGAACCCTGAGCGTGTCGAAGGGCGCCGCCCGCAGCCAGCGCCCCGTCGCCGCAGTCGAAAAGTGGCTCTTCCCCCTACCTCGGCTACGAAGCGTGAGTCGCCTTCTCGCCGCAGCGATAACTCAGTCGCCGCTTCAATTCTCGGTTACTGTCGACCAACTAGGCTATCGTTCCGTGGACCTTCGCCTCAGGTGTCTCAGGGAGCCAGAACTCCCCCAGATACTCAGAATTCTCAGTCCTCATGCCGACGATCTACGGGACCTTCTCTGTAGTGACAACCAATGACTCGCAAAGACGGCCCAACGTTGCAGCCCTCACCGGCTCCGTCACCCGCGCCGCCCAACCTGCCGCATCGTCCCCCAAAATCGCCGCTTCCAGTATCCGGACCGGCGCTTGAGGCGCATGACGCCCACAATCCGGTCCGGTTCGTCTACGCCGCTGCCGGAACCGCCCACCGCCCCACTTGACCGCCCGAGGCGCGGCGCCTACTCGTACGCCATGCAGATTCTCACGGCCAACGAAGCCAAGGAGCAGTTCGCCAAGGTCGGGCGCCGCGTCGTCACCCGCAAGCAGGCCGTGGTCGTGAAGTTCCCGTTCGGCTTCATGAAGTGCGAGCCGTGGGAAATGCCCGAGGAAGTCGCCCCTGTCGCCAAGGGCTCGCTCCGCCGTTCGAAACGCGAGATCGCCCTCGGCAACTCGCTCGGAGAAACCCTTTGAAGCTGCGCCGCTGGGACATCGTCAAGATCCCCGCCGCCAACAACGACCCGGTCGGCCACCCCGCGGTCGTCCTCTCCGCCGAGGACATTCTCGACGACGACAAACAGCAGCGTTTCAACGTGCTCGTCGGCACGAAGAAACAGCCCGCCGAACGGGCGAAGGAGCACAACGTCGTCCTGAACGGCGCCGACGGACTTTCCTTCCTCACCCTGCTCGACTGCTCGCTGATCTACGTTGTCCGCAAAGCGCAGATCAAGGAACGCCTCGGCGTCGTCGCCTTCGAGCGTCGGCAGGAGATCAAGCGCAAGGTTCGCGCCTACCTCGGCCTCGGTTGATCGTCATTCCTCGGACTGCCGAACCGCCAACGCAGTCTCCCGCTCCGCCCGTCACCCCGCCGGCGCCGCGAGGTTCAGCCGCATCTCGTTGGCGAAGGTGAAACCGAGTTTCTCGTACAGGCCCGCCTGTTTGGCCTGCTCGGAGGCGACGAGCCGCGCGAAGACGACGCCCTTCCCGCGCAGCCAAGCGAGCGTCTCCGTGGTCAGCCGCCGCGCGTGGCCGCGCTTCCGGTGTTCGGGCTGCACGTACACATCCATGATCCAGCCGTAGCGGCGCGGCTTGAGGGTGTTGGCGGGAAAGTCGTCGCGGATCATCACACCGGCGGTGGCGACGATCGCGCCCTCCTCCCGCCAACCAAAGTGCGCGATGGTATCGGCGCGGTAGCCCTCGGTGTAGAGCGCGTGCGTGAGCTCGCGCCAGTCGTCAGCCAGCAGCGGCGCCATGCTGTCACCGGTCACTTCAAAACCAGCCACCTCGGGTCACCAAAAAACCAGCCA
>DAOOFR010000229.1:0-2278 GCA_035415285.1 Opitutaceae bacterium
TGCGAGTTCTGCCTGTCGTCGCTCGACGACGGGGTGCGCCAGTATCCGCTGGAGGCATTTCTGGCGGCGATGGACCGGCTGCTCGCGCGCGGGGTGCGGCACTTCAAGTTCGTCGACCGCACCTTCAACCTCCACCTGCCGACCAGCCGCCGCATCCTCGGGTTTTTCCTCGCGCGGATGGCGGAGGCGGGCGGTGAGCCTGCGGTGGGCGAACAGCTGTCGGTCGGGCCGGGGGGAGGGGGACCGGTCTCCGACCGGTCCTACGTGTCGGCGCCTCCCGCTCCCGCCGGCGCGGAAGCCGGTGCTACGCCGATTGCCGCCCGGCAACCGCCCACCGCCGACCGCCCACCGGCAACCGTCCACTGTCCACCGTCCACCGCCCGCCGGTACGCCGGGCTGTTCCTGCACTTCGAGATGATCCCGGACCGGCTGCCGCCGGAGCTGCGCGAGCTGCTGGCGCGGTTCCCGGCGGGTTCGCTGCAGCTCGAGGTCGGCATCCAGAGTTTCGATCCGGCGGTGACGGCGGCGATCGATCGCCGGCAGGACCTCGCGCGGCTGGAGGAGAACTTCCGCTTCCTGCGCGAGCGCACGCAGGCGCATGTGCACGCCGACCTGATCGTGGGGCTGCCCGGCGAGACGGTGGCGGGCTTCGCGGCCGGTTTCGACCGGCTGGTCGCGCTCGGGCCGCAGGAGATCCAGGTGGGGCTCCTGAAGAAGCTGCGCGGCGCACCGATCGCGCGGCACGACGCCGCGGAGGCGATGCTCTACTCCCCGGCGCCGCCGTACGAGATCCTGCGCAACCGCCTGATCGATTTCCCCACGATGCAGCGGCTGCGGCGGTTCGCGCGCTACTGGGACCTGGTCGGCAACAGTGGCAACTTCGTGGAGACGCTGCCGCTGTTCTGGCGCGGCGCGCCCTCGGCGGGTGCGCGTGCGGTGGCGGCGGCGCCGGGTGCTGCGGCTCGCAGTGCGAATGGACCGAGCGGACCCGATGGACCGGGTGGACGAGACCGAACGGGCGGTACGGGCGCGGCGTCGCCGTTCGCGGAGTTCCTGCATTTCTGCGACTGGTTCTATGCGCGCGAGGGGCGGCATCACGCGCTGGCGCTCAGTCGCACGATGGAGCGGGTGTTCGGGTTTCTCGTGGGCGAGCGCGGGCTGGCGGAGGCCGAGGTGGCCGCGGCGCTGTTCCGCGACTGCCGGCGCATCGGCTATCTGGAGGTGCCGGCGGCGGTGCGGCCGCATGTGGCGAAGGAGGCGCTGGCGGAGCTCGCCGCCCGGCGCGGTGCGCCGACGCGCAACACGAAGCGCCAGGGCCGGCATCGCGGGGAGTAGCGGTGGCGGGGGCGAAGGCCGGCAAGGCAGGCCGGAGGCGGGCGCAAAAAAGCCCCGGCGGGCAAGCCGGGGCGAGGGGAGTGAAACGGCTCAGGCCTTGGGCGCTTCGGGGGCCGGTTCCGCTGCGGCGGCTGGCGGCTGGGCGCTGCCGCAGCAGTGCTTGTACTTGCGCCCGCTGCCGCAGGGGCAGAGGTCGTTGCGGCCGATCTTGAGCGGCAGCGGCATGGCGCTGCCGGCCGGGGCGGCGGGCTTCTTCGGCTGGCGGGCGAGCCAGAACCGGTGCAGCTCGAGCACGCAGGTGGCGATCACCTGGGCGGGCGTGCCGTTCTCCGCGGAGATCTTGCCGAGGATCTGCGCGTGGATCTCCTTCTCGGGCTCGAGGTGGGCGCGGATGATGGCGAGGAAGGGGTCGGCTTCGGAGCCGAGCACGGGTTTCCACGCTTCGTTGTCGAGCTTCACGCCGGCGAGGAAACCGAAGCACCAGTCGGTGACGATCTCGGTGGCCTTCTCCCCCTCGTGGCGGGTGTAGGTGAGCGGGGCGAAGCGCGGGGGCTGGCCGGCGAGCAGCAGCGCGATGGTGTTGAGGTGGCGTACCAGCAGCGAGGCGACGCGCTCGGCATGCTGGGCCGACGGCCAGCGCGGCTGCCCCTGGCCCCAGATGTAGTTCATCCACACGTTCGGCGGGATGGGGCGCGGCCCGATGATGATCGAGGTGAGCAGGCCGTTGACCGCGGAGATCCGCATGGTGGTCGGCGGCACGAGCGGCGACTCGAGGAAGGAGGCGAGCTCGTAGAGCTCCTGTTCGGAGAGGGGTTGGTAGTTGTCGGCGTGGCGGGACATGGCGGGTCGGTCGTGGGGTGAGGCCGGCAAGCAAGGGTGGCGCCGTGACGGAGTGCAACAAAAGACCTCGGCCGACGGCGGGCGCCGCGCTCCGGACCGCGGC
>DAOOFR010000229.1:2378-4845 GCA_035415285.1 Opitutaceae bacterium
CGGAGTGCAACAAAAGACCTCGGCCGACGGCGGGCGCCGCGCTCCGGACCGCGGCCCCGCCGCGCAGCGGCGGCGGGGCCCGGGCGGGCGGGGCGAGTCACTCCAGCGGTAACCAGATTTCGGTGCGCAGGTCGGCCGGCGCGGCGGTGTCGGGCGAGTTGAGGTAGAGCTCGAAGCCGGGCTCGTCGCGGAGGCGCTCGCCGCTGCGCGGCAGCCAGTCGCCGAAGATCGCGTCGTAGGTGGCGAGGAGGTTCTCGTGCGGGCCGCAGTGGAGGAACTTGGCGTAGCGGCCGCCGGGGATGGTCTGCACGCCGACCTCGCCGTCGGGGGCGAGGGGCCGGTCGAGGCTGATGCAGGCGTCGTAGCGCAGCTGGTCGGCGGCGGTGATCTTCGGGTCGTCGCGGCTGATGCCGAGATAGGCGGTGCGGGGGCCGAGCAGGCCGCGCGGGCCGGCGAAGCCGCAGAGCGTGGCCCACGCGGCGCCGACGCCGGCGTAGGGGCCGAGGTGGCGGACGTAGGCGACCGGGGTGGCGGGGCGGGTGAGGATTTCGGGGGTGATCATGGTGGCGTGCCTTTCCTGGAAACGCGCCGGGCGCACCTGCAGCTCGAGGCGGTGCTCGCGGCGACATTGGGTTGGGGAGACGCCGAACCGTTGCGCGAAGGCCCGCGCGAAGGCCGCCGCGCTCTCGTACCCCGCGTCGAGCGCGATCTCGAGCACGCTGCGGGTGGAGGTTTGCAGCTGGACGATGGCGGTCTCGAGCCGCACCCGCTGCACATGCTGCCCGAGCGGTTCGCCGACCATCGCCCGGAAGATCCGGTGGAAATGGCACGGCGAGAGGCAGGCGACGGCCGCGAGCCGGTCGAGCGTGAGCTCCTCGCCGCGGTGGCGGGCGATGTGGAGCAGGACACGGTTCAACCGTTCGTGGTAGTCGTGCAGGGTGGTGGCGCGGTTCGGTGTCATGGGACGTGGCGATGATGCCAGCGGCGGGCGGCGGTTTGCTTTGCGGTTCTTGCGGATTTGGCGGCGGCGGGCGCGGCGCGGGCTCAATTGTTAGCGCAAGCGGAGGGTCGGATCGCTCGGCGGATGGGGCAAGTTTGCCGTCTCCAATCCGGCGGGGACCGCCGTGGTCTCCCCATCAACCCCTCCCGTCATGAGCAGCCGCCAACCTCTCGTTTCCCATATCTATACCGCCGATCCTTCGGCCCATGTGTTTGAGGGCCGGATGTACATCTACCCCTCGCACGACCTCGACCTCGAGGTGGAGGAGAACGACAACGGCGACCAGTACCAGATGACGGACTACCACGTCCTGTCGCAGGACCAGCCGGGCGGCCCGACGACCGACCACGGCGAGGCGCTGCATCTGCGCCAGGTGCCGTGGGCCTCGCGCCAGATGTGGGCGCCGGACGCGGCGTTCAAGGACGGCAAGTACTACCTCTATTTCCCCGCGCGCGACAAGGACGGCATCTTCCGCATCGGCGTGGCGGTGGGCACGCGCCCCGAGGGCCCGTTCGTGCCGGAGCCGGAGCCGATCAAGGGCAGCTTCAGCATCGACCCGTGCGTCTTCCGCGACGACGACGGCCAATTCTACATGTATTTCGGCGGCCTGTGGGGCGGGCAGCTCCAGTGCTGGCCGACCGGCCGCTTCCTGGCCGACGCGAAGACCCCGCCCGAGGAGACCCCGGCGCTGTGCCCGAAGGTCGCCAAGCTCACGCCCGACATGCTCCAGTTCGCCACCACGCCGGCCGACGCCGTGATCGTGGACCAGGCCGGGACGCCGCTCAAGGCGGGCAACAACTCCGCCCGCTACTTCGAGGGGCCGTGGATGCACAAATACAACGGCACCTACTACCTCTCCTATTCCACCGGCGACACCCACCTGCTCTGCTACGCGACCGCGAAGAGCCCGCTGGGGCCGTTCACCTTCCGCGGCTCGTTCCTGCCGCCCGTGCTCGGCTGGACGACGCACCACTCGATCGTCGAGTTCCAGGGCAAGTGGTTCCTCTACTACCACGATTCCACCCTCTCCGGCGGCGTGAGCCACCGGCGGTGCGTGAAGGTGCAGGAGCTTTTCTACGAGGCCGACGGCTCGATCCGGCCGATGGCGCCCTGAGCCCGCATCCCGGACACTGCTTCTTTCCAGGCCACCGGTTTCGACCGGTGGCTTTTTCATGGGTGGGCGTGGCTCGGCGCAGCTGGATTGGTGCGGGCCTCCGCCCGATCCCGCAGACGACAGAAGGAAACGAAGAAAACCAAGGCATACCGGACGGAGGGCGAGTTGGGCCCGGATCACTCCGGAGCTGCGTTCACTTGCCGAGGGCAGGCGGTTGAGCCTCCCAACTCCTTCGTTCGCTTCGTTACCTTCTGTCGGCTCCGCCGGTTCTCGCCCGCCTCACGCGAAATCCGGCCAGGCGTGCTCGAGGTGCTTGAGCACGGTGTCGACGTCGCCCCCGGTGGCGAAGGCGG
>DAOOFR010000230.1:0-4825 GCA_035415285.1 Opitutaceae bacterium
GAGGTCGCCGCGGGGCCTGCCGGGACGTGCTGAAGCAGCGTCCCACGCGCAGGCGTTCCGCCGGCACCAGGGGCGACGGGAAACTTGAACGGGATCCGCGTTCATCGGCGTCCTCTGCCGTACGGCAGAGTGGTTCCGTTCTCTGGAGTTGCTGAGCCGACCGGAAATTCTCGCGCAACGGCGCAGCGGCGCCACGTGCGGAGGCCGGACGACGGAGGGCGGAAGACGGTGAGCGGACTATCTGCGGTCCGCGTGCTCCGCGGCTCCGCGTGAGGCCGGATCGGGACCGATGGCCGAAAGGGGTGCACGCGGACGGCACGATGGTCTTACGACCATCGCTACGACGGAGTTCGCTCCGCGAGGGCGGACCGATGCCCTCATGGGACATCGCTACTGCGGTGGGCGGTGGACGGTGGACGGTAGACGGTGGGCGGTTGCCGGTGAGCGGATGGCGGTAGCCGGTGGCCGGTTGCCGGTGGGCGGGTGGTAAGGGGCGGGTGTGCGGTTTCGGCAATCCGGGGGTTGAGACGGAGCGGAGGGTGAGGCAAGGTGCGGGCGCGCATGAGAATCCGCTCCGAGTTCCGCGTGTGGTTGAGCTGGGCTGTGCTGTTGGTTGCGGCGGTGGTCGCCCACGCGGCCGAGCCCGGCACACGGGGCACGCCGTTCAAGTTCCGCGCGTTGGGAGTCGGCAACCCGTGCTTCGTCGACTCGGTCCGGTTTGCCGATACCTACCTCGGCGGGCGCAAGGCGGGCGGCTCGCGCTGGGTGCGGGTGCTGCGCTGGGGCACGCTGGACGACGACTACGCGATGGGCCCGGGCCACGCGGTGGCGATCTTCCAGTGGCGCGGCGGGCTGTTCCTCTTCGATATCAACAACGGCGTGCGCAAACTCACGGTGCCGCCGGCGCGGCGCGAGGACCTGCACGAGGTGACGGCGGCGGTGCTCTCGCTGTATCCGCAGGTCAAGCAGACGGGGGCGATGCTGCTCGACGACTCGTGGAGCCGCCGCCGGCCGGGGCTGCGCGGCGCACTGGCCGGGCCGGCCACTCCCGGCTTCCGCGCGGCCGAACGCGTGGCGAAGGCGCTGGCGAAGTGTCGCGAGGTGCGCGTGCTGCGCTTCAGTTACCTCGAGAAAGGGAAACGCCGGGAATCGGCGGCGGCGGTGTTCCCGTTCGACCGTCGGCTGTGCCTCTACGTGCCCGAACGCGGCACGGTGATGCACAAGCAGGTCGCGCCCGATCTCGACGACGACCGGCTGATCCTGCTCAAGCTGGAGCGTTGCTTCGGACGCGAAGCGCAGGTGCAACTCGTGCCGGTCGGCGATCACGGCGGCGAGGCGCCACGACCCGTGCCGCCGCCGGGACGCGCGAAGGGGAAGTGAACGCCGCGACCGCGATGGTGCGGCTCACTCCTGCCGGGCGCGGGCGGCGGCGATCGCTTCCTCGCCCAGTGGGCGGGCGTTTTTCACCCGCAGGCTGTGGGCGAACTCGCGCGCGAAGTCGCGGTGCAGGCGCCAGTTGATCGCCGCGGTGGCTGTCATCGCGAGCAGGGCGCCGCAGGAGGCGAGCGCCATGTCCTTGTGGGCGTCCCAGACATCGCCCTGCGTGCCGAGGTAGGCCTGACCGAGCTCGCCGCCGAAGCCGACCGCGGCCGCCCACTCGATGAGCTCGTAGAGCATCGAGGTGGACATCACGACATCGAGCGGGAGGAAGTAGCCCCAGAAGCCCTTGGCATCGGCGATGCGCAGGAAGACCTCGCGGATCGGGTAGGCGAGGAGCAGCCCGTAGGAGAAGTGCACGAGGCGGTCGAAGTGGTTGCGTTCGAAGCCGCAGAGTTCGTTGAGCGAGCGGCCGAACAGCGCGCGGGTCCAGTCGTTGTAGGGGACCTCCGCGTACGTCCAGTGCGCGCCGATCTCGTGCAGGATGAGGAACCCGAAGAGCAGCGTGTAGCTCACGCGCGAGAGCGGGAAACGCCGGTACGTGGCGGCGAAGAAGACCAGCGCGCCCAGCACGAGCACGTTCTCCAGCCACCAATCGTGCGGGTAGTGCGCGCCCACGCCCGAGGCGACGACGGCGGCGCCGAGCAGGGCGGCGAGGATGAGGACGTAGCGACCGGGACGGATGGAGCGCAGCATGCGCGCGAGTCCAGACGATGGACGCGCCGCCGACAAGCGCGGGGTTGGGGCCACAGGTGCCACGGCTCATCCTAAACGAAGCAGTTGGACACAGAGGGCGCAGCGATAAGGCGAGAGATCACAGAGCGTTCGGAGGGAAACAGGACTTCAGGGGCGCTCACACGCTGGGTGAGCACCCCGAGTCCGGGTTCCTCTACACCAAGTTCTTCTCTGTGCTCTCCTTCCGTCTCTCCTCCGCCTCTGTGACCTGCCCGAACTGCAGTTTCGACGCTCAGTCCAGGTCGTCCACCACGTTCAGCCCCGGGATGGACTGGAAGTGCCGGTCGAAGGTCAGCACCGCGGCGTCGTTCTCGAGTGCCGAGGTGGCGATGGCGAGATCCGGCAGCCCGATCACGTGGCCGGCGCGATCGAGCTGCCAGGCGAGCTTGGCGGCGCGTCGCCAGCTGCCCGCGGTGAGGTTGAGGAAGACCAACGTCGAGAAGCCTTCCTCGAACCGCTCGCGGATGGCGGGATCGGAGCGCCCGCGGATCACCTCGGCCCAGATGATGCCGTTGATCGCGAAGTCGAACTCGTCTCCACGCGCTTCCAGTTCGTCGAAGGGGTCGCCATGCCGGGCCACCAACCGGATCCAATAGCTGCTATCAACGAGAACCAGTTTGCTCATCGCCGGTGCGGTAGGGGGCTTGGTCCTCGGCGACCTTGATTTCACGCGCCCGTTTGGCCGCGCGCAGGGCATCGGTCCGGGCCATGAACCGTTGCACCGCCGCCTCGTCGATATCCATCGAATCACCATGGATCTCCATGAGGGTACGTCCGTACTCGCCGAGTTGCTCCGGCGTGAGGCCGAGGCCTTTCTGGAAGAACTTCTTCTGCCTGTGGCGGCGCGCCATCTCGGTGAGCGCCATCTCCACCGCCTGGGTCTTGGTCTTGGCCCCGGTGAGCTCCATCACTTGGGCGAGGACATCCTCGTCGATGTGCATGGTCATTTTCATGGCGCCGGTGAGTATGGCTCGCCTGCCATACCGGTCAAACGGCGGTATGGCTCGCTTGCCATACCGTTTTGTAAGCGCATGGAAAACAGCGGAAAACGTGAGAGCCGGTGCAACTTCGTCTCGTCGCATGATCGCCGAAACGCGGCATTGCCTGCGCCGCGGCCGGGCTCCACGTTTGGCCGCTTCATGGCGCTGTTCACGCTTCTCGATCTCTCGCATGCCTTCGGCGGCCCTGCCGTGCTCGACCACGTCAACTTCCAGGTCGATGCCGGCGAACGCGTGTGCCTGATCGGTCGCAACGGCATGGGCAAGTCCACCCTCATGCGCATCATCGCCGGCGAGATGCAGCCCGACAGCGGCGCGATTTCGCGGCAGCCCGGCGCGCATTTCGCCCGGCTCAACCAGGAAGTGCCCACCGACCTCGCCGGTCACGTGCACGACATCGTCGCTGCGGGTGTGCGTGCGGAAGGAGCCGGCGGCCCGCACGAGGAGGACTGGCAACGCGAGCTCCGCCTCGAGCAGCTCCTCGAGCGCATGCAGCTTCCGGCGACGAAGGAGTTCTCCGCGCTCTCCGGCGGCCTCAAACGCCGCGTGCTCATCGCCCGCGCGCTCGCCGGCCAGCCCGACCTGCTCCTGCTCGACGAGCCCACCAACCACCTCGATCTCGCCAGCGTGCTCTGGCTGGAGGAGTTCCTCCTCGCCGAGAAGATCGGCCTCTTCTTCGTCACCCACGACCGCGCGTTTCTCCGCCGGCTGGCGACCCGCATCGTCGAACTCGACCGCGGCGTGATCACGAACTGGGACTGCGACTACGCGAAGTTTCTCGTCCGCCGCGAGGAGCGCCTCGAGGCCGAGGAGCGCCAGCGCGCCGCCTTCGACAAGAAGCTCGCGCAGGAGGAAGTCTGGATCCGCCAGGGCCTGCGCGCGCAGCGCAAACGCTCCGGCGCGCGCATCGAGGCGTTGCAGGCCATGCGCGCCGAGCGCCGCGACCGCCGCGACCGGCTGGGCAACGTGAGCATGCGCCTCGCCGAGGCCGGCCGCACCGGCGTGAAGGTGATCGAGACGGAGAAACTCGCCTTCTCGTACCCCGATGGCCGCCCGCTCGTGCGCGACTTCTCCACGACGATCCTGCGCGGCGACAAGATCGGCCTCATCGGCCCCAACGGCGCCGGCAAGACCACGCTCATCAAGCTCCTCCTCGGCCAGCTCGCGCCCACCGCCGGCACGCTCAAGCACGGCACCAATCTCGAGATCGTCTACTACGACCAGCTCCGCGCGCAGATCGACGACAACCGCTCCGTGGCCGACAACATCGCCGACGGCAACGAGACCGTCCTGATCGACGGCCGGCAGCGCCACGTGATCACGTACCTGCAGGATTTCCTCTTCACCGCCGACCGCGCCCGCACGCCCGCCCGCGTGCTCTCCGGCGGCGAACGCAACCGCCTGTTGCTCGCGCGCCTCTTCACGAAGCCCGCCAACGTGCTCGTGCTCGACGAGCCCACCAACGACCTCGACGCCGAGACGCTCGACCTGCTCGAGGATCTGCTCGTCGAATACCAGGGCACGCTGCTCCTCGTGAGCCACGACCGCGAGTTCCTGGATAACGTCGTCACCAGCACGCTCGTGTTCGAGGGCGACGGCCGGATCGAGGAGTACATCGGCGGTTACAGCGACTGGCTCGCGCAGGGTGGGGGGGG
>DAOOFR010000231.1:0-4727 GCA_035415285.1 Opitutaceae bacterium
AAGGTGTCGAGCAGGCGGCCGCGGATACGCTGCGCCCAGCGCAGGTAGTCGGCGGCGCGGTCGAAGTCGCCGAGGAACTCGATGAGGCGGCCGAAGCAGACGTTGGCGCGATACCAGAGCACCTCGTCGTAGAGCACGTTGTAGCTGCGGCCGAAGAGGTCGGTCCAGTCGCCTGCCTCGGGGATCTCGAGCAGGCCGTCGTTGTTGCTGTCGTGCGCGGTGAGCCAGTCCATCGCGCGCTGGAGGGCGGGGCGGTGGCGGCGGAGGAACGCGAGGTCGCCGGTGCGCGTGACCCAGTGGTAGACGGCGACCACCAGCCACAGGCCGCTGTCGATCGAGCAGATGTTGCCCACGCCGCCGTAGTCGGGCTCGTGCGTGTCGATGCGGACGTTGGCGGGGATCTGGCCGGAGGGGGTGATGGCGCCGAGCAGCGTCTCGAGCGTGGCGCGCTGGCAGGCGGCGATGTCGGGCTGGTCGGCGAGGTCGAGGGTGTGGATGACCGTGAACGAGCCGTCGCGCGCCCACACCGAGCGGTAGTTGGCGTCGGTGCCGGTGACGGTGTTGTCGGTGAGCGAGCAGGCGGAGAAGCCGAGCGGGGTGATGTTCTTGCGCAGGGCGACGAGCGCGCGGTCGTAGGCGGTGCGGAGGAAGGCGCGGTCGGTGTCGGTGAAGGCCGGGAAGTCGGTGTCGTGAAACAGGAGACGCAGCGGCGCGGTCTGTTGCTGGGCGGGGATCTCGGTCTCGAGCGCGCCGGGCTGCCGGCGGACGACGCCGAAGTGGCGCAGGCCGTCGAGCACGCCGTCGGCGAGCACGTTGCGGGCGGTGTAGATGGGGATGTCGACGGTGGCCTCGAAGAGTTCGGGGTGGGCGTTGTCGACGATGATGCCGCGCACGCCGGGCAGGCGGAACATCGAGGAGTCGTTGCCGGTGTCGCCCGCGACCAGAACCTGCGTGAGCGGGATGCCGAGACGGGCGCAGAGCCACTGGAGCGCGCCGCCCTTGGTGGCGTTGCGCGGGAGCAGGTCGAGGTCGCGGGCGCTGGAATAGACGATGCTGACCTCCAGGCCGGCGGCGGCGAGCGAGCGGCGCAGGTCCTCGAGTTGGTCGGGGGCGGCATGCTCGAGGAACCAGCTCGACTTGAATGTGTGCTGGAACTCGTCGGGCTGGCGACGCACCCCGGGAAAGACGGAGGCGACGGACTCGGCGCGGGTGCGGTCCCAGCCGGTGGACAGGTGGGCGTCGAAGTCGTCGAGCGGGTGGCCGGCGCGGACGTCGAAGATCTGGGTGCCGACGCCGCCGATGTAGTAGTCGGGCGGGGGCAGGAGCTCGGCGGCCACCAGACGCTGCATGTCGGCGACGAGGCGGCCGCTGTTGTAGGCGAGGAGCGGGCGACGTTCGGCGGGGAGCGACTCCCACGCGGTCTTGAACCGGCGGGCGGACTCGGGGTTGCCGAGCAGGGTGCCGTCGAGGTCGGTGCTGAAGAGGCGGATGGTGGGGGCGGTGTTCGTCATGATCGGCCGTGGGCGGCGGGCTTCACCGTGGCGGGCGGGCACGGCAAGGCAAGAGGCGGAGCCATAGTTTCGCCCAAGGATGGTATTGGCGGGACGAGGGAGCGGCGGCACCGCCGCTACTCGGCCGTGTCGAAAGCGGTCTCGGCGCGGAGAAGGTCGTGCAGTGTCACCAGGCCGATGATGCGGTCGTCGGCGCCGGCGCGGATGAGGACCATGCCGGCGGGGGAGTCGATGAGGAGCCGCTGGACGTCGTGGATGGAGGTCTCGCGGCGGGCGGAGGGGGCGGGCTGGAGCTGCGGGGCACGGTTTCCCGCGACGGCGGCCTGGGCCTCGGCGCGGGTGAGCAGGCCGAGCGGGCGGGCGTCGGCATCGACCACGGGAAAACAGGCGTAGTTCTTCTCGGCGAGCAGTCGCGCGAGGGCGGCGGGCGCGGTGTCGCGCACGAGGACCGGGCGGAAGTTGGCGATGCGGCTGACCGGGGTGTGCTGCCAGGAATGCAGGTCGCGCGGGGGCATGATGCGCTCGATGTCCTGGCCGTCCTGCGCGAGGATGGCGTCGTAGATGTTGTGGCGCGACAGCAGCAGCGAGAGCGGCCGGGCGACGAGCGCGGCGACGACCAGCGGCGGCACGATGGCGAACTCGTGCGTCATCTCGAAGACGATGAGCACGCTGGTGACGGGCGCGCCGCCGATCGAGGCCAGCCCGCTCGACATGCCGACGACGGCCAGCAGCGCCATGTCGTTGGGCGCGAGCGGATGGACGAGGTTGACGAGCCCGGCGACGGACGCACCGGCGAGCCCGCCGAAGAAAAGCGTGGGTGCGAAGAGGCCGCCGCTGCCGCCCAGTCCGAAGCAGATCGCCGTGGCGACGACCTTGGCGACGAGGAGCAGCGCGGCGTGGTCGAGCGGCACGGCGCCGCGCAGCGAGGCGGAGAGGTCGTCGTAGCCGCCGCTGAAGACGCCCAGCCGGCCGGTGAAAACGAATACGCCGATGCCGAGCGCCCAGACCGCGAACCCGCCCAGGCCGGCGCGCATCCAGGGTGCCAGGGCGCGCGGTTGGCGGTTCCAGCCGCGCAGCGCGAGTGCACCGCGTTGGAAGAGATATCCGACGGCAGCCACCGTTGCTGCGACGACGGGCACGGCGAGGTAGGTGGCCCAGTGCACGCCGTTGATCGCGCCGAGGGCGAAGGCGGGTTGTTCGCCCACCAGGCCGTGGGCCACCAGCGCGGCCACGACGGAGGCGAGCAGGATGCCGCCGATGAGCCGGCTGTTGAGGTCGCCGACGACCTCCTCGAGCACGAAGGTGACGGCAGCCAGCGGGGCGTTGAAGGCGGCGGCGAGGCCGGCGGCGGCCCCGGCGGCGGTGGCGGCGCGGCGGTGGTGGACGGGCTCACCGGTGGCGGCGGCGAGGCTGGAGGCGACACTGCCGCCGATCTGGAGCGCGGGGCCTTCGGGCCCGAGGCTGGAACCGCCGCCGACGGCGATCAGGCTGCCGAGGAACTTGAGCGGGCCGAGGCGGTGGCGCACCAGGCCGAAGTCCTTCCAGAAGGTGAGTTTCAGCCGCGGGATGCCGCCGCCGCCGGCCTCGGGGCAGAAACGGGCGAGCAGCCAGCTCGAGAAGGCGGCGGTGCCGACCACGAGCACGAGGCTGGCGACGAGGAACTGCGGCCGGCCCAGATGCGCGAGTTCGACCAGTCCGTGATGGTAGAATACGTGGATCCCGGTCTGGAAGGCGACCGCCGCCAGGCCGGCGGCGAGGCCGTACAGCGTGGTGCGCAGGATCAGGCGGGCGGTGGGCGGCAGGCGGGCGAAGAAGGCCGCGACCGGATTCGAACTCATCCTTCTTTCTTTTCCGCGGGCGCGGGCCCGGCAAGAGGCGAATCTTCGAGGTCGAGCGTGGATTGCACCCCCGCGTGATCCCAGGCCTGCGGCGCGGCCATCGTCGGCTCGAACTCGGCGAGCGGCACGGTGGTGCCGATGCGCGCGAACGCGGCGGCCAACGTGAGGCTGAGCCCCGAGGCGAGCGTCCAGGCCAGCGCGCGCTGGTCGGCGCCGGCGCGCGCGAGGACCTCCACGGCCACGGCGGCGATGGTGAGCATCGGCGCGGCGATGACATGGGCGGAGGGGGTGGTGCGCAGCATGCGGGCGAAGAACCACCCGTAAGCGCCGCGCCGCAGGGCGAAGAGCAGCATGCCGGTGATCACGGCGAGCGGGAAGACCAGTGTGAGCATGAGCCGCGGTTCGACGAGCGTGCCCAGGCTGAAGAAGAAGACCGGCACGAACAACCGGTCGCGCAACGGTTCGAGCCGGTGGCTCAGTTGTGCCTCCTGATCGGTGGTGCGGCTGACGAACAGGCCGAGCACGAACGCCGTCTTCGGGGCGGCCAAGCCGAGCCGGTCGCCCAGGGCGGCGATGGCGAAGATCGCCAGCACCAGGAAGTGGACCTGGATCTTCAGGCCGTAGCCGAGCAGGCGGGTGAGGTGCGGGGCGCCGCGCACCGCGACCAGCGCCGCGCACACGGCGGCGGCCAGCAGTCCGAACATCTTCAGCACGACCTTCCACCAGACCGCGCCGCCCATCACCGGGCCGGCGGCGGCGAGCAGGAGGATGCCGATCACCTCCACCGCCACGATCCACTCGAGATAGCGGCGGCGGCTGCCCGAATCGGGAAACCCATGGTTGAGCCACAGCGGGTACGCCATGCCCACCGAGGTGCTGGCCAGCGCGATGGCGGCCACGAGCGCGTGCGGCCACGGCACGCCGGCCAACCAGCCCAGGCCGGTGAGCGGCGGGATCTGCCACGCCATCCACAGCGCGGCGCGGCGCACCGCCTTGAGGGTGCGCCGCCGCTGCGGCAGCTCGATCTCGAGGCCGACGGAGAACAGCAGCAGCACGAAGCCGAACTGCCCGATCTCGCGCCAGACATGCCGCACGGGCTCGCCCATGAACGCGCCCGCGACGATGCCCGCCACGATGTAGAGCGGGTAGAGCAGCCCCGGCCGCTCCAGCCGCCGGCAGAAGTCGGGCAGCGCGAGCAGCAGGAGGATGAGGAGGACGGCGCCTTCGAGGATCGTCATGCGGGAGCGGAGTCACCTTTCGCCCGGCGGGGACGTTTGCAATCCTGCGTTCGCCGCTGCGGCGAAAATTCCCGGGACGCGGGGGGGAGCCGGCGCGGGCCGGAGGGGGCCAGTCGGAGACTGGCCCTACGGGGGCAAGT
>DAOOFR010000232.1:0-4726 GCA_035415285.1 Opitutaceae bacterium
GTTGAGCGCGTGCAACTCCGCCGAGAGTATGCGGCGCGGCGCGACGGCGAGCGTGGTGGTGCTGGGCGGTGACTCGGCCATGGGAACGCCGCGGGCGGGCGCGGCGGTTGGGGCACGATGCCCGCCCGCGCGGGGCGCGCAATGTTTGTCGCGGCCGGGCGCTTGCCGCGGCGGGCCCGGCCCGTTTCGCTCGGGCGCATGGCCGAACTCGCCCAGCTTGTCGCGCGCCTGAAGCTGCAGCCGCTGCCGCGGGAGGGCGGCTGGTACGCGCCGGTGTGGCGCAGCGAGGTGCGGCTGGCCGGCGCGGCGCTGCCGGCGCGCTACGGGCCGGGCGCGGCGCGCGTGGCCGCCTCCTCGATCCTCTACCTGCTGGCGGGAGACGACTTCTCGGCCCTGCACCGGCTGCGCAGCGACGAGCTGTGGCAGTTCCACGCCGGCGACGCCGTGGAGCTGCTCCGCCTCGGGCCGGCCGCCGGATCCGGGTCCTGGACACGACTGGGGCCGGCGGTGGCCGCGGGCGATGCGCCGCAGGCGGTGGTGCCGCACGGGGTCTGGCAGGGCGCGCGGCTGGCGCCGGGCGGCCGGTGGGCGCTGGTCGGCTGCATGATGGCGCCCGGCTGGGACGAGGCCGACTTCGAGCTCGGGCAACGCCCGGCGCTGGCGGCCGCGTGGCCCGAGTGGGCCGACGCGATCGCGGCGCTCACGCGCGAGTAACCCGGAGCACCGCCGCTGCGGCCGGCGCAGGGAGTGGCCCCACCGCTCGCCACCGCTGGGCACCGCGCGCGCGCGGCGGGACTGCGATCGTGTGCCCGCCTTTATGACTCATCGTCCGTACATTTCTGCGCGGCGGCTTGGTAGACTCGCCGGATGCAGGAAGGACGAAGATCAGGTCCGCGCGAAGAGCGTGGCGCGGTGCTCGGCGAGGAAGGCGGCGTCGGGCAGCGCGGCATCATCGGGGAGGTGCAGGCGTTGGCCGGCGTAGGCGCCGAAGCTTTCGGCCACGGCGCGCTGCGGGAGTGCATCGCGCAAGCGCGGCGAAAGCATGAGCCGCAGGTCGTCGTCGAAGGCGATCAGCCCGCGGTCGAAGGCGGCGTCGTGCAAGCGGGAGAGGCAGAGCCCGTTGCGCACGTTCAGGCGCTCGGAGGGATGTGTGCCCCACGGAAGGATGTGCGAAGCGATGAGCAGATCGCGTATCTCAAGATCGGTTACGCCGCAACGGCCGGCGAAATTGTTGAGCACGGCATCGCGGAAGTAGTCTTGCCCGCGGCGAAGTTTCACGCTGGCGAACGTTTCGGTGGGACCAGTGGGCGGGCGTTTGCGGACACGGATGCCCTCGGAGGGCAGGACCTCGAGGTCGTTTTCGGGGGCGGCGTGGAAGAGGGTGCGCAGCGCCTCTTCGCTCGCGGGTACGGCTTCGTCGAGGTTGGCGTGGAACTCGTCCCAGACGGAACGGTCGAGCGCGCTGGCGCCGGCGAGGCCCCTGATGCCGCGCAGCTTCAGTGCGGGATCGAACGAAGCGAGATTGCTCAGCTTCATCGCCAAGCTGCTTGCCGTGCGGCCGAGTTTGGTGGCGAGGGCGACGATGGCGGGATTGCGATGGTGGAGCTGCCCGAAGGTGAGCTTGTGGTAGAGGTTGAGGGCAACGAGCAGCTCGTCGCGGGTCCATTTCTTGCCGGAAGCCATGCGTCGACGGTAGGCGTGCCGAAGCGGCGGGTACAGCATGGAAACGCCAGCCCGACTCCAGGATCATGAACGGAAAGGACGAGGCGCGGGAGGTCTCGGTGGATCCAGCAGCCGTGCTCGGTGCGGCGGTTTCGCTGTGGCAAGCCTGCCAGCAAGATCCGCGGTCCAATCTCGGTGCGTGCTACGGCGGCGGCGACCAGTGGATGCGCGAGGTGATGCGCGTCGCGACGCTGTTCGAGTCATGGGCGGCGCGGCACGCTTGCTTCGATGCGTTCGACGAGTGTTGGCCGTACTTCCTGGAGGACTGTTTTGGCGATGCCTGTGTGGGTCTGCTCGGTGCGGAAGGATTGGCGCGGTTCGAGGAGGCGGACTGTCTGCGCGTTGCGTTGCGGCTCCGGCTGCCGGTCGCCTGCTCCGACGGGGTAACCGGTCCGCTTGTGCTCGAAGCCGAGAATTCGGTCGCGGGGTCCGCCTTCTGCCGCTTTCGCATCCAGACGATGCGTCGCACGTCGGTGGAGGATGGTGCGGTGCCGATGACGGCGGACGACGATCCCTTCGCCGAGGCGTGTGGTCTGCCGTTCTTCGCGCTCTATGGGATCGGTGTCGATGGCTTGCCCGAACACATCGCGGACCGGAAGACGTACACCGAAGCACGCGAATTGGCGCTGAAGCTGGCCCCGGGTATTGCGTTTCCGGAGGTGGCGGTGGCGCTGTATCCCGACGAGGGGCATGCGCGCAGGCGTTTCGATGGAGGCTGCTAGACCGCGCGTAGCACGCTGAACTTGGCGAACAACCGGGCGGGCATCGGGACGGTGAGCTTCCAGACGATCGACATGGGCTTGGTCCCCTTTGACTCCTCGAGAGTGACCGGGCCCATCGAGCAGTACGCGTCGCCTTTCTTGGGCCTTACGAAGAGCTGAAACCGCCAACCGTTGAGCGGACTCCCGAGGTAACGTTGGCCGGCCTTGGTCTCTGGTCCGGCGGTGTTCTGTGACTGCCAGTGGAACCGATCCGGGGAGATTGCGTAATCGTGATAGGCGACCGCCGCGTGCAGGGCCTCGGATTTGTCGAGCGTGACGAAGAGGAACTCAGTCTTGCGGTCTTCGAGGGCGAGCACGCCTGCTCGGAACGGCGTTCGGCGAGACTCCGTGTGGAATCCGACGGCAGTGAGGATCTCCCGTGAGCTGTAGTGTGCGTGGAGTCTGAGCGGAGTGTCCTCAAGTCCTGGAATTGCTTTGGGAACGGTCTCGTTTCTCGCGGCGAGCACCTTTGCCAATTCGCCGAGATCAGAGCGACTGGCTGGGTTCTGCTTGAGGCGTTCGAGAAACGTAGCGCCGCTCCCTACCTGACTGGACTGGCCATCGACTTGGTAAGTGAGCATTTGCAGCCGAAGGCGCTCCTCGGCATCGAGGTCCGAATACTCAGCGGCTGGCTCGGCGACCGCTCGCAGCACGTCGAGCTGGTCGGAGTCGTCGAGATGCAGCAAGTCGGAGTAGCGCTGCCCAAGCTTCTCCTCTTCCGGACCTGGTGCGCCTTGGAGAATCCCGGCGTCGCGTTGCAGGGACGCCCACCCGCTGCGGCCTTGGCTGCGATAGATGTCGCCGACGTCGAGCGCCTGATCGCGGACGAAATCTGTGAGTGTCACGTTTGCTCGACCGCGCACGGCGACATAGGCTCGCAGCTCGGCGGTGAGGCGTCGCCAGTTTTGTTGGGTGGCTGCGCGAAGGTTCTGCAGCACCTGTTCGCGCGCCTGTTTGGCGAGATGGAGATGACACCCGGCGGGGAGGTTGCTGAACCCGCGCTCGACGGCGTCGATCAGTTCGGCTCGGGTCATCCCGGTCAGCCGGGAGAATAGCGTGTCGAAGCGGAACTCGGCATTGTGCTGGCCGACGAAATCGAGAATCAGGCAGGACGCTTTCCGCGTCTCTTCGCAGAGTCGGAGTCCGCGGCCGATCTGTTGTTGGAAAATGACCGGGCTCTGTGTTGGGCGGAGCAGCAGCAGCGTATCGACTGACGGGATGTCCACGCCCTCGTTGTAGATATCGCAGGTAGTGATCACGTTGATCTCGCGGCGATAGAGACGCCGAGGTGCGCTGCGGCGGCGGTCCGGGTCTGTTGTGCCTGAAACGCACTCTGCGGGAATGCCGGCTTGGTTGAAGCAGGCCGCCATGAACTCTGCATGTTCGACGGAAACGCAGAAGGCGAGGGTGCGTCCTTGTCGCGGGTCTCCGGAGAGGCGTTTCCACTCGTCGATGATGATTTGGGCACGGGCCTGGTTGCCGGTTAGGATCCGATCCAACGTCGCCCGCTCGCTCTCCTTCTGCCAGGCGACGCCGGCGAAATCGGTCGGGTCATCGCAGGCGAAGTAGTCGAAGGGGGTGAGGAGCTGGAGGTCGAGTGCATGCCAGAGTCGCAGCTCGACCGCCGGCGAGCCGTCGAGCCGGTTCTGGAAGAAAGGCAGAATGGAAGTTCCATCTCCACGTTCTGGTGTCGCAGTGAGTCCGAGGAGCACCTGTGGTTGGACGGTCGCCAGCAGTTCCTGAAATGAATCCGCGGCGAGGTGATGGCATTCGTCCACGATCACCATGTCCCAGAACTCCGGCGCGACCGAAGTCAGCAGGTTCCGAGACTTGAGACTCTGGATTGTGGCGAACAGGTGGTCGTTGCTGGGCGGCTCGCTGCCACCGATGCACAGGTCGCCGAAGGACTGGTCGCGCAGGACCATCCTGAAAGTGTGCAGACTCTGGCGGAGAATCTCCTCCCGGTGGGCGACAAACAGAAGCCGGGGCCGGGAGTCCGGCCGATCTGCCTGTTGGCAGCGAGCACGGTAGTCAAAGGCGGCAACCACTGTCTTGCCGGTGCCGGTGGCGGCCACGACGAGGTTCCGGGTTCTGTTGTGGGCTCGTTCAGCGGCGAGCGCGTCGAGCATTGCTTGCTGGTACTGTTTCGGCCGCAGCTCGAAGAACGTGAAGTCGGGCAGGCCTTCCGCACTGTCAGCGGTCACCTCAAACCAGCCACTCAGGGTCGAAATAGAACCAGCCAC
>DAOOFR010000233.1:0-4705 GCA_035415285.1 Opitutaceae bacterium
AAGATCAACGGCCTGCCCTTCGAGATCGCCAAGAAGGCCATCTTCCAGGCCCGCGAAGCCCGCATCCAGATCCTGAATCTGATGCTCTCCTCGCTGCCGGCCCCGCGCAAGGACCTCAGCCCCTACGCGCCCCGCATCCAGACCATCCAGATCGACCCCGAGAAGATCGGCCTGCTCGTCGGCCCCGGCGGCAAGACCATCCGCCGCATCGTCGAGACCACCGGCGCGCAGATCGACATCTCCGAGGACGACTCCGGCAAGGTCCTCATCTACTCGAACAACGCCGAGTCGCTCAGCCGCGCGATCCAGGAGATCGACGTGCTCTGCGGTGGCGGCGCCCAGATCGAGATGGGCAAGATCTACAGCGGCACCGTCACCGGCATCAAGGAGTTCGGCTGCTTCGTCGAGTGCCTGCCCGGCAAGGAAGGCCTCTGCCACATCTCCGAGCTCGCCGACTTCCGCGTGCGCCGCACCGAGGACGTCGTCAAGATGGGCGACCAGATCTGGGTCAAGTGCGTCGGCATCGACGAGCGCAGCGGCAAGGTTCGCCTCAGCCGCCGGGCCGCCATGCAGGAGCGCGAGAAAGCCGAGCAGCAACCCGCCGCCCCGGCGCCCGAGGCCCAGCCCGCTCCGGCCCCCGCCGCCGAGCAGCAGCCCCAGGCCTGATCCAATCCGTGTCGACGCGCGTGAGCGCGTCGACTCCCCCTTCGCCCCGCGGCCCCAAGCCGCGGGGCTTTTTGTGCCCGGTACCAGCGCAGCCCGCGGGAACCGCGAACTGCAGCGCCCTGCGCGCCCTTCGCGCATCGGCCCACCGCCGCAGGCCGCCGCCCCAAAAAACCGGATAACACAACGGCGGCGCCTCTGGGGCGCCGCCGTGGGGGAAACGGAGCGGAGCGACCGAGGCCGCTCCTTACGGGAGTTCGCGGATCAGGACGAGATGCCGGTCTCGGAGGTCGGGTTCTTGGTCTTGAACTCGAGCGCCTTCTCGCCGCGCACGACCAGCACCGGCTCACCCTCCTTGAAGTCGCCGCGCAGGATGAACTCGGCGAGCGGATCCTCGAGATGGCGCTCGACCGCGCGCCGCAACGGACGCGCGCCGTACTTCTCATCGGTGCCATTCTCGATGAGGAACATCTTGGCGTCGGTCTGCACGTCGAGCACGAGCTTCCGCTCGGCCACGCGCTTGACGACCTTGGCGACCTCGAGGTCCACGATCTTGAGCAGGTCGTCCTTCTTGAGCGGGCGGAAGACGATGAGCTCGTTGATGCGGTTGAGGAACTCCGGCTTGAAGATGCGCTTCGATTCCTCGAGCACCTTGTCCTTGATCTTGTCGAGGTCGCCGATGCCCTCCGTGGCGGCGCCGAAGCCGACCGTCGTCTGCCGCTGGATAAGCGACGCGCCGACGTTGGTCGTCATGATGATGATCGTGTTGCGGAAATCGACCTGGCGGCCGAGCGAGTCGGTGAGGCGACCGTCCTCCAGGATCTGGAGGAGGAGCTGCACGACGTCCGGGTGGGCCTTCTCGATCTCGTCGAAGAGGATGACCGAATACGGGCGACGGCGGACCTGCTCGGTGAGCTGGCCGCCCTCCTCGTGGCCCACGTAGCCCGGGGGCGAGCCGATGAGGCGCGAGATCGCGAACTTCTCCATGTACTCGGACATGTCGATCTGCACGAGCGCGTCCTGGTTGCCGAACATCTGGGCGGCGAGCTGCTTCGCCGTCTCCGTCTTGCCGACACCGGTGGGCCCGAGGAACATGAACGAGCCGATCGGGCGGCGCGGGTCCTTGAGGTCGGCGCGGGAGCGGCGCAGCGCGCGGGCGATGGCTTTGCAGGCGTCGTCCTGGCCGATGATGATCTTCTGCAGCTCGGTCTCGAGGGTGAGGAGCTTCTCGCTCTCCTTCTTCTCCATGCGCGAGAGCGGGATGCCGGTCCAGTCGGCGACGACCTGCATGATGAGGTCCTCGTCGATGTTCACGCGGTGGTCCTCGCGGGTCTTCTTCCAGTCCTCGAGGGCCTTGTCCTGCTGGGCGCGAAGCTGCTTCTCCTTGTCGCGGAACTTGGCCGCCTCCTCGAAGTGCTGCTTGGCGATCGCCTCCTCCTTCTGGCCACAGACGGTCTCGATCTCCTTGGTGAGCGCCTCGATCTCCGGCGGACGGTTCAGGGACTGGATGCGGGCGCGCGCGCCGGCCTCGTCCATGACGTCGATCGCCTTGTCGGGCAGGAAGCGACCGGTGATGTACCGGTCGGAGAGCTTGGTGGCGACCTCGAGGGCCTTGTCGGTGTAGATGGCCTTGTGATGGTCCTCGTACTTGCCGCGGATGCCCTTGAGAATGGTGATGGTGTCCTCGATCGACGGCGGCTCGACCTTCACGTTCTGGAAGCGGCGGTCGAGGGCGGAGTCCTTCTCGATGTACTTGCGGTACTCGTTGAGGGTGGTGGCGCCGATGCACTGGAGCTCACCGCGGGAGAGTGCGGGCTTGAAGATGTTGGACGCGTCCATCGCCCCCTCGGCGGCGCCGGCGCCGACAATGGTGTGGAGCTCGTCGATGAAGATGATGACGTTCTTGGCGCGCTTGATCTCGTCCATCACGGCCTTGATGCGCTCCTCGAACTGGCCGCGGTACTTGGTGCCGGCGACCATGAGGGCGAGGTCGAGTGTGATGACCTTCTTGTCCATCAGGATTTCCGGGACGATGCCGCCCGCGATCTCCTGGGCGAGGCCCTCGACGATGGCGGTCTTGCCGACGCCGGCCTCGCCGATGAGCACCGGGTTGTTCTTGGTGCGGCGGCAGAGGATCTGGATGACGCGGCGGATCTCGTTCTTGCGCCCGATGACGGGATCAAGTTCCCCCTTGCGCGCCAACTCCGTAAGGTCGCGACCGAAAGCTTTGAGCGCGGGAGTCTTGAGCTCCTTCTTCTCGCCCGGGGCACCGGCCTCGGCGGGAGAACGCGGCGAGGACATCGCCTCGTCGCCCTGGCTCGGCGCACCGCCACCGATGGCGGATGGGCCTTCGGCGGAGAACTGCGGATCGAGCTCCTTGAGGATCTCGTTACGGGTGCGCTCAATGTCGATCTCGAGCGACTTGAGCACGCGGGCGGCCACGCCCTCACCCTCGCGCAGGAGGCCGAGGAGGATGTGCTCGGTTCCCACGTAGGAATGGTTGAGCGCCTTCGCCTCCTTGCCGGCGAGCGCGAGGACCTTCTTCACGCGCGGCGTGTACGGGATGCTGCCGCCGGACTTGCCCTCCTGGCCGACGCCGACCTGCTTCTCGACGGCGCCACGGACGGTTTCGAGATCGAGCCCCATCTTCTGGAGCACGCTCACGGCGACCCCCTGGCCGAGCTTGATTAGGCCGAGCAGGAGGTGCTCGGTGCCGACATAGTTGTGGTTGAAGCGATCGGCCTCCTTGCGGGCCAGCGAGAGGACCTGCTGGGCGCGCGGAGTGAAGTTGTTCATCGGTTCCATGAGCGTGGAAAGTGTCGGTTGGCAGGTGGGCGGCTAGTCGGCCGCGGGCGGCGGGCCGGAGTGCGTGAACTCCGGCCGCGGGAAATCGGCGAGCGCCTTGCGCAGCAGCTCGGCGCGGAGGATATCGCGCTGGGCGGGATCGGCCTCCGCGTCGGTCGAGTGCTGGATGTGCGCGGGCTGGCTGAGGATGATGAGGCGGTTGGTCACGACGCGGAGCGCCTCGGGGAAGCCGCCGAGGTCGACGCCGAGCCGGAGCAGCGAGAGCAGGTTGAGCGCCTCGGCCGAGGTGACCAGCCGGGCGTTCTGGAGCAACCCGTAGGCGCGGCCGATCTTGTCGAAGAGCTTGACCGGCTCGGCCTCAAGGAGCTTCTCGCGGGCGTTCATCTCCTGGCGAAAGACCGTGGTGAGCACATTGTGGAGACGATCGATGATCGCCGCCTCGCTCTCGCCGAGGGTCGTCTGGTTGGAGATCTGGAAGATGCTGCCGGAGGCGTCGGTACCCTCGCCGTGGAGACCGCGGACGACCAGACCGAGCTGGTTGAGGGCGCGCACGATCTTGTCCATCTGCCCGGTGATGACGAGGGCGGGCAGGTGCATCATCGCGCTGGCGCGCAGGCCGGTGCCGAGGTTGGTCGGGCAGGCGGTGAGGTAGCCGAGCTCGGTGTCGAACGCGTAGTCGAGGCTCTCCTCGAGCGCGGAGTCGACGGCGTTCATCGTCTTCCAGACACGCTTGAGCTGGAAACCTGGCTTGATCACCTGCATGCGCAGGTGGTCCTCCTCGTTGACCATGATCGAGCAGGTGCAATCGCGGCTGATGACGACGCCGCTGCCGGCCTTCGACGCGGAGAGTTCGCGGCTGATGAGGTGGCGCTCGACGAGGAGTTGTTTCTCGTGGTCCGAGAGTTCCTCCATCGTGAACGCGATGCCCTTTTTCATCTGCGGCAGCGCGCGGACGGCCGCGGTGCACTCCGCCAGGATGTCGCTACGCTGCGCCTCCTTGGCCCACCCGGTGAAGGGGAAACGGCTCAGGTTGCGCGCCAAACGCACACGGGTCATGAGCACGATCGGGCCGGCGCCGAGGATCGACTCCCCTGCGTCCTCCCCCGACTCGAGCAAGGCGGCCAGACGCGCCTCCGTGTCGGGGTCACGCCCCTGGGGTTTGTTTGATTTGGCGAATTTCATCGCGGAAGCGGGCAGCGTCCTCGTAGCGCTCGGTCTTGATGGCGAGGTCGAGTTC
>DAOOFR010000234.1:0-4694 GCA_035415285.1 Opitutaceae bacterium
AGAGCGTCTCGTTTACACCGAGAGGGTCAGGGGTTCGAATCCCTTGCCGTCCACCACTCGTCAACGGGCTGTCCGCTGCCGACCCCGCGCAGCCCCGGGGGGGCGCGGGCCGCGGGCCGTGTCCTGAGAATAGCGGTTGCCGAGCCGGGCAACACCCACTGTTTTCTCCGAGTGTCCCCGGTCGCACCAACGGAGAAGCGATTCTCCTGATTCTCCATGCCTCCCCGCAAACCCGCCGATCCCTCGTCGCTCCGCCGACTGATCCTGGACCTGCTGCCCGCCGCTGGCGGGGCCGGCGCCGCCAATCCCGTGCTTTTCGGGCCGGGCGGCGCGCTCGACAGCCTCGGGCTGGTGAACTTTCTGGCTGATCTCGAATATCGCCTCGCCGAGGAGTACGGCCGCGAACTGGTGCTCGCCAGCGAGCGGGCGATGAGCCGCAGCCGCTCGCCCTTCCGCGATGTGGAGGCGCTGGTCGGCTACGTGCTGGAGCTTCTGGCCGAGCCGGCGGAGGACGCCGCGCGTCTGCCGACCGCTTCCGGAGAGCCCCGCCCATGAAGAAGCGCAGTCGCATAATCCTCATCACGGGCACCAGCCGCGGCATCGGCCGCGGGCTCGCCGAACATTTCCTCCGGCAGGGAGACACGGTGTGCGGCTGTAGTCGAGGGCCGGCGACGCTCCAGCATCGGCGTTACGCGCACTGGGAACTGGCGGTGGACGACGAGTCCGCGGTGGTGGCGATGGTGCGCGCGGTGGTGCGCCGCTTCGGCCGGATCGATGCGCTGGTCAACAACGCGGGCATCGCGGCGATGAACCATGCCTTGCTCACCCCCGCGGCGACCGCGCAGCGGATCATGGCGACGAATTTCCACGGCACGTTCCTCTTCTGTCGCGAGGTCGCCAAGACCATGGTGCGGCGGAAGGCCGGCCGGATCGTGAACTTCTCGACGGTGGCCACGCCGCTGCGGCTCGAAGGCGAGGCGATCTACGCGGCGAGCAAGGCGGCGGTGGAGTCGTTCACCCAGGTGCTGGCCCGCGAACTCGGGGGCGCCGGGGTGACGGTCAACGCCGTGGGGCCTACTCCGCTGCCCACCGACCTGATCAAAAACGTGCCGGCGGCGAAGATGAAGGCGCTGCTCGAGCGGCAGGCAATCCGGCGGCTCGGTACGGTGGAAGATGTGATCAATGTCGTGGAGTTCTTCCTCGCGCCCGGCAGCGGCTTTGTCACCGGCCAGGTGCTCTATCTCGGCGGCGTGACCGGTTGAGAATCCGCCATGCGCGCCAACCCGGCCTTCAGCCCGCAGATCCTGCTCGATCTGGTCGACCGCCGCGCCACCCGTGCGCTCTGGTTGGACGACCAGGGGGCGCGCACCGGGCGGGAGTTCGGCGAGGCGGTGCGGGCGGCGGCGGGGCGATGTGCGGCGGCGGGGATCGGTGCGGGCGACGTGGTGGTGACACCCGGTGACGGCACGTGTACGGCTTTGACGTGGTTGTTCGGCGTGGCGTTGGCCGGCGCGATCGCGGCGCCATTGCGCAGCGCGCGCGACAGCGAACTGGCCGGATGGGGGCCGCAGGCGGCCCCCGGTTGGCGTGTGCGCGGCGACGCGCTGGAGCGACTGCCGGCGGCCGTGCGCGCGGCCGCGGCGGCGGAGTTGTTCGCGCGGTTGCGGGCGAGCGGGCACCCGGGATTGATCCTCGCCACGGGCGGGACCACCGGGGAGCCGAAGCTGGTGCTGCACGATCTCGCGGTGCTGTTGGCGACGATCCCGGTGTGGCGCCGGAAGGCGCGGCGCATCCTGCCGTTGATGCGTTTCGATCATATCGGTGGTCTGGATATCGCCTGGCGGGCGCTGGCCGCCGGCCATGTGCTGGTCGGGCCGCCCGCCGCGGTCACCCCCGAGGCGGTGGCGGCGACGATCGAGCGCCACGCGGTGGAGGTGCTCGTGGCGACGCCGAGTTTTCTGAACCTGATGCTCGCCGCGGAGGTGCACCATCGCCACACGCTCGGCTCGCTGCGGACCGTGCCGTACGGAGCGGAGCCGATGCCCGCGGGCCTGCTCGAACAGCTGCGGCTGGCGTGGCCGCAGGTGCGGTTCGTGCAGCGTTTCGGCACGAGCGAGACCGGGGCGCTGCCCGTGGCCGAGGCGGGGAACGGCCTGGTGCTCGCGGCCACCGACGCGGGCTTCGCGTGGAAACTCGTCGAGGGCGAGCTGTGGGTCCGCAGTCCGGCCCGCGCCCTCGGGTACCTCGGGGGGCGCACGGGCGGGTTCGCCGCGGATGGCTGGTTCCGCACCGGCGATCTGGCGGAGAAGTCGCCGGATGGCTCGGTGCGCATCGTCGGCCGGCGCGAGGAGCTGATCAACGTGGGCGGCGAGAAGGTCGTGCCGGCGGAGGTCGAGGACGTGTTGCACGCCCACCCGCACGTGGCCGACTGCCGGGTGTATCCCGAACGCAACGCCCTGCTGGGGCAGGTGGTCGCCGCCGAACTGGTGTGGCGCGGCCCCGAGACGGATCCCGTGGCCGTGAAGCGCGCGCTCCACGAGTTCGCCGCCGGCCGCCTCGCCCGGCACAAGCTGCCCGCGACCGTCCGCCTGGTGGCGGTGCTGGCCACCACCGAAAACCTCAAGAAGCGGCGCACGCTTTCTCCCTCATGAAACAATTGATCATCGTCGGTGCCGGCGGGTTCGGCCGGGAAATGCTCGATTGGGCCCGCCAGGCGGAGGACCATGGCCGCGACTGGGTCGTTGCCGGCTTTCTCGACGACAATCCGCGCGCGCTCGAAGGCCACGCCGCCGATGTGCCCGTGCTCGGTCCGGTGGCGACGCACGAACCGGCGCCCGACGAGGTGTTCGCGTGCGCGCTGGGCAACGTGGCGGCGAAGCGGCGCTGCGTGGCGGCGCTTCGCGGGCGCGGCGGCGTGTTCGTCCGGGTGATCCACCGCACCGCGGTGGTCTCCGCGACGGCGACGCTCGGCGAAGGGGTGATCCTCTGCCCGGGCAGCATCGTGACGGCCGGGGCCCGGCTGGGGAATTTCGTGACGCTGAACCTCCACTCGACCGTGGCGCACGACGCCGTGGTGGGCGACTGGAGCCAGCTGCACTGCCATGTGGACATCACCGGCGGGGTGACGCTCGGCGAGGGCGTGCTGGCGGGCAGCCACGCCTCGGTGTTGCCGGGAGTGGGGGTGGGCGCCGGCGCGGTGATCGGTGCCGGGGCGGTGGTGATGCGCGACGTGCCCGCGGGCGCGACGGTGTACGGGGCGCCCGCGCGGGTCCTCGGCGCGCAGGAGGTGAACCGTGGCTGAGGCGCGACACGGTTGGTGGCGGCGCAAGTCCTTGTGGGCGGCGGCCGCGGTGCTGCTGGTGGCGGCGGGCCTGCAGGGCGTGGCGGTCTTCCGCGACACGCCCCGGCCGCGCGCGCCGCATCTGGCGGCGGCGGTGCCGGCGAACGTCGCCGGTTGGCGGGTGCGCGATGTGCCCCTCGGGGCGAACGAGTCGGTCCGCGACGCGGTGGTGCGGACGCTCAACTACGACGAGGTCGTCTATCGCGAATACGTGCGCGGCGCCACGGTGGCGGGCGTGTATGTGGCCTACTGGGGCGCCGGCAAGATGCCCACGCGGCTGGTGGCCTCGCATACCCCGGACCGCTGCTGGACGGAGAACGGCTGGACCTGCCTGGAGATGCGGTTCCGGCAGGCGCTGTCCCTGGACGGGCGGGCGTGGCAGCCGGCGGAGTGGCGGCGGTTCCAACCGCCCGACGGCGGAGCGCCCACGTATGTGTATTACTGGCACCTGGTCGACGGCCGGGTGCTCGACCAGGGCGGGCGCTTCAACGCCGTGCCGCACCCGCTGCACTGGTGGAAGGATGCCGTGCAGCAGGCGCTGCGCGGGAACCGCGAGCAGTATTTCGTCCGCGTGACCGCCAACGTGCCGTTCGAGCGGTTCTGGGACGATCCCGGTTTCGCGCAGGTGCGCCGCGGGCTCCAGTCGCTCGGTCTCGCCGCCGCGCCGGCCGCCGCCGAAACCATTTCCCGATGACACGTCCCCCGCGCCTGTACCTGTCTCCGCCCGATGTGGGCACCGAAGAGCAACGCTTCGTCGCCGAGGCGTTCGCGTCGAACTGGGTGGCCCCGGCGGGGCCGCACCTGGCCGCCTTCGAGCGGGAGATGTGCGCGGCCAGCGGTGCGGCGGCGGCGGTGGCGGTGAGCTCGGGCACGGCCGCGCTGCATCTGGCGCTACGGTTGCTGGAGCTGCAGCCGGGCGACGAGGTGCTGTGCTCGACGTTCACCTTCGTGGGCACGGCCAACCCGATCCTCTACGAGCGGGCCCGGCCGGTGTTCGTCGACGCCGAGCGCGCGACGTGGAACCTGGATCCGGCCTTGCTGGCCGCGGTGCTGGAGGAGCGGGCGCGGCGCGGCCGGTTGCCGCGGGCGGTGATCGTGGCCGACATCTACGGCCTGTGCGCCGACTGGGACCCGCTGCTCGCGGCGGCGGACCGGCACGGCGTGCCGGTCATCGAGGACGCCGCGGAGGCGGTGGGCGCGACCTACCGGGGGCGCTGGGCCGGGACCTTCGGTCGGATCGGCGTGTACTCCTTCAACGGAAACAAGATTCTCACGACCAGCGGCGGCGGCATGGTGGTCTCCGCGGATCGCACGCTGGTGGAACGTGCCCACAAGCTCGCCACGCAGGCGCGCG
>DAOOFR010000235.1:0-2396 GCA_035415285.1 Opitutaceae bacterium
GCGCCGCTCAGCCCAGCTGCGCCTCGATGAACTTCAGCAGCTCCTCGCGGCCCTCGCGCTTCGTCGACGACACGAAAAAGTGCTCCGGCATCGCCACGCCCGCCGCGGCCAGCTCGCGGCCAAACTGCTCGGCCACCTGTTTGTAGCGCCCGCGACCCACCTTGTCGGCCTTCGTGAAGACCACCGCGAACGGCACGTCGCAGCCGTCCAGCCAGCGCAGGAACTCCAGGTCGAGCCGCTGGGGCGGGATCGCGCCGTCGACGAGCACGAACACGCACGTCACGTTTGCGCCGCGCTCGAGGTAGTCGGCCACCGCCACGTTGAAATCCGCCCGCTCGCCCTTCGCGCCCTTCGCGAAGCCGTAGCCGGGCAGGTCGACGAGCCGCCAGTCGTTGTTGATCCGGAAAAAGTTCAGCAGCCGCGTCTTGCCCGGCGTGGCCGAGACCAGCGCCAGCTCGCGGCGCTGCGCCAGCAGGTTGATCAGCGACGACTTGCCCACGTTGGACCGCCCGATGAAGGCGAACTCCGGCAAGGCACCCTTCGGTGCCCCCTTCAGGGTAGGCGTGCTGGCCTCGATCTCCGCGGACTTGATGATCATGCCGCAACCACTGCCCACCGTCGCCGCCGACACAAGACCCGATGCGCCCCCCCGCCCGAATCGCCCCGGGCGGAATCCGCACCAGACCACGGAAACGGGAACCGCTCTGCCGTACGGCAGAAGACGCTGATGGGTCCCGGAAATCCCCCTGCACTCCGCCAGACCTCCCGCTCGTAGCGCTGCGCGTGAGCGCAGCGACCGCCCTCCGCCCACCGGCTACCGGCGACCGGCGACCGGCGACCGTCCACCGCCCTACTCGTCCTTGTGCTCGATGTACGCCGCGGCGATCTCGAGTTCGGCGGAGCGCCGGTGGGTGTAGGTGCGCACGTACCAGAAATGCGTGGGGGTCTCGTGGACCACGAGCCGCTTCTCCTGCCGGTCGTCCGAGCTGGCCGGACTCCGCAGCTCGAAGGTGTCGGACCCGATCACGACGCCGTTCTCCACCGCCTTCCAGGTGCACTGGAAGACCATCACGCCCGCGTCGGCCGCGTCCGGCGCGCCCTTGATGGCGACGGAGAGTTCCGCCTTCATCTCCTGCCGGCGGTTGTCCTTTCCGTAGATCGGATACGAGAAGCTCTGCTGGGCCTCGACCTGCTCCCGGCGGCCCGCCGCGAAATCCAGCCGCCGCTCCAGGCCGGGCAGGTAGACGGTCTCCAGCTGCGGCGTGATCACGTTCAGGCCTCGCTTGATGTCGACCTCCATGTAGCTCCGCGCCCGGCGGCCGATGTCCTGATGGAGCAGATGCCGCCCCACCGAGAACGGGGTCACCGCGGCCTGCGCCTCCTTCGTGTGGTCGCCCACGAGGGCGAGCGTGTGCTGCTGGTCGACGACCGTGATCTCGCGCCCCCAGTTCGAGAAGTACACCTCGGTGCGCTGGTAACGGTGGAGGCCGTAGAACACCCCGGCCCCCGCCACCAGCACCCCCAGCGCCAGCCAGACCGGCAGCAGCCGGAGCTTGCGCCGCACCCCCTTCGGGGCCGCGGGCGCGCGGCGCCGCACATCGACCACCTCGTAGATCTCCACCGGGTCCGCGAGCCCCTTCAGGACGTAGCTGCCGTGCAGCTTCCAGTCCAGCGTGCGCCCGGTCTGCGCGCGCAGCCAGCCGCGGGCACTGTCGAAAACCGGATACGTGAGATAGATCTGTCCGGCGTCGGCCAGCGCCTCCACCCGCGAGGCGCGGTTGACGTGCCGGCCCACCAGGTCGAGCTGTGTCTGGTTCTCCACCGCCACCTGGCCCATGTGCAGGCCGATGCGGATGCCGAGCGTCTCGAGCTCCGGGTGGGATTCGTTGAAGGCGACGGTCTCCTCCTGGATGCGCAGCGCGCGCTCCACGGCCGTCGAGGGCTCCGCGAACACCGCCATGACCGAGTCGCCGATGTGCTTCACCACCAGCCCGGCCCCGCCCTCCTCGACCGCCCGCACGACGATCTCGTCGTGCCCGCGCAGCAGCTCCACGGCATGCCGCTCGCCGCGGCGCTCCCCGATCTCGGTGAAGCCCTTGATGTCGGTGAACAGGATGACCAGCACGGAGGTCTGCCGCCGCAGCCGGTATTGTTCGATGCTCGAGAGGTCCTGGTTGGTCAGGTCGAGGGGCGTCCGGTTTTCCATGCGGCCAGTGAGTCGGCGGACCGTCATTACGGCGAACCGATTCTTGCGACCGGAGCGCCCGCCCGGCCAACGGCGCAAAAGCCCGCCCAACGGCCCGCCGCCGGCACCGGCGTCCCTCGTTTCAGGGCCCGGAGAATCTGGAACTCACGAACGCAGAAAGCCGGACCAAGCGACGGAAACTGAAACCACT
>DAOOFR010000235.1:2496-4674 GCA_035415285.1 Opitutaceae bacterium
CGCCCGCCCGCAGCAGCGCCACCAGCCGCAGCTCAGTCGACGCATTCCCCGCCGACCGGATGCGCGCCACCAGCGCGCTGCGCTGCGTTGCGGAGAGGATATCGGCCATGTCCGGTCAAGGCCACGCAGCTCACGGCAGGCGCAAGAACGCGGCCACCGGGTCCACCGCGAAGCGCACGATCTCCGCCCGCCCTCGCCGCAGGAGCTGCTCGATCAGGTCCGTGCTGCAATTGCCCAACTCGATCCCGACCACCTTGGGCGGCGCGCCCTGCAGAAAACTCAGATGCCGGAAGTCCTCATTCTTCGATACGATGATGAAGCCGTGCTCCCCCGCGTGTCGCCAGACCGCGACATCGGCGCCGCCCGCAAACCCGCAGTCCCGCACGTGGGCGCTCCCGGGAAAGACATCGGCCAAGCGGCGGACGAGCTGGGGCGAGAGATTCTCGTCGAACAACAGCCTCATGCCGCCGGGGCCGTGTAGAGCCGCCGTTCACGGTCCGCCGCGAAGGCGAGGCAGGCCCGGATGTCCTCAAGCGTGAGGTCGGGGAAATCGGCGACGATCGCCTCCGCCGTCATGCCGCCGGCGAGATAGTCGAGCACATCGTAGACCGTGATGCGCAACCCCCGGATACAGGGTTTGCCGCCCCGTTTGCCGGGTTCGACCGTGATGATGCCGCGATAATCCATGCGCGGGACGATAGCGCCCCACCCGAACCGAGGCAAGAGCCGGACCGTACGCCGCCAGGGCCCCGCCCACCGGCTACCGGCAACTGGTCACCGCTGCCTTCACCCGCGCCAGCGTGCGACCGAGCTGCCCGGGCGTCAGCGCATGTTCCCAAATGTGCAGCACGCGCCAGCCCGCCGCGCGCAAGGCCCGGTCGATGCGGCGGTCGCGCGCCTTGTTGTCCGCGATCTTCGCGTCCCAGAATGCCCGCCGCGCCTTCGGCCGCGTGTAGTGGGCGGGGCACCCGTGCCAGAAGCACCCGTCGACAAACACCACCAGCCGCTCCGTCCGAAACACGAAGTCCGGCCGCACCGTACCGGTGGCCAGTGAGCGGTGGCCGGTATCCGGCCCTTGGCCGCAGCTCCGGTCCGTCGTGGCGGGGTGCTTCAGCCCCCGTCCGTTTGCATGTCCACCGGGCATCGGCAACCGCCCACCGGTCACTGGCAACCGGCCACTGTCCGCGCAGCGCCAACCGCTGCCCCCTCCTCCACCCGTGATGCCGTCCGTGCGCAGCGCCGCCACCAGCCGCAGCTCCGTCGACGCATTCCCCGCCGAGCGGATGCACGCCATCAGCGCACTTCGCTGCTTCGGGGTGAGGATGTCGGCCATGCGAGGTAGCCGGGTGTCCCGGCCCGCCGGAAGCAAACGTGGGAGAACGCCCCGACAAGAGTCCGAAAGAATCCGGAGCGACCAGCAGCCCCTGGTAATGCCATGCAATCCCCCGGTAATGCCATGCATCCAAAGGCACGGCATCCCGCTCCCCCTGTAGACGGCTTCGCTGAAGCCGGTGCCACCGTCCAGATTCCAACCACGAAAGCCACGGCTGCCCGAACGTGGCGTGGTGCTTCTGTCACCGGTCCGCCTCCGCTCCGCCCCCCCCTCCGCCGAAGCGCTATGCACTCCGTACCCTCAGTGGTGAACCCGCCCGGTCCTCCGCTCTCCGCCCACCGGCCGCCGTCGTCCAACGTCTGCCGCCGCAGCCGCAGGCGTGCATCCACGCCGCCATCCCGTGATGCCCGCCACCCGCAGCAGCGCCAACAGCCGCAGCTCGGTCGACGCATTGCCCGCCGAGCGGATGCAAGCCGATTGCACTCAGCTTCAAAAACCACTCGCCGTCCGAAGCGCAAATACCAGCCTGGGCCTTCGTGCCCCCCGAGAACAGTTCTGCATCGAACCTGCCCTTCGGCCTGTTTGATGCGGTCGTCACCGACTCGCTCGCCCGCCAACTCTCCGCACTGCCGGCAGACAGAAATGCAGTCATCGAGGACATCTCAGCGACAGCTTCACCCGAAGACCTCGCGTCGCAGGTCACACATCAGTTGGCCGCCCTGCTCGATGAGCTCGAAGGCACTGGATCTGAGAAGGTCCGCCGTCAGGTAGAGATCCTGAATGCGCTCCTTCGTGTCAGCGGTCACCTCAAACCAGCCACTCAGGGTCGAAATAGAACCAGCCAC
>DAOOFR010000236.1:0-4571 GCA_035415285.1 Opitutaceae bacterium
TCGGCGCCGGCATCGTGGCCGCGGCGCTGCTGTTGATGCTGCCGCTCCCGATTCCCCTCTCCAATGCCCTGCCGGCCATCGCCATCGTCGCGCTGGCGATCGGCCGGCTCGAGGACGACGGCGGCATGGTGCTCCTCGGCTTCGCGGTGTTGCTGCTCGCGGCCGTGTTCTTCGCCTTCCTCGGATTCTTCGGCTTCGAGGTGATGCAGTTCCTCCACCAGTGGTACGGCGCCCATTTCGGCGCCCTGCCCCCCGGGGTCCCCCCGGCGGCGCCTACGCCGACGCCCTGACGCACCCCCGCCGTCGGACACACGGAAGCGAACGAAGTACGGGCAAGTTGAGTTACGACGGTCGGACGGCGGCCTTCATCGGTGAGGTGAACACAGGAATGGAAGCACACCGAGCCCGGTGTTCCCGCTGTCCGCCGACTTTGTTTCCTTCGTTACCTCCCAAGGAACTGGATTCAACGGAGGGGACCACTGATCTCGCCGATGGGCACGGATGACCGGAGCCAATCCGTGATGATCCGTGCAATCCGTGGTCTATGCTCGCCGCGGAGGAGGCAGCTGCCGGGTCGTTTCTTCCCGCCAACCTCCGGCCCCGCCGGGTTCTTGGTTTCTGTCGTCCGCCGGATTCGGGCCCGCGCGCAGCCGTCGCAGCGCTTCCGCTTCGTCGCAATCCGCCGGCCAGCCGTAGGCCGCCGCCACCGCGGCACTCAGCTCCTCGGCCGCGTACCCTTCGGGATCGAAGTCGGCCAAGCCGCCCCCGGCTGCCCGCCACGCCCGCACCACCGCATCGCGCCGCTCCTCCTGCTCGCGCGTGAGGGAGCCGCGCAACCTCTCCGGCGACCACGGCAACGGGAAACTGCGCACGGTCGCCGCGTCGAGCCGCCGCCCCAGTCCGCGGCGCCACACCTCCAGCCAGCGCGAGGCGAGCACGCCGGCCAGAAACTCGTCGTCGCGCGCGACCACGACCAATGCGCCGCCCGGCAACGCCGCAGCCGGCACCCACCGCCACCGCACCGCCCGCGACCCGGCCGGCGTCGCCAGATAACGGTCGCATTTCGCCAGCGCGATGCGCAGCTCCGCGGCCGGCCCGCGGCGCGCGATCCGCGCCCCGCAACACGCGAAGGCCCGCCCCGCCGCGCCGGCCTCGGCGATCGCGCGCTCGTCCGCACCGGGCGGAAAATCCACCGCCCACCTGCGCTCCGGCGGCCCGCCCTCCGGCCACGCGGTGCGCCAGTCGGCCGGTGTCACCACGGGGCGCACCCACTCGCCGCCCGCGGCGCGCCAGCGCGCCGCGCGGTCGCCCGTCGCACACAGGGCCGGGCGCAGTCGCAGCCCGGCAAACACCCGCGAGTCCGCAGGCGGGTTCGAGGGCGGGCGCGGGTTCATGGGCGGCACCCTGGCGGCCCGCCGGCCGCGCGACAAGCCCGCCGCTCGACCCCGCCCGGGCGCCGACCAGGCGAAGGGCGCGAGCGGGAGGGCCGGGGCGGAACCTGCGACAGCGGGGAGCGTGGGGAGGCGAAATCCGGTCCGGCCCGCGCACCCAGATGGTGAGTACCTTTGGCCTCCCGTTTTTCACCGCCCTCGCGGCAAAGCCATCCCTCAAACGCTTTCGGTTCCGCACGGTTTCCCTCGATCCTAACAACCGCAGTTGAACCGCAAAGAGCCTGGCGCGGCTCCGCCGCAACCGAAGGAGCAGAAGGATGAACCACGGATTTCACGGATGGGCACGGATTCCGGGGTTCCCCATCCGTGGAATCCGTGTGATCCGCGGTCAACGTTCCCGACCGGGCGGAACCGTGCACAAAATGCAGCGTTTGCAGGGACAGCTGTGCAAAAATCACAGAGCGGGAATTCACTGAGGCTCCGACATTGGGGGCCGCACCCAGCAGGTGAGCGATCCAGTGGTGCTCATTCCGTTGGGAAAACCTCTCCTTGTGGTCTTTGCGGTTAGGCCGAACTGCGGAATCCAGGTCGATTGCAGAACCGAGCGGACCGCCACAAAGACGCACTCTGCTGGCCAGCAGAGCCGCGAAAACAATCCGGTCTTTTTGTGCCTCTTTGTGCCTCTTCGTGGCCGCAATCGGGTTCGGGTGCGACTCGTCCGCGCGAGGCCCTCTGGGTGCAACTGGCTCGCCCCGGTCCAGGCTTCTGGCGCGGGAATTCGCGAAGCCGGACGGGGCTGTTATGCTCCTGGTCCCGAAACTCGGGACACCCCGCCACCGCCGCATGAACCCAAATTCCGAAGACAACAGAAGCCAAGAACCCGGCCGGGGTCTTGGCTTCTGTCGGTTCCAACTGCGCTTTTCAGGATGAACCCGCCCGCCACCACCGTCTGGCTGCCCGACCTGTTGTTCACCGGCGGGCGGTTCGAGTCCGGGCTCGCTCTGGTCGCCGATGCCGCCGGCCGCATCCTGCGCCTCTCCCGCGATCCCGCGGACCTCGCGGCCGCCCACCGCCTGGCCGGCCGCGCGCTCTTGCCCGGGCTCGTCAACACCCACTCCCACGCCTTCCAGCGCGTGATCCGCGGGCGCACCGAGTACCGCCTCGGTCCGGAGCGCGACACGTTCTGGACCTGGCGCGAGATGATGTTCCGCGCCGCCACCTCGCTCGATCCGGACGGCATCTACGACGCCTCGCGCATGGCGTTCCTCGAGATGGCGCTCGCCGGCATCACCACCGTGGGCGAGTTCCACTACCTCCACCTCGATCCGGCGGGTCGCCCCTACGCCGAACCCAACGCGATGGCGCTGGCGGTCGTGCGCGCCGCGCGCGACGTGGGCCTGCGCATCTGCCTGCTGCACACCGCCTACGCCCGCGCCGGCTGGCGTCGCGCCCCCAGCGTGGCCCAGCAGCGCTTCATCATCGCCTCGCCCGACGACTACCTCGCCGCCTACGAGCGCCTGCGCGCCAGCCTGGCCGCCGACACCGCCGCCGGGCTCGCCTGGACCGGCTACGCGCCGCACTCGGTGCGCGCCGTGCCACCCGACTACCTGCGCGCGCTCCTGCCCGCGATGCGCGCCGCCCCCGCCCCCGTGCACATGCACGTCTGCGAGCAGACCCACGAGAACGAGGCGTGCCTGGCCGAGCACGACACCACCCCGATCGGACTGCTCGACCGCGAGGGAGCCCTGCACGCCGACTTCACCGCAATCCACGCCATCCACGTCTCCAACCACGAGGTGGCCGCGCTCGCCCGCGCCGGCGCCCGCGTCTGCGCCTGCCCCACCACCGAACGCAGCCTCGGCGACGGCATCAACCCGGCCGACACCTTCCTCGCGCGCGGCGTGCCCGTGGCCCTCGGCACCGACACCAACGCCCAGATCGACCTGCTGGAGGACGCCCGCGAGCTCGAGACCCACCTGCGACTCAAGCACCTCCAGCGCGTCGTGCTCGCCCCCCGGCCCGAACCGTCGGCCCCGCCCGCGCCGGCCGCTCTGGCCGGCCTGCTGCTCGCCAGTGCCACGCGCCACGGAGCCGACTGCCTGCGGGCACCCGGCGGCGCCCTCGAGCCCGGCCGGCCAGCCGACTTCTTCACGGTCGCCCTCGACGACCCCACCCTCGCCGGCGCCGACGCCGACTCGCTCCCCGCCGCACTCGTCTTCGCCGGCGGCCGCAGTTGCATCCGCGAAGTGGTGGTCGGCGGCCGGCCGATCGTCGCCGACGGGCGCCACCCCCGGCAGTCCGCGATCACGGCCGCCTTCCTGGCCCTGCAGCGCGACCTCTGGTCCGAGCCATGAGCGCGCCCGCCGCCACCGCTGTCGCGCCGCCGTGGATATTTCCCTCGACGCGGCGCGACCCGCCGGCGATCCTCGCCGGCGGGTCGCGGAGGACCATGCGGTCCCGCGATGCCTTGAGTTGCCTCCCGCCCCCGCAACCCGCCATTCTCCCGCCATGAGCAACGAGGAACGCCCCCGCCTGTCGCTGCGGCTCCGCGGCTTGTCCACCGGCCCCGAGAGCGCGCCCGGCTCCACGCCCCCGGCCGAGCCGCCGCCGACCCCGCCCGAACCGGCCGCCCCGCCGGCGCCGGCGGCCCCCGTGCGCAAGGCGCGCCTGACATCGCTGCTCGGTGCGCCCACGGACGCCGAGGCCGCCGTGCCGCCGCCGGAGCCCTCGAGCTTCGCCCCCGCGCCGGGCCCCGAAGCCGCCATCGAGCCCCCGGTGCTGCCGCCCGCCGCCGCCCAGGCGCCGAGCCCCAGCCCCCCGCCCTTTCCCGACATCCCGCCCCGGCCGGTGGCGCCGCCGCTGGCCCCACCGCCGAACCGGGCGAGCAAGGCCGCCAACTTCCCACCGCCCCCGGGCTTCGGCGGCCCGCGGCCGAAAACCGCCGCGGCCCCCGCCGCGCCGGTCGTCGCCGAGAAGGGGCGCAAGACCAGTGTGACCCTGCTGCTGCTGCTCGTGGTGGTGATCGGCGGCGCGGCCTTCGCCTATTTTGCCGACCCGTTCGGCCTGTTCGGTGCGGCCCGCGTCGCGCCACCGGACGACGCTCCCGCCACGCAACCCGTCGCCCAGCCGGCGACCGAGCCCGCCGCCGAGGAGGAGGCGCCCACTGTCGCTGCCGAGCCG
>DAOOFR010000237.1:0-4565 GCA_035415285.1 Opitutaceae bacterium
CGCCGCGGCGCCGCGCGGCGGCGAGTGGCCGCTCGCGCCGCGCAAGCAGCCGCTGGCCGCCCGCATGCGTCCGCGTTCGCTCGCCGAGATCGCCGGCCAGCGCCACATCCTCGAGCCCGACTCCCTCCTCCCTCGGTTGGTGAAGAGCAACCAGTTCGGCTCGCTCATCTTCTACGGCCCGCCCGGCTGCGGGAAGACCAGCCTCGCCGAGGCCATCGCCCGCGAGACCGGCAGCCGCTTCGTGCGGCTCAACGCCGTCATGTCCAACGTGGCCGAGCTGCGCGAGGTGCTCGCCATCGCCCGCCACCGCCAGGAGACGACGATCCTCTTCATCGACGAGCTCCACCGCTTCAACAAGTCGCAGCAGGACCTGCTCCTGCCCGACGTCGAGCAGGGCAACATCCGTCTCATCGGCGCCACCACCCACAACCCGGGCTTCTACGTCAACCCGCCGCTGCTCTCCCGCAGCCACCTCTTCCGCCTCGACCCCGTCTCCATCGACGACACCACGGCCGTCCTGCGCCGCGCCCTCGACGACCCCGAACGCGGCCTCGGCCAGACCGGCTGCACCACCGCCGACACCGTCCTGCGCGACCTCGCCGCGCTGTGCGATGGCGACCTGCGCCGCGCCCTCAACGCCCTCGAGACCCTCATCCTCGGCCTGCCGCTCAAGGGCGAACTCACCTCCGCCCAGCTCGAGGTCTTCGCCAAGGAACGCCGCATCCGCTACGACGCCGACGAGGACGAGCACTACGACACCGTCTCCGCCTTCATCAAAAGCATCCGTGGCTCCGATCCCGACGCCGCCCTCTACTGGCTCGCCAAGATGCTCGCCGGCGGCGAGGACCCGCGCTTCATCGCCCGCCGCCTCGTGATCTCCGCCTCCGAGGACATCGGCCTCGCCGATCCGCTCGGCCTGCCGCTCGCCGTCGCCGCGCACCAGGCCTGCGAGTTCGTCGGGTTGCCGGAGGCCGAATACGCGCTCGCCCACGCCACCGTGCATCTCGCCAGCGCGCCGAAGAGCAACTCCGTCACCCTCGCCCTCCACGCCGCCAAGGCCGCCGTCGCCCAAGCGCCCGTCCAGCAGGTCCCCCCCGCGCTGCGCGACAAGGGCGGCCAAGCCTCCAAACGTTTGGGCCACGGCGAAGGCTACCTCTACAGCCACGATTTCCCCGAGAACATCAGCGGCCAGGACTACCTCGAGAAACCGCAGCGTTTCTACGAGCCGAAGCCCGTCGGCTTCGAGGCCAAGACGGCCGAGCGCGTCGCCCGCTGGCGCGAACTCAAGCGCCAGCTCAAGGCCAAGGCCACCAAGCGGCCGCCCACGCCGTAGCGCTCCGCCACCGAGGTTTCCCGCCGGAGCGAAGCCCGTGAGCGCTCCGATCCGAGCCGCCACCGGTCACCGGTCAAACCCGCGTAAACGCCGCCGCCCGCCCGCACCGGACTTGCCACGACGCCGCCGCGCCGGCAGTCTTCCGCCCCGATGAAGAAGCTTTCCGCCCTGTTGTCCCTCGCACTCGGTCTCAGCCTCATCCCGGCGACCTTCGCCGCCGACACGAAACCCGCGCCGGGCGCCAAGACCGCCCCGGCGGCCGCCGCGACACCCGCCACCGAGCCGAAGAAAGACGAGCCCGTCGTCGGCATTCTCGTCGAGCGCGCCACCGGCGGTTTCTTCAACCTCAAGGTCGAGGACGGCAAGTTCGTCATGCTCTTCCTCGACGCCGAGAAGAAGGAGACCGAAGCCGACGTGCCCAGCGCCACGGTCCGCTACCGCAAGCACAAGGCCGACCAGCGTTTCCGGCTGACCCGCTCCGAGGACGGCAAATCGTTGCGCGGGACGCTCCCCGTCGACCGTCCGTACATCTTCAAGACGCTGCGCATCGCCCTCATCGACGACAGCGAGGAGACCCCGGCGGAAACCTACGTGAAGAACTTCAAGCAGCTCGCCGGCGGCGAGCCCGAGTCGATCCCCGTCGACGAGATGACGCCCGAGCAGCTCCAGAAGGTCGCCCGGTAACCGCTCCGCGCGTTCCCCGATCCTTCGACACGGGAGCGCCAGCCCACCCGACCGTCACGACCATCACGCGTCGCCGTGGCTCGTCGCCTCGCCTCCTTCCTCCTCCTGCTGGCCGCCGCAGCCCCGCTGCCGGCGGCCGATTTTTTCGTGTCGCCGACCGGCAGCGACAACGCCGCCGGCACCGCCGCCGCCCCCTTCGCCAGCCTGACCCGCGCCCGCGATGCCATCCGCACGCTCAAGGCGAAATCGGGCCTGCCGCCCGAGGGCATCACCGTCTGGCTGCGCGGCGGGTTCCACGAGTTGTCGGCCTCTCTCCTCCTGCAGGAAGCCGATGCCGGCACCGCCACCGCCCCGATCGTCTATGCCGCGTATCCGGGCGAGGAGGTCCGCCTCACCGGCGCGAAACGGCTCGACCCGGCGTGGTTCTCCAGCGTGACCAGCGCTGCGCCGGTCTGGAGCCGCCTCGATCCCGCCGCCCGCGGGCAGATCGTCGTGGCCGACCTGCCCGCGCACGGCATCACGAACTTCGGAGCCTTGGCCAACCGCGACGCCGCCAGCCGCCTGCTCCCGCTCACCCTCGCCTGTGACGGGCGTCCGCTCCCCCTCGCCCGCTGGCCCAACGACCCGCAGGAGTTCGCCCTCACCCAGACCGTGCCCGCCCTCACGCAGATCACCTACGCCGGGGATCGCCCCTCGCGCTGGTTGCAGGCCGAGGACCCCTGGGTGCACGGCCTGTGGAGCGCGTACTGGGCGGACTTCCACCTCGCGATCGCCGCGATCGATCCGGCCACACGCACGCTTACCTTCGCGCAGGCTCCGGCCAGCTACGGCATTCTCCCGCAACGGCCGTTCTACGCCTACAACCTCCTCGAGGAGCTCGACCAGCCTGGCGAATACTACCTCGATCGCACCACCGGCCGGCTCTACCTCTGGCCCACCCGGCCGCTCGCCGAATCCACCCTGCAAGCCAGCCTGCTCGAGGTGCAGCTGGTGCTGGTCGGCGGCGCCGCCCACGTCTGCTTCCGCGACCTCGTCTTCGAGGGCTCGCGCACCGAGCTGGTCAAGGTCGCCCGCGGCCACGACATCCGCTTCGAGCGCTGCCTCTTCCGCAACGGCCGCATCGGCGCCAACCTCGCCGGCACCCGCAACGGCCTCGACCAGTGCGAGGTCGTCGACTGCCACGAGGACGGCGTGGTCCTCTCCGGCGGCGATCGCGCCACGCTCGTGCCGGGGGAGAACTACGTGACCAACTCGCGGATCCACCGCGTCGCCCGCTCCTCCTGGGCCTACCGCCCCTGCGTGCGCCTCACCCGCGGCTGCGGCCAGATCGTCGCCCACAACCTCTTCGACGACCACCCCCACTCCGCGATCCTCTTCGACGGCAACGACCACCGCATCGAGCACAACGAGATCCGCCGCGTCTGCCGCCTCACCGCCGATTGCGGCGCGATCTACACCGGCCGCGACTGGGGTTACCGCGGCAACCGCATCGCCGGCAACTTCATCCACCACGTCACCAGCCTCTGGAGCGGCGGCGCCCACGCCGTCTACCTCGACGACATGGTCTCCGGCCCCGCCGTCGAGGGCAACGTGATCTACCGGGTCACCGACACCGCGATCTTCGCCGGCGGCGGTCGCGACCTGGTGATGGCCAACAACCTCATCGCCGCCTGCGGTCTCGGCCACTACAGCGGCGACTACTGCCGCGCCCGGGTGAACAACACCCCCAAGGACTCCACCAACCTGCTCGAACGTCTCGCGTACGATGGGATCAAGTACCAGGAGGACCCCTGGCGCACGGCCTACCCCGCCTGCGCCGCCATCCCCAACGACTTCGCCACCATCCTGACCGGCCTCTGGCGCAATCCCGAAGGCTGCGTCTTCGACCGCAACGCGGGGTGGGACAACAAGCTCTGGATGCGCGAATACAACAGCTCCGGCACCGGCGTCTTCGCCGTCTACGCCTCCATCGCCGGCAACGACCCCGCGATCCCCCCGCTGCTCGCCGACGCCGCCGCGCGCGACCGCGCGCTCCGCCCGGTGTCGCTCGCGCCCGCGGTCCCCGGCTTCAACCCGATCGCGTTCGCCGCGATCGGCCGCGATTGCTCGGCCTGGCCCGCCGCCACCCGCCCGCCCCCGCCCCCGGCGCTCTCCTGCCGCACCGCCGCGCACACCGTCGTCGAGCTCGAGTGGGTCGACTACGCCAACCTGCCCGCCAACCAGGAGACCGGCTCCACCCTCGAACGCCGCCTCCTGCCCGGCGGCCCCTGGCGCACCGTCCGCACCTACGGTCCCGATACAGGGTTCGACACCGACCGCGGCCTGCTTCCCGGCCGCTCCTACGCCTACCGCCTCCGCGCCACCAACGCCGCCGGCACCGCCCTCTCCCCCGAGGTGGAGATCGCGCTCCCCGCCCTCTTCACCCCGACCGCCCCACCCACCCGCCTCGAGGCCGAGGTCGCCTACACGGTCGTCGCCGAGACCACCACCGAGGGCGTCAGCCAAGGCACCGTCGGCATCTCCAACGGCACCCTCGACAGCGAGCGCA
>DAOOFR010000238.1:0-4564 GCA_035415285.1 Opitutaceae bacterium
CCGGCACCTACGACAACGGCACCACCTCGCCCACTCACGACGTCAGCACCTTCACCGGCCTGCGCGATTACCAGTGGTGCAGCTGGTCGGGCGACACCACTCCCGGGCCGACCGACTTCGACGCGCTCCTACTCTGGCGCGACATCCAGTTCAACGCCATGGGCGGCAGCGGTTCCTATTCGTTCGGCAACGACGCGGCGACCGCGCTGCTGCGCGTCGACCTCACGGGTCTCATCGAGTACGGCGACAACGAGCTGCGCTTCGTCGTGCTCGACGGCGGAACCTATTACCTCTCCGAGGCGGCCCACACGTCGCCGTACCTCGGCGACGGCTACTTCCAGCTTTCCGCCTTCAACGGCTCGTCCGAGCCCGGCCGCCGTTGGGCCGTGTTCACGCCCACCGCGGACAACTTCGCCATCCCCGCCGCCAACACGCTCACGTTCACCGCGCACACGTTCACGAACGTGCAGGCCGTCGGCCTCGCCTACCACGGCTACCGCGACGGCTGGCACTACTCGTTCAACTTCTCCCGCTTCCTCGCCCTCGGTCGCCGGAACTAGGGCGCCCCGCTTGCCGGCCCCCGTAGGTCCGGTCTCCGACCGGACACCCCGGCCTCCCGCCATTGCCTCCGGCTCACGTCCACAGCGGCTCACGTCGACAGCGGCCGGTCAAAGACCGGCCCTACTTCACCGGCTTGCCTGCCCCGTAGGTCCGGTCTTCGACCGGACACCCCTGGCCTCCCGCCAATACCTCCGGCTCGCGTCCACAGCGGCTCACGTCCACAGCGGCCGGTCAAAGACCGGCCCTACTTCACCAGCGTGCCTGCCCTCGTAGGTCCGGTCTCCGACCGGACACCCTGGCCTCCCGCCAATACCTCCGGCCCACATCCACTACTGGCCCACCGTCACCCCCTACGCCAGCGGCACGATCCCATGCCGGATCGCGCTGATCGCAGCGGCCGTGCGGTCCTGCACGCCGAGTTTCGCGAAGAGCGTCTTGAGATGGCTCTTCACCGTGTCCTCGGCGATGGACAACGCCACGGAGATCTCCTTGTTGCTTCGGCCCTTCACGAGCAGCTGCAGCACCTCGATCTCGCGCAGGGTGAGCTCCGGGCGGCGGCGCCGCTCGGCCAGCTTGTCGGCGATGCTCGCAGGAAGCCGCGCCTGCCCGGCCTGCACCGCGCGGATCGCCCCCACGATCTCCGCCTTCGACATGTCCTTCATCAGGTAGGATTTCGCACCGGACTGGATCGCCCGGTGGATGTCCTCATCGGCATCGAAGGTCGTCAGCACGATCACGCGAGCGTCCCGAAACTCCTGGCGGATCGCCAAAGTCGCCTCCACACCACCAATACCAGGCAGGCGCAGATCCATCAGGACCACATCGGGCCGCTCGCGGCGGTAGAGCTCGACGGCCTGCCGACCGTCGCCGCACTCCGCCACCACGTGCAAGTCCGCCTGATCGGACAGCAACGCCACCAGGCCGGCCCGAAACGCGGGATGGTCGTCGACGATGAGCAGGCGGATGGGGTGGGTCGGCATGGGCGTGTGTTTCGGAAACCGGGTTCAGCTCATTCGGGCGCCGTCGGCACGACGACCCGCACCTGCGTGCCGCGACCGGTCGCGGATGTCAGTTCCAGTTGCGCCCCGATCTGCGCCGCGCGCTCGCGCAGGCCGACCAGCCCGAAGTGTCCCGCAGAAGCCGTGACCTGGGCAGGATCGAAGCCGCAGCCATCGTCGGTGACGGCTAGCTCAATCTGCCGCGCCGCGAAGACGAGCCGCACGTCGACGCGCCGGGGCGCGGCGTGGCGCACCGCGTTGGCGATCGCCTCCTGACCGATGCGCAACAGCTGGTTCTCGGCCATCGGAGCGAGCGGAACCGGCGTGCCAACGACATGGAAGCCCGTCTCGATCGCCCGCCCCTCGGCCAACTGACGCAGCAGCGACTCGAGTGCGCCCGCGAGACCGCGCGTCTCCAACGCCTGTGACCGCATCGCCCAAATCGAGACGCGGGCCTCGGCGAGGGTGTCGCGCACGAGGGTATGGGCGAGCGCGAGGTGCTCGCTCGTGGCCGTAGCATCCGCAGCGTTCTTGGCAAGTTCGAGGCGCATCGAGATGGCGGAGAGCCCTTGGGCAAGGGTATCGTGGATCTCCCGGGCGATCCGGTTGCGTTCGGCGAGGATGGCGGCGAACTCGGCCTCGGCGCGCGCGCGCTGGCGCTGCTGCTCCCCCAGGCGCCGGCGCGTCCGCCACGCCACCACCGCGAGGGCTGACAACAGGAGGCCGGCGGCGCCCCCGAGCGCCCAGAACACGCGTTGACGATTCCACCACGGAGCCTGGCGCAACACACGCAAGTCGCTCGCGCTGCGCAGCCGCAAGTCGAAGGTCTGCGGTTCCCACGTGCCGCTCAGGCGTCCCGCCTCGTCGGCCGGAACCAAGCAAAGGCCGGTGGCGAGCACGGTGGCACCCGGTTCCCAGCCGGCCGGAATCGCGGCGTCGCCGGCCATCGACAGCGACGCGGAGACGAGCGCACCTTGCCAGTCGAGGACGAGGCCGGCTCCCTCGCCGGTGCGGCGCGATTCCACCAGTCTCGCCTCGAGCTCAACCAGATCGGAGTCGTGGACGATGGCGGCCCGCTTGTTCTCGGGACGATATCCCGACGGCTCGGCACCGGCAGCGATCTTGCGAACGGATGCCTCGACGAGGCGCGGCGTGAACGCACCTTGCTCCGGAAAGCCGACGACGCTCACCAGATCGCCCGGCCGCAGACGATCGGCTTGGCTCGTGGCGACGTGCAGGCCGCGTTCGCCATCGCGAATCCAAAGCGCCCGGCCCGGTTCATGGTGGAGCACCTGCCCGCGCACATGGACGCGGTGGCCGAAGCGCACCCCGCGTTCAAACTGCAGCAGACTCGCGACCGGCCGAACCGGTGCCGCAAAAGGGTCCGCGGGCGCGGGCACCTCGATCCCGACCGGGACGCCGGCGGGCACGAAGAGCAGCACGCTCACCGCCTGGCGGCTGAGGTTGTGCTGGTTGAATACCAGCGCGTCGACCGCCACCGCCGCGTCGATCAAAACGGCCGGTGCGAGCTCCGCGTTGACGTGGACCGTGAAGCTCTGCCCCCCGCTCACGAGCGCGAGCCGCCAACGCCCCGCCCAGGCCGTCGACGGTTCGCAACGGCGCACGATGCCGCGCAGCCGCACCCACTCCGCATCGTAGCGCCCCGCGAGGAGCTCGTCGGCGGTGACCGGTCGCGGGGCCGGCGGCTCGCCACGGCCCAGGCGCCGGCCAGCGGTCATGATCACCGAGGGCGTGAAACCGCCCGCATTGCTGACGCCTTCGATCTCCACCTCGTCGCCGCGGCCAAACGTCCCCGAGGCGCCGGCGGTCTCGTCGCGCACGTAGATGGAGTCCTGACCATCCCAGAGCACAAAGCCCTTCCCGATCGGCGGCGCCTCGCCCACCACCACGCCGCGGAGCTGGACCGGAACCGCGCGGGCCGCCTCCGCCTCGGGCAAATCCAGCACCTGCCCCGCGCGAGTGAGCACGGCGGCGAAATCCGGTGTGCGCTCGCCGATCGCGGCTCGCCCCGCACCAGCGGCGAGCCCGCAGGCAAGACAGGCGAGCGTGATCAGGCGAGGCATCATGGTTGGTCCCACTGGCGCGGCGAGCAGGGCACAAGGAAGCCGGACGTCGTACGAAACGGCAACGCCCAACGATTCACCCGGGTGGGTGATGGCGGGCACCCGCCGAAATGTTATGCTGGAGGCCGGACAATGGTCCGCCCCGTTCCAGCCCCAGCTCTTCCATGAACCTTCGTCGCTACCCTCTCGTCCTCGCCGCGCTCGTCCTCGGTTTCGCCGCCCCCGCATCCGTCGGTTCCCCCGACTCGCCGCGTGAGCGCCTCTCGCTCAACGACGGCTGGCGCTTCCAGCAGGACGATCCGCCCGGCAACACCATTCCGCTGCTCTACGATGTGCGGCCCGAACTGAAGGACCCGAAGGAGAACCAGGTCGCCGACGCGCGCCCCGAGGAGGCCGAGAAGCTCTCCGCGGCCGGGCGCTCAGTGCTCAAACCGTGGATCCTTCCGACCGGCAACGCCTTCATCAAGGACCCGGCCCGCCGCCACACCCGCCCCGAGGGGGATCCGGGCGCCGACGTGCCGTACGTCCAGGCGAGCTTCGACGACAGCACCTGGCGCCGCGTCGACCTCCCGCACGACTGGGCGATCGAGGGCCCGTTCCTCGAGACCGGTGACTTCGGCGGCATGGGGCGGCTGCCGAGCTGGGGCATCGGCTGGTACCGGAAGAAACTGGACATCCCGACCTCCGACGCCGGCAAGCGCATCATCCTCGAGATCGACGGCGCCATGTCCTACGCCGCGGTGTGGCTCAACGGTCGCCTCGTCGGCGGCTGGCCCTACGGCTACACCTCGTGGCAGGTCGATCTCACGCCGTACGTGAACTTCGGCGGCACGAACCAACTCGCCATCCGCCTCGACAACCCGCCGGCCTCCTCGCGCTGGTATCCGGGCGGCGGCATCTATCGCAACGTCTGGCTCACCA
>DAOOFR010000239.1:0-4502 GCA_035415285.1 Opitutaceae bacterium
AGCGCGCCGGCGGCGACGCCGACAGCGCTGATCGGTCCCTGGTCGCTCATGCCGTCGAGCGCCCGGTCGGCCTTGCGGACGACGCCCTGCACGTCCTTGTAGAGTTGGTCGTCGGAGAGCAGCTTGCCGAGCGTGCCCTCGCCGCTGCTGAGCTTGGCGGAGAGCGTGCGGAAGTTGGCGATGGTGAGCTTGAGGTTCTCGGCGGTGGCCGGGTCGTAGATCAATGTGCCCACGGCGCCCTGACCGGATTTCACGTGGTCGATGACGCCGCGGGTGTCGGCGACGAAGACCTTGGCCTCGCCGGCGGCGGCGCGGATCTCGGCGATGGCGGCGAGCAGCTCGTCGTGCGCGGTGGGCTCGTTGATGAGCTTGCCGATCGTGCCCCGGCCGGAGCGGATCTCGGTGGTGATGGCGTCGAGGTTGTCGATGGTGCGCTTGAGCCCCTCGCTGTTGTCGCTCACGAGCTTGTCGAGCTTCTGGAAGAGGCCGCCCTGGCCGTCGGCGCCAGCGGTCATGCCGTTGATGCCGGAGAGGGCGCCCTTGATGTCGCCGGCGACGCTGCCGAGGTCGGCGAGGATGGTGTTGATGTCGGCGCTCTCCTTGGTGGGGAGCTGGGCGCCGGGTTCGACGGTGCCGGCGTTCGGGGTGCCGAAATCGAGCGAGATGTAGCCGCCGCCGAGCAGGCCGGCCATGGCGATGGTGGCGGTGGCGTCCTTGGCGACGCGGGTGCCGTTGTTGAGGAGGAGCACGGCCTCGGCGTGGCCATCGGCCAGGCGGGTCTCCTGGACGGAGCCGATGCGCACGCCGGCCTGGCGCACGTCGTCGCCCGGCTTGAGTTCCTTGAGGGTGTGGAAGCGGGCGACCACGGTGTAGCCCTGCTGGCGGGAGAACGAGCCGCCGTTGAGGGCCTCGTAGGTGATCCAGAGCAGCGCGCAGCCGATCAGGAAGAAGAGGCCGACGCGGGCGGACATTTGGGCGTTGTTCATGAGGAGATCTCCAAGTGCTTGAAGCGTGGATTCTGCAGATCGATTTTCGGATTGAGAAAGTCCTGCACGGCGGGGTCGGGCAGGGCGCGCAACGCGGCGGGCGTGCTGACGGAGACCAGCCGGCCCTTCATCAGGATCGCGACGCGATCGGCGATGGTCAGCGCCAGGTCGCGGTCGTGGGTGACGACGACGGTCGTCACCGAGATGTGCTGGCGGAGGGTGGCGATGATCTCGGAGATCGTGGCCGCCATGACGGGGTCGAGCTCCGAGGTGGGCTCGTCGAAGAGGATCAGCTGGGGCTCCATGACGAGGGCGCGGGCGACGGCGACGCGCTTCTTCATGCCGCCGGAGAGTTCGGAGGGGAACTTGTGCAGGGCACCCTCGAGCGAGAGCACCTTGAGGGCGCGCATGACGCGGTCGCGGATCTCGGGCTTCGGGCAGAGCCGGTGTTCGAGCGGGTAGAGCGCGAGGTTGTCGTAGACGGTGAGGGAGTTGAAGAGCGCGCCCGCCTGGAAGACCAGGGCGAGGGCGTAGCGGTCGCGGGTGTCGGGGTCGGCGGGGTCGTGGCCGTCGACGCGCACGGTGCCGGCGGTGGGCAGGTCGAGGCCGGCGATCTGGCGCAGGAGCACGCTCTTGCCGGAACCGCTCGGCCCCATGATGGCGAAGATCTCGCCGGGGGTGACCGCGAGATTGATGTCGGTGAGGACGGGCTGGATGCCGAAGTTCTTGGCGAGGCCCTTGACCGCGACAGCCACCGGCTGGCGGTCGGAGCTGCGGGCGACGTGATGGGTGGTGGTTTTCATCGGCGCGGGGCTCAGGCGAGAAGCTTGGTGACGAAGAAATCGAGCACCAGGATGAGGATGAGCGAGATGACGACGGCGCGGGTGACCGAGGCGCCGATCTCGCGCGGGCCGCCGCGGGTGCGCAGGCCGGTGTTGCAGGCGGTGAGGACCACCACGAAGCCGAAGATCTCGGATTTGATCAGGCCGTGGGTGAAGTCGGTGGTGCTGAGATACTGGCGCAGGCTGCGGAAATAGATCTCGGGGGAGACATCGATGATCTGCACGTAGTGGCAGACGACCGCGCCTCCGATCCAGCCGATGACGATGCCGACGGTGACCAGGAACGGCATGAAGAGCAGCACCGCGAGCAGGCGCGGCAGCACGAGGAAGCGCTCGGGCGGGATGTTCATCGTCACGAGGGCGTCGACCTCCTGGTAGACCTTCATCGAGGCGAGTTCGGCGGTGGTGGCGGAGCCGACGCGGCCGGCGAGGATGATCGCCACCATCACGGGCCCGAGTTCGCGGGTCATCGATTCGCCCACGAGGGTGCCGATCATCTCCTGCATGCTGATGTCGGCCATGGTGATGCCGGCCTGGAGGGCGAGCACGGCGCCGATGAAGAAGCTGAGGATGCCGACGATGGGCAGCGAGGTGTAGCTGCCGAGGTAGGCCTGCTCGACGACGCGCTTGATGATGCGCGGGGCGGTCGGCAGCGAGGCGAAGGCCCGCCAGGCGAGGATGATCGCGCTGCCGATGCCGTCGCAGGTTTCTGTGACGATGCTTTTCATGGTTGGCCGGCGGCGGGCGCCGGAGCGGGGGCGTTGGCGGGAACGGGTTGGCGGGGCGCGAAAAGCGCGGGGAGCACGGAGAAACGGGTACGGCCGGCTTCGCGCGAGAGGCGGCAGAGCGGACCGAGGTCGAGGGCCCAGGCGGCGGCCTCGCGCCGATAGGTCACGAGGTCGAAGCCGAACGAGGTGCGCACGGACTCGGGCGAGCGGCGGTCGAAGCGGTAGAGGGCGAAGAGCGGCGACCAGAGTTGGCGGACTTCGGCGTCGTGCTGGTAGAAGACCTCGAAGGGGCTGAGGGCCTGCACCTGGCGGCGGCCGGCGCCGTTGTCCCACGCGCTGAAGAGCGGCCAGAGGTGGGTCTTGCGGGCGTGGGGCGCGGCCGGGCGGAGCGGGTCGCGCTGGTCGAGGTTCCAGTAGACGAAATAGAGCAGCTGGGTCTTGGTCTGCGCGAGACCGGCATCGGTCCAGCGCTCCTGGCGGAAGAGGGGCCAGGCCACCCAGGTCTTGTCGGCGCCGCCGGGTTTGACGGCGCGGGTGTAGAACGGCGCCCAACGGTTGCGGATACGGCCGTCGGCGCCGCGGCCCTGCACCCAGAGGGGCCAGAGGTAGCGTGTCTCGTCGTAGGCGACGGGGGCGGTCTGGTGCAGGGCGCCCCAGAAGAGCCACATGTCGTCGCGCAGGCCGGGGGCGCGGCGGGTGGAGAAGAAGGGGAACGAGGCGCGGAGCGTGTCGGTGCCGCCCTCGACGGCGCGGTCGCGCTCGAGCCAGAACGGCCAGGCGATGAAGCGCGAGCGGGCGGTGGCGCCGCCGTCCTTCGTGCGTCGGCCGTAGAGGGGCCAGAGCGCCCAGCCCTCCTCGCCGCCGCCATGGATCTCGCGGTAGAAGGGCCAGACGAGGTCGGTCTCGACGCGTTCGCCTTTCTGCCAACGGCTGTAGAGCGGGAAGAGGGTGAAATCGATGCGGTCGTTGCCGAAGCGGCGTTTGATCACGCCGTGGAGGGGGAGCAGCGCGTGGTAGCTTGTCTCCGGTTTACCGGTGCGGCGCGAGAAGTAGAACGGCCAGACATCGAAGCCGCGCCAGTCGGCGGGCTCGGCGGCGGTGCCGGTGCGGCGGTCGGAGTTGACCAGGGAGAAGAAGTTCCAACGCGTGTCGCCGGCCTGGCTGGTGCGGTAGAAGAAGGGGAAGAGAAGATAGTCCTGCGTGCGGTCACTCGCGGTGAACGTGCGATGCAGAAAAAGCGGGCGCAGGCCCCACTCGTGGCGGTCGGCGAGGCTGTGCTCGAAAAGCAACGGGCCGGCGGCCTCGGTGCGGATCTCGGTGGTGCCGGTGGAGCCGGTCGACTCCCGCCGGGAGGACACGGGCCAGAGGTTCTCGTCGGCGGCCGGCAGCAAGGCCGGCACCACGAGACATAGCAACACCGCCAGCCACCTCTGCCTGGGTGAACGCATCACAGGATTTTTGTAGTTCGTTGGACCGTGGAGGCTGAGACAGTGCCGGCGTCGGGACGGCACGGTATGAAACCTGACGGTTGGTCAGTGGGCTAACGATCCGGCCCGGAGAAGCAATCGCGATGTTGCCGCGGCACGACAAACGGTCGTTCGCGCGCGGTATGCGGGCTGTGGGCAGGGTGGAATGGAACCCCATGGAGCCAACGGATCGGCACGGTTTCGAGAACCCCTCCCTCCGTTGGTGATCGGTGTGGCCCGTCTCCGGTTTCCGACTGCCCCGGCTCTGTATCTTTGCCTCCCCTCCTTCCCGGGCCCCGGCGCGCGGCCGCTCTGGTCGTCGCGACGATCGCGGCGGACCGAAGGCCTTGCCTGCCTTCGCCACTGGGAGAAGCCGCGTGGCGCACAGGCGTAACGATGCAGTTTCGCTCGGCCGGGGCCCTTCTTCCGGTTGTAGGGGCTGAGCTTGCTCAGCCCGGTGGCGGTCGCTCTTGCCGAGCG
>DAOOFR010000240.1:0-4427 GCA_035415285.1 Opitutaceae bacterium
TCGGGGGTGAGGACCGCGGTCGGTGCGGTGGCGGTCGTGCTGCTGGCCGGGAGGCGGAGGTGGAAGGTGGTGCCGGTGCCGACGGTCGAGTCGACGGTGATGTGCCCGCCGTGTTTGCGCACGATCGAGTAGACGGTGGCGAGGCCGATGCCGGTCCCGGTCGGTTTGGTCGTGAAGTAGGGGTCGAAGATGCGCGGGAGCACCTCGGGGGCGATGCCCTTGCCGGTGTCGGCGAGGGAGAGGCGCAGGTAGCGCCCCGGGGCCAGCAGGCGGCTCTGGCCGGCGGCGATCTCCTCGTTGGCGAGGGCGATGCGGAGGTGGCCGCCGTCGGGCATGGCCTGCACCGCGTTGATGATGATGTTCTGCACGACTTGGCTGATCTGCCCCTTGTCGACATGGGCGGGCCAGAGGTCGGGGGCGAAATCGAACCGGCAGTCGACCGCGGTGCCACGCAGCACGAACTCCGCGATCTCGCGAATCAGGTCGGGGAGGGCGAGGGCGGTCCGCACGGGCGAACCGCCTTTGGCGAAGGTGAGTAGTTGCTGGGTGAGGTCGCGGGCGCGCAACGTGGCGCGACTGGCGGCGAGGACCTGTTGCCGCGTTTCCCGGTCGATGCTCGGGCCGAGCGTGGCGAGCGAGAGGTTGCCGATGACGACGGTGAGCAGGTTGTTGAAATCGTGGGCGATGCCGCCGGCCAGCAGCCCGATGGACTCGAGGCGTGTGGCGCGCTGCAGTTCGGCCTCCAGCCGCGTCTCCCGTTGCATCTGCTCGCGGAGCTGATCGGTCTGCTGTTGCACGCGGCGGCGCAGCGCGGCGACCCAGAGCAGCGAAAGCCCGACGCCCAGCGCGAGGGCGGCGGCCACCCCGAGGACCCGGCGCGGGGTGAGCCAGGAAGGGGTGGCGAGGACGACGAGGTCGGCGGGGATGCGCGGGCGTACGCGGAAGCCTGCGGGTTGGCCCTGCTCGTCGTGGACGACCTCCATCAAGCCGGTGACGGCGATGCGGCTCTGCAACGGCACCCCACCGGCCAAGGGCTTCTCGGAGAAGATGGAGAACAGGCCGGCGGCGGCCTCGATGGTCAGGCGCGTCTCGTCGCCCTGGTCGGCCACGTTGAGCAGGGTGCCCTCGGCCGCGACCAGGCGGCCGTCGAGGGCGAAGGCCTCGCCGGCCGCGCCGCTGAAGGGCAGGGGCTGGGGCTGTCCGCCGTCGCCGTCGATGCGGTACGCCGCTTCGCGCAACACCATGCGGCCGCCCCGGCGGTTCAGATAGCCGACCGCGTCGAGGCGTTGGCCCGGGCGCAACGGCGCCGGGTCGCGGGTGAGGATGCGCAGGCTTACGTCGCCATCCTGGATCTGGACCCAGCGGCCGGGGGATTGGGCGAGCACGACGCCGGAGAGGCGGACGCGCCGGTCGGAGCTCTGGGGGGCGCCGAAGCGGCCCAACTCGGCGAGGGACTGGGCGGGCAGGGCGAACAGATCGGCCGGGGCCGCCTCCTCGATCTGGATATCCTCGGGGGAGCGCAGCCAGAGGCGGACGCCGCGGATGCGGCGCTGCTCGTCGGTATCGGCGGCGCAGACGCCGCGCACGCGCACGACGGCGCCGGTGACCGCGGGAAGTTCCTCGGCGGCGGGGAGGAGGGCGAAGAAGTCGCCGGCGGCCGTGGTGAGCTCGAGCCGGTTCCAGGGGGGTTCGCGGTGGATCTGGCGCACGAGGCCGCGCAACTCGATCCACTGGGCCTCGGCCCGGCCGGTGAGCGCGTGCTCGAGCGACACGGTCTCGGCGCAGGGCAGCGGCATGTCGCCAGTTCGCTGGATCGTCTCGGCGATGACGGAGGGGGCGAAGGGGCCCATGGTGGTGACCCCGCGCACGAGGATGCTCCGTCCCGGCTGGTAGTTGCGGGCGGCGCCGTCGCCGAGTTCGACGCAAAGACCGCCGCTCGAGTCCTGGATGAAGAGAAACGGCGCCTCCGGATGCGACCAGGTGACGGTGCCGGAGAGCGAGACCGGGTAGTGGCGGGCGCTCTCCTCGGCGGTGAGTTCGAGGATGCGGCTGGCGACCCGCAGGATGGGCAGCCCGGCGGTGGGCTCGGGCGACTCCCCGCCCGTCTTGGGATGGTAGGGACGGTAAAGGGCGGCGCGGAGCTGCCACTCGGTGCCGTTGATCTCCGGGTAGCCGACGGCTTCGACCAGGTCGCCGATGCGGCAGGGCAGCGACTGGCCGCTGAGCACCTCGATCTGCGCGGTGTCGTCGCGCAGGGTCAGGGTGCTGCCCGGCTGCTGGCTGCGCACGGTGCCGATGACATGGACGAGCGCGTCGCGCGGGCGTTGGCGCAGGCTGGATAGCGTGGATACGGGAAGGGCGAAGCGGGGATCGTCGTCGAGCCGATGGAGGAGGGTGGCGGCGCCGGGGTGCTGGATCTTGAGCTCGATCGCACCGACGCGGCCGTCGGTGGTATGGACGGTTGTGAAGACTCCGCGGAGACGGACGGTTGTTTGCTCGAGCTGGGGCTCGGGTTCGCCCGGGGGGAGCAGCATCCAGGCGAAGACGGGGCGGCCGGCGGCGGAGAGGAACAGATGCAGGTGTTCGGGGTCGTCGAGCACCTGGCGGTCGACGAACGCCTCGAGCTCGACGAGCACGTTGTTGTAGGGCTCCGGTTGCTCGTACCAGCCCTCGGCAGGGAGCGGAAGCGGGGCGATCTGCGCGGGCCCGAGGTCGATGGCGGTCGCGCCGGTGTCGGTGAGTTTGCTGCCGGGCGGCAGCTGACCCGAGAGCCGGATGTGGCGCCCGGCGCGGATGGCCGGCGAGCCCGCTCCGGACTGGAAATAGGCCCCCTTGGTGGGGTCCTGGAGCCAGAAATGGCCCCAGGCGGGATCATGGTAGGTGATGTCCCCCTCGAACGAGTAGGGAAGGCCGAGCTGGCGCTCGACATAGGGAAGGTCCCAATACTGCTGGATGCTCCCGACCGGGGAAGGCGGGGCGGCGGGAGGCTGCGTCGCGTTGGCGGGAGCGGCGCGGCCGAGGCACACGCAGGCTGCGAGCACGAGGAGCCGGGCAAGTTCGAGGGGGCGGGGGCGAGGCGCAGGGTTCGGCATCGCGAATCGCCCCAGTTTGGGGCGGAGGCGGGCGTGAGGTCAAATCCGCAGAATGGCGACGAGGGGCGGTTGCCGCGGGGCGCGGGGAGGCGGGCACGAAAAAGCCCGGGGCGCACAAGGCGCACCGGGCTTCGAAGTCTTCAGATCGTGGTGACGATCAGAGGCGGGAGGTGAGCAGCTCCTTCTGGTACACCAGCTCCTTCGGGAGCGAGGTGTAGAGCTTCACGAAGTGCTCCTCGACGCCGACCATCTCCTTCTTCCACTCGTCGAGGTTGATCGCGAGCGCGGCCTCGAGCTTGGCGGCGTCGAAGTCCTTCATGCCGGAGATGTCGATGTCCTTGGTGAAGGGCACCCAGCCGATCGGGGACTCCTTGGCGGCGACCTTGCCGTTGACGCGGTCGACGATCCACTTGAGCACGCGGGTGTTGTCGCCGTAGCCCGGCCACATCCACTTGCCTTCCGCGGTCTTGCGGAACCAGTTGACGTGGAAGATCTGCGGCGGGTTCTTGGCGAGCTTCGACATCGAGAGCCAGTGGGCGAAGTAGTCGCCCACGTTGTAGCCGGTGAAGGGCAGCATGGCCATCGGGTCGCGGCGGACCTGGCCGATGGTGCCGGCGGCGGCGGCGGTCATCTCGGAGCCCATGGTGGCGCCGAGGTAGACACCGTGCGACCAGTTCCACGACTGGAACACCAGCGGCATGGTCGTCGGGCGACGGCCGCCGAAGATGATGGCGGAGATCGGAACGCCGGCCGGGTTCTCCCAGTCCTTGTCGATGCAGGGGCAGTTGCGGGCCGGGGCGGTGAAGCGGGAGTTGGCGTGCGAGGAAACGCGGCCGCAGTCCGGGGTCCACTCCTTGCCGGTCCAGTCGGTGAGCTTGGCCGGGGCCTGCTTGGTCATGCCTTCCCACCAGACATCGCCGTCCTCGGTGAGGGCGACGTTGGTGAAGATGGTGTCCTTCTTGCAGGTGTCCATCGCCGACGGGTTGGAGTCGTACGAGGTGCCGGGAGCGACGCCGAAGAAGCCGGCCTCGGGGTTGATGGCGTAGAGGCGGCCGTCGGCTCCGGGTTTGAGCCAGGCGATGTCGTCACCGATGGTGGTGACCTTCCAGCCCTTCATCTCGGCGGGCGGGATGAGCATGGCGAAGTTGGTCTTGCCGCAGGCGGAGGGGAAGGCGGCGGCGACGTAGTTGGCCTGGCCTTCCGGATTCTCGACCTTGAGGATGAGCATGTGCTCGGCCATCCAGCCCTCGTCGCGGGCCATGTTGGAGGCGATGCGCAGGGCGAAGCACTTCTTGCCGAGCAGGGCGTTGCCGCCGTAGCCCGAGCCGTAGGACC
>DAOOFR010000241.1:0-4404 GCA_035415285.1 Opitutaceae bacterium
CGCGTCCGCTGCGCCACCGCGAACGCCAGGTTCGCATACACGCCGAAGATCGTGAGCACGAACGCCAGCGCGCCGAGCACCGCGAACAGCCGCGTCGCCATCCGCGCCGAGAGCGCCGTGCCCGCGATCGCCTCCTCCAGCGGACGAAACTCCGCCGGCAGCCCCGCGTCGGCCTTCGCCAGCGCGGTGCGCAGCGCCGCCAACGGGGCCGGCTGGCCCTCGCGCACCCGCACCAGCAGCGTGGTGAAGAACCACGGGGCCTGCCGCTGCGGCACGTAGTACTGCGGCGGAGGCGCATCGCCGAGGTTCTCCTGCCGCACATCGCGCACGATGCCGACGACCTCGTGCTCGCTCTGGGAAAGCCACGGCACGAGCCGCAACCGCACCCCGAGCGCGTGGCCGCCGGGCGCAAGCCGCCGCGCGAGCGCCTCGTTCACCACCACCACCGGCTGGCCGCGCTCGTCATCGCTGGCAGTGAGCAACCGCCCCACCACCAGCCGCAGTCCGATGGTATCGAAGAACCCCTCCGTCACCGGATTGTGGACAGCCTCGTTGCCGGAGTTGCTCTCGGCCGGAGCGCCGACCACGGAGTACGGAAAACGCAGGGTGACGCCGGCGAGCGGTGCGCTGGCATCGACCGCCGCCGCCTCGACGCCCGGCACCGAGCGCACAGCCTCGACGAGCCGTTCGAAGTAGCGGGCCTGGTCGAGGCCCGTCTCGAATTGCGCCGGCGGCGGCGCCGCGCGAAGCATGAGCACGTTCTGCGGCCGAAAACCCGGGTCGACCGCCTGCAACCGGCTCAAGCTGCGGCCGAGCAGCGCCGCACCGGCGAGCACGACAAACGTCAGCGCCACCTGCGCCGCCACCAACCCGCGCTGCAGCCGGCGCAAACCCGCACTCGCCCCCGTGCGTGCACCGTTTTCCTTCATCACGGCGCCGATCTCCGCCCGCGCCGCCTGCCACGCCGGCAACGCCCCCGCGAGCAGCCCGGCGACCAGCGAGACCGCCACCGCCACGAGCAGCACCCCTGCGTCGACGCTCACCTCATGCGCCCGCGGCACGAGAAACGGCGGCAACCGGTTCACGACCAGCTTCACCACCGCCACCGCACCGGCGACGCCGAGCGAGCCACCGGCCAGACCAAGCGCGGCGTTCTCGAGCAGCACCTGCACGAGCAGGCGCCCGGCGCTCGCCCCGAGCGCCTGTCGCACCGCCATCTCTCCGATCCGGCGCAGGCCGCGGGCGAGCAGCAGATTCGCCAGGTTGCTGCACGCCACCAACAGCAGCAGCACCGTGGCCGCCAGCAGCAGGAGCAGGCCGTTGCGCAACCCGGCCACACGCAACTCGTGCAGCGGGCTCACGCGCAGCGTCCAGTTGCGGTTCGTATCCGGGAACTGGCGCGCGAGGTCGGCCGCGATCGCTTCCGCCTCGGCCCGCGCCTGCACCGCCGCCACGCCGGCCTTGAGCCGCCCGATCGCCACCCAGTAGCGCGAGTCGCGTGCGAAATATTCCGGCGACTCGGCCGGGAACGGCAGCCACACGTCGACAAACGCCGGCTCGCGCACCGCCTCCGGCATCACCCCGACGATCGTGCAGAGCTCGTCGTTGAGCGTGATCGTGCGCCCCACCACCGCCGGGTCGCCGGCGAACCGGCGCATCCACGCCGCATGGCTGAGCACCGCGCTGCGCGCCGCGCTCATCGAGAAATCCGCGGGCGCGAGAGTGCGGCCAACCCGGGGTGCAACGCCGAGGGTCGTGAAGAAGTCCTCCGTCACGAGCGCCGCGGTGAGCTGGACCGGCTGCTCGCCAGGCCGCTTCCAGGTGGCGAAGTCGGGACGGTACGCCCCGAGCGCCGCGAGCGCCTGCACGCGCCCGTGCAAATCGCGGAAGTCGGCCACCGACATCCCCGGCTGCACGATCGATTTCGCCAGGTTCACCGCCTGGAAGCCGACGAGTTCCGTCGGACGCGCAAACGGCAACGGGCGCAGAAGGATGCCGCTCACGACCGAATAGACTAGGGTCACCGCCCCGACACCCGCGGCGAGCAGCCCGATTGCGAGCAACGCGAAGCCCGGGGTGCGCCGCAGGTGGCGCAGCGCGGTACGAAGTTCGGAGAGCAGATCGGCGGTGTTCATGCCGCCATCATCGCAGGTTCCCAGCCGCCGCGCCTGTGGCGGAGGTCATGGCCGGAAGTCATGCCAGGGATGACGTGGCGGGGTGCTTTAGCCCCCGCCCTACGATGCCGCGCCCCCCGGAACCACCGTGCCTAATCTGGCGCTACATCGCCGTGGTGACCGCTCCACCCCGCCGCCCCGGACCGAAGCACCGGGCCACGTGGGCGGGCCGCCACCGCAATCCAGCGGTCTCGGCCTGCGGCGCCACCGCGCCTCAGATCAACCCCAACTCCCGCGCCCGCAGCGCCGCCTGGGTGCGGTCGAGTGCGCCGAGTTTGCCGAGCACGTTCGTCATGTGGTTCTTCACCGTGCCCTCGGCGATGCCGAGCCGCGAGGCGATCTCCTTGTTCGACAGCCCGTCGCACAGGCACTGGAGCACGCCGAGTTCGCGCCCGGAGAGCGGCTCGGGCAGCGGCTGCACCGCGCGCCGCTCCGTGCGCACGGCCATCCGGTTGAACTCCGCCAGCAGCTTCGCCGTCACCGAAGGTTGGAGCACGCTCTCGCCCGCCGCCACGGCGCGGATCGCCTCGACGAGCTTCTCCGAGGGCGACGCCTTCAGGAGATAACCCGCGGCGCCGGCGCGCACCGCCGCGAAAACCTCCGCGTCCTCCTCGAACGTCGTCAGGACAAGGATGCGCGCCGCCGGCTGCATCGCGAGGATCCGCCGCGTGGCCTCCACTCCGTCCATCACCGGCATCCGCAGATCCATGAGCACCACCTCGGGCCGCAGCCGCGCCCACATCTCGACCGCCGCCGCACCGTTCCCGGCCTCGCCGACGAGCTCCAGCTCCGGATTGAGGCCGAGCAAGGTCGCCAGCCCCTCGCGAAAAAGCGCCTGGTCGTCGACCAGCAGCACACGGATGCGTTTCATGCGGCCACCTCCGCGCGCAGCCGGAAACCGCCCGCGGGAGCCCGCCCGGCGCTGAGCGACCCGCCCACTGCCGCCAGCCGCTCGCGCAGCCCGGCCAGTCCGAATCCGCTCCCCGGCGACACCGCACCACCCGCCCCGTTGTCGGTCACCTCCACGGCGACGCCCCCGGGGCCCCGATAGTCGAGCACGACCGCCGCACGTGCAGGCCCCGCGTGTTTGCGCACGTTGGTCAGCCCCTCCTGCACCGCCCGGAACAGCGCCTGCTCCGCGGCCTCGCCGAGCCGGCGGACCTCGCCCGCACAAACGAAGGAAGCCGCCAGCCCGCTCTCGCGGACCAACCCCTCCAGCGCCACCGGCAACGGCGGGCGATTGGTTGGTTCGCGCAAGGCGCCGACCGAGCGGCGCACGTCGTCCAGCGCATGGCGCGCCGCCTGTTCGGCCTTCGCCACCACCGCGGCGGCGCGTTCGGGCTGCGCCGGCAACAGAGCGCGCGCCGCCTGCAGCTGCACGGCCACCACCGTCAGGTAGTGGCCGAGCCCGTCGTGGATGTCGCGGGCGATGCGGTTGCGCTCGGTGGCCGCGGCCAGTGCGGCGGTCCGCTCGGCTGCGCTGCGCAGCTCCGCGTTCGCCGCCTCGAGTTCGCGCGTCAGTTGCTCGGCGCGCTCGCGCGAGGCGTTGGCCCAGACGGCCAGTTCCGTGCAGGCGAGCGTGAATACCATTCCCACGGACCACGAGATCGTCGACGTCGAGATGGCGCGCCACTCGACGTCCTTGGACACCAAGAAACCCGCCTGGACGGCCAGGCAGGCAACCGCCACCAAGATCGCCCACCGCAGTCGCACGGTGGCGGCCGCCAGACTCACGACCGGCATCGCCAGGATCCAGACCGTGTACGACGGATCCGCGACGAGATAGAACAGGGCGAACAGCCCGAGCATGCCGCCGAAGAACGGCCAAGCCCAAGCGCGCGGCAGCACGGCCTTCGCCCAGCCCACCCCGTGCATCATCACCACGCAATAGACGACGAAGAGGCCGTACAACATCAGGCTGGCGGGGGCCAGCGGCCGGAACGACGCGTCGAGCAGCACCGGGATGATCACGGAGGCGATCACCGCCAACAAGGCGCCACGGAAGAGATGCCGGATCTTACCCTGCGGTGGATTGCTGAACACGTCCGGCAGCGTGCAGAACTCCCGGGCCGCAGGCAACCAGCCGAAAGTCACGGTCGCGGACCAAACCGGCCCGGCGACAAAAAGGCCGAGGGCTGAAGCCCTCGGCCGGAGATTACCGGGGATGTTCGCGTGCGAACTAGTACCATGTCCCATATTAGTTTTCGCATTGCTGGCGACCATGAACGAG
>DAOOFR010000242.1:0-4389 GCA_035415285.1 Opitutaceae bacterium
TGGGCGGTCGGCGGTGGCCGGTTGCCGGTCGCCGGTGGGCGGTTGGCGGTCGTCGGTGGGCGGTGTGGTGGCGCCGCCCGTAACCGGTAACCGGTGTCCGGTGTCCGGTGGGCAGTCGACGGTGGGCTGTGGACTTTGGGCGGAGGCCGGCGGGACGTCGTCGGTAACGGGGAGCGGCGCTGCGGGCGCGGCGGGGGCTTCGGCAGTGGCGCTCGGCGCCGCGTCGCCTTCGCTCGGGGTGGACTCCGCGGGCGCGGCCTCGAACTGCAGCTCGCCCTCCTTGGGGGGCTGCGGCTCGGGCTCGCGGCGCTCGATGGTGATGTCCTCGAAGTGTTTGTCCTGCGCGATGCGGATCTTGAGCATGCGGGTGAGCTCGAGCACCGCGATGAAGGTCGAAACGAGGGTGCGCAGCGTGGTCTTGCCGGGGAGCAGCGAGGAGAAGGTGAAGCGCGGCTCGAAGGCGATGCGCTTGAGGATGACCTCCATCTGGTCGACGACGGTGACGTTGTCGTCCTTGATGTCGCCGACGACGAGCTTCTCGGCGAGGCGGCGCAGGACCTGGTTGAAGGCGTTCCAGAGTTCGATGCGGTCGGAGGGGCGCAGGGGGCGGTCGGCGGCGGCGAGGTTCTGCTGGACCTGGGCGCGCTCGAGCATGGCCTGGCGGGTGCCGATCATCTCGGCGATGCCGCCGGCGGCGTCCTTGAACTTCTTGTACTGGATGAGCTGGTGGACGAGCTCCCAGCGCGGATCGAGCTCCTCGTCCTCGACGGCGTCGGGGTCGACGGCCTGCTGGTGCTTGGGCAGGAGCATCCGGCTTTTGATCTCCATGAGCGTGGCGGCCATGACGAAGAACTCGCCGGCCAGCTCGAGCTTGAGCTCGCCCATGGCGTGGAGGGCGTCGAGGTACTGCGTGGTGACCTGCTCGATGGGGATGTCGTAGATATCGAGCTCGTTCTTGCGGATGAGGAACAGCAACAGGTCGAGCGGGCCTTCGAAGACCTGCAGCTTGATGCGATAATCGGTATCGGGGATGGGCGCGACCACGGCGGAATGGAGGCGGACGGGGCGCGGGCGGGCAAGGCGGGAATGGACGGTGGGCGGTGGGCGGTTGCCGGTGGCCTGTTGCCGGTGGGCGGTGGACGGTGGACGGTTGCCGGTAGGCGGTGGGCGGTGGACGGTTGCCGGTGGCCGGTGGGAGGAAAGGCGAAAAGCGGAGGGCGGAGTGCGGAATCGGGCGGGGGGATCTGGAACTCAGCGTAGACGCGCGCCGGGGCGCGGCCTTGCGGGGAAGCAACAATGAAGAACCATTCCAGCAGAGGGTGACCACGGATCACACTGATGGGCACGGATGCTCGAGGGACGATCCGTGTACATCCGTGAAATCAGTGGTTTCTGGTTCATGTTGCTTGAGCGGAAATCAGGAAGGGCATGCGGGGAGGCGGGTGGCGGCGGTGGCGTGGTGACGAGCGGGGAACCGGCCCGGCGCGGCGGCGGAACCCCTAAACCGGTGGCGGGTTTCGCCGATGTGAGACGCAGCCGCGCATGGCCGCGGCTCCACTATGCCCCAGAATCCCATCCCGGTCCTGATCGTCGACGACGACCCGATGGTCGGCGCGGTGTTGCAGGGGCTGTTCCGCAACATCGGCGAAGGGGTGCGTTGCGCGGCGAAGTGGGTACGCACCGGGGCGGCGGCGCTGGAGGAGGCCCGCACGGGCAACTGGGCGTTGATGCTGCTCGATTACCAGTTGTCGGACCTCAACGGCCTGGCCGTGCTGGACGAGCTCAACAAGCTGCCGGAGCGGCTGCGCCCCTCGGTGATCATGCTGACGGCCGGTGGCAACGAGCAGGTGGCGGTCGAGGCGATGAAGCGCGGGGTGAAGGACTACCTGGTCAAGGGCGGGCTGCATCTGCCGGAGCTGCGGCGGGCGATCCTGAGCGCGCTGGACCGGCGGCAACTCGAGGACCGCCTGGTCGAGTCGACGGCCGAGTTGCGCCGCAAGAACGCCCAGCTCGAGGCCGACCTCGCGATGGCGCGGCAGGTGCAGGCGGCGTTGCTGCCGCACCAGTATCCGGTCGCGCCTGCGGGCGTATCGGCGGAGCATAGCCTGGTGCGGTTCTGCCACCGTTGGATCCCGAGCAGCGCGGTGGCGGGCGACTTTTTCGCGGTGTTGCCGGTGGTGCCGATGTCGGCGGCGGTGCTGTTGTGCGATGTGATGGGGCACGGTGTGCGCGCGGCGCTGGTGGCGGCGCTCATCCACGGGCTGGTGCGTGAGCACCGCGCGTCGGCGGGCAACCCGGAGCGTTTCCTCAGCGAGCTCAACCGCGGCCTGCAGGGGATGCTGGAACGCGCGGGCGATCACGTATTCGTGACAGCGGTCTACCTCGTGATCGACGTGTCGCGCGGGGAGTTGAAGCTGGCCAACGCCGGCCATCCGCACCCGCTGTTGCTGCGCAAGTCCGGGGCGGTGGAGGAGGTCCGGGTGGGGGCCGACGGCTCGGGGCCGGCGCTCGGCATGATCCCGGACGAGAGTTACGAGGCGGCGACGGTGCCGCTCAAACCGGGCGACCGGGTCTTCGTCTACACCGACGGGCTGTACGAGGCGGCCGATGCGAGCGGCGAGGAGTTCGGGCCGGAGCGGCTGAAGGCGGCGCTCGCCGCCCGGGCGACTGTCGCCACGCCGCTGGTACTCGATGGGGTGCTCGCGGCGGTGAAGGAGTTCGGCGCCAGCGCGACGGCCACCGGCTTTGCCGACGACATCTGTGTGCTCGGAGTGGACTTCGGTCCGCGCAGCGCGTTCCCGGCGTGATCCCAGGCGGCGCCGTTCGGAGCGACAGAAGGCAACGAAGGGAACGAAGCACGGGCGGTTGGGCGGGCGACGCGGCTGGCGACCGGTGTGCAGAGGTAACGATGCAACTGGCGCGGATTTCACTCGGTTGCGCCCCTGCTTCCGGTTGTAGGGGCTGAGCTTGCTCCGCCCGGTGGCGCTCGCTCTGGCCGAGCGGTGCGAGCCAGCTCGCATCCTACTCCGACTGCATGCCGACGGCTCAGACGTGCCGGCCGATGGCGCGTTCGAGGGGGCGGCGCAGCAGCATGATCACGCCGCCGGTCGCCACCGCGATGGCCGTGAGCAGGAGGAAGAAGCGGTCCTTCGGCATGGTGTCGTAGAAGGTGCCGAGGTAGCCGGTGAGGTAGTTGCCGAAGAAGCTCGAGAGGTACCAGAAGCCCATCATCGTCGAGGCCAGCCGGGCCGGGGCGACCTTGTTCACCAGCGAGAGGCCGACCGGCGAGAAGTAGAGTTCGCCGATGGTGAAGATCGCGGTGGTGCTCACCAGCCAGTGCAGGCCGCCGCGCTCGCCCTCCGGCACGACCCGGGCCGCAAGCACCATGCCGATGTAGCCGAGGCCGAGCAGCACGGAGCCGAGCGCGATCTTGCCGATGCTGGTGGAGGGGCGGCCGCGGCGCGTGCGCCAAGCCCAGAAGGCGGTGAGCAGCGGGGCGAAGAGCACGATCATCACGGGGTTGAAAGACTGATACCAAGTTGAGGGCAGGTTGAACCCGAGGACGGTCCAGTCGGTGCGTTTGTCGGCCCAGAGTTGGAGGGTGTTGCCCTGCTGTTCGTAGACGGCCCAGAAGGTGATGTTCAGCGCGCAGAGCACCACGAGGGCGGCGAGCGCCTGCCACTCGCCGCGGGTGAGCGGTTGCTTGGTCTCGGCCGCGCGGGCGGCGGAGTTGGCCGGTTGCGCCGAGGCACTCTTGGGCACGAGGCCGCTGCCCAGCCAGTAGATCACCAGACCGACCACCATGCCGACGCCGGCGGCGCCGAAACCCCAGTGCCAACCGACGACCTGCCCGAGCGTGCCGCAGACCAGCGGCGAGAGGAACGCGCCCACGTTCACGCCCATGTAGAAGATCGTGTAGGCGCTGTCGCGGCGCGGATCGCCGGCCGGATAGAGGTCGCCGACTTGCGTGGCGATGTTGGGTTTGAAGCAGCCGTTGCCCAGCACGAGAACGATGAGCGCGACGAGGAACAGCGACTCGCTGGCCATGAGGAAGTGTCCGAGCGCCATGAGCACACAGCCGAGGTAGACGGTGCGGTAGCGGCCGAGAATGCGGTCGGCGAGCAGTCCGCCGAGCAGCGGGGTGAAGTACACGAAACCCGTGTAGAGCCCGTAGATCTGCGAGCTGAGCTGCTGGACGGTGAGCGGGCCGAAGACCTTGGCGAGCAACGCGGAGAGACCGCCCATCCCGAGCACGCGCTCGGCGCGGGCCGGGTCGCTGAGCAGGTAGTCGGTCATGTAGAGCACGAGCAGCGCCCGCATGCCGTAGTAGGAAAACCGCTCCCACATCTCGGTCATGAAGAGGGCGTAGAGCCCGATGGGGTGGCCGAA
>DAOOFR010000243.1:0-4373 GCA_035415285.1 Opitutaceae bacterium
GTGGCTGGTTTTGAACCGACCCGAGGTGGCTGGTTTTGAAGTGACCGGTGACAGCTCGCGAAACAACAGTTACTATCCGGCAGGTGCGCGGAGATCCGGACCTTCGCGAGCTCGGTTCTCCCTCCGCTCCGGGGCTCTTTGTTCCTTCGTTTCCTTCTGTCGTCTGCTGAAGCTAGGTTCGGCAAACGATGCAGTTGGCGCGGATTTCACTCGGCCGGGTCCCAGTTTCCGGATGTAGGGGCTGAGCTTGCTCAGCCCGGTGGCGGTCGCTCTTGCTGAGCGGTGCGAGCGAGCTCGCACCCTACGCCGGCTGCATGACCACGGTTCAGTCGCGTTTGGCCGGACGCGGGTGGAGCGGCTGGAGGCTCTCGCGGCGGGTCCAACCGGTCTGGCCGTTGGCGAAGAGAAGCTGGTCCCAGCCGAAGAACGATTTCTGTCGGATGGCGATGGTGCCGGCGGCGAGCGGCTCGGGCTTCTGTTCGCCGGCCTCGGTCGGAACGCTGCGCAACTCGGCGGCCTTCCAGACGAGCACGGCGTCGGGATGGGCGAGCGGGCCGTATTCACGGAGTGCGGTGAGGCCGCTGGCGAGAGCGAGCACCCCGGCGAACGCGAGCAGGGCGGCGGCGCCATCGAGCCGGCGGCGCTGCGGCGGGAGATGGCGGGCGAGCAGCACGGCGGCGAGGGCGAGGCCGAGGAGGGCGCTGCCGGTCACGACGATCCGCTGCCAAATCGCCGGCGGGGCGAGGCGGGCCAGCCCGGCGAGGCCGGTGCCGGCGGAGAGTGTGGCGAACTCGGGTTGGGTGAATTCCGCGCGCTCGAGCCCGAGCGCGAGGTGCCAGCGCACGGACGGGTCGCGCGGCGCGGCGAGGAAGGCGACGCTCCACTGCGCGGCGGCCTCGGACCAGCGGTCCTGCTGGGCGAGGGCGAGGCCGAGGTTGTGGCGGAGCTTCCAGTCGTCGGGCGCCACCGCGAGGCTGGCGCGCCAGGTCTGCTCGGCGTTGGCGAACTCGGCGCGCCGATACGAATCCTCGGCGGCGCCGGTGGCCTCGGCGCGGGGCGGAGCCGTGAGGAGCAGCAGCGCCACGAGGGGGAGCGGCCAGAGATTGGAGGGGTGCAGGGGCGCGAAGAGGCCGCGGCGGCGCAGGCGCGCGGCGTTCTGCGCGGCGAGGGCGCGCACGGCCCAGTCGGCGGGCAGGGCGGTCTGGCGGCCGTAAAGGGTGGCGTCGGCCTCGCGCCACAGTCGTTCCCAGGTGGCGACGTGTTCGGCGGTGGCACCGACGAGTTCGCGCCGGACGGCGGCGGCGAAGGCTTCGGGCGCCGGGGCGGCGTGGTCGGCGGCGCAGGCGGCGGCGGCGAGTTGTTGCCACTCGCGCAGGGCGACCGAGCGTGCGGGCGCGTCGGGGGCGGATTGCACGGCGGCGAGGGCGGCGGGCAGCGCGGCGAGGGCGGCCCGCTGGTCGCGGCGCGGGTCGGTGAGGCGGGCGCGGCGCCAGCCCAGTGCCAGCCAGAGCACGAGCAGGGGCGGGAGCGGCGCGAGGAGCAGGGCCCACGGGAGGCGCGGCCAGGGCGAGACACTCGCGGCGGGGCCGGTGAGCGGCTCCAGCGGGAGGTGGCCGGGGAGTTCGGGTGCCGGAGATTTGACTACCGGGGCGGAGCCGGTGGTCGCGGCGGTGTCGGGCGTGAACTGGAAGACGGAGTTGGTGCCGTTGGCGGTGGCGCCAGTGATGGGGTTGGCCGGGGCGGGCGGGGTGATGGTGACCTTCACCGCCGGGGTGCGCACGGTCTTGTAGGCGCCGGCGACGGGATCGAAATAGGAGTAGCTCACCGGCCCGAGCGTGTAGGTGCCGGGCTTGGTCGGCATGAGCACGATGTCCTCGGTGAGGGAGCCCTCGAAGAGGGTGCCGTCCTTGAGTTTCCGTTGCACGTTGGGCTGGAAGGCGCGGAAGTCCCGCGAGACTTCGCGGGCGGGCAACCCGAGGCCGGCGGGCCAGTTGCCGGTGCCCTCGAGCGTGAGCGTCCAGGTGACGGGCTCGCCGACGGCGGCGGTGGTGGGCACGACCTTGCCGGTGAAGGTGAACTGGCCGACGGCCTGGAGAAAGCCGGCCGGCGCGGGCGCCGGGAGCGGCTTCACGATGAGCGACGGCGCCGTGGAGGTGATGAGGTATTGTTCGGCGCTCTGGCGGCCGAAGAAGTCGAAGGCGTTGCCGCCGCCGGTGGCGAGGGTGACGGGTTGGCGCGCGACGGGCAGCTGGTGCGTACCCGGCTCGGTGATGCAGGCGCGGGTCTGGCTGGCGAGGCCGACGCGGGGATCGCCGCCGACGGTGGCCTCGATGTTCTCGAAGCGGCCGAGCGGGGTGGGACCGAGCTGGGGATTGCCGGCGGGCGGGGTGTCGACGATCACGTGGGCGGGGGGAGTCCAGTCGAGCGGGCCGACGCCGGTGGGGTTGAACTTCCGGGAGATCAGCAGCCGGTACTTGAGATCGAAGACCTGGCCGGCCCAGAGGACGGCGGGCTCGGCGGTGACGGCGGCGGAGGCGACGCGCTCGATGGGGACGTTGCTGCGGCCGACCGTGGCCTCGCCGATTTCGTAGGCGGCGGCGGCGACGCGTTGCTTGCCTTTGTCGGTCTCGACCTCGAACTCGGGGATGACGATGCGGCCGGAGTCGGCGGAGGGTAGGACCGGATACGCGAGCGTCACGCGCTTCGACATCTTGAAATTGACGATCGAGGTCTGGCTGCTCTGGGAGGGGCGGCCGAACTCGAGGCCGGGCACGGTGGGGAGCGCGACGGTGTCGCCAGCGGGGCTGCAGTTGTCGAAGACCAGCGTGAGCGCGGAGGTCTGGCCGCGGGCGAGGCTGCCGGCGGGCGGGTCCCAGGAGACGCTTTGGGCGAGCGCGAGCGTGGCGGCGAAGAAGAAGGCGAAGGTGGCGGCGAAGGCGCGGGCGAAACGGGGCGTCGGGGTGGCGAGGCGGTAGGACCGGTCTGCGACCGGTCGCGGTGCGCGTGAGCCGGGGAGCTGGACCGAGCCGGAGGGGTCCGGTCGGAGACCGGACCTACTGGGGTGGTCGGCGGGGGGGAGCGGGTGATCGGTGCGTTGGCCTGGGCCGGCCGGTGCGGGCTGAAGCACCGCACCACGCGCAGGCGTGGCGAGGAAGTAGGACCGGTCTGCGACCGGTCGCGGTGCGCGTGAGCCGGAGAGCTGGACCGAGCCGGAGGGGTCCGGTCGGAGACCGGACCTACTTGGTTGAGGGCGGCGGAAAGCGTGGAGGATTCGCGGGAGGCGCGTCATCGGAAAATGGGGTTACCAGTCCTTCTTGGGCTGGCCGGCGGGCTTGGGTTCGTTGGAGTGAAGCAGCTCGAAGAGCTCGGCGGGCGAGTCCTGGTCGCGGACCTGATCGAGCTTCTGGAGCGGCACGGCGAGTTCCGGGTGCTCCTTGCGCTCGTCGTCCTTCTTCTGCTCGCCGCCGATCTTCTGCGTCTGGTTCTCCTTGGGCGGCTCGGGCGGCGGCGGGGATTGCTGCTGTTGTTGTTCCTGGCGTTTCTGCTCCTCGGACTGCTGCTCCTGCTGTTGTTGCTGCTGCTCCTGTTGCTTCTGCTCTTCGGACTTCTGCTGGTCGTTCTGCTTCTGGTCCTGCTGCTGCTGTTGTTGGTCCTTCTTCTGCTCCTCCTGCTTCTGCTCGTCCTTTTTCTGTTCCTGCTGGGGTGGCGGCTGGAGCAACTCCTGGAGTTGCGCGCGGAGCGTGGGCCAGTCGGTGGCCTTCGGGGCGAGCGCATCGCCGCGATCCACGGCGGCGAGACCGTCGTGCACGATACCGGGCTTCACGGGCTGGCCGGTTTGGCGGACGGCTTGGCCGTGGGTGAGGGTCTCGCGGGCGAGCTTCTCGCAGTCGGCCGCGGAGAGCGTGGGCTGGGCGGCGAGTTGGGCGACGATCTGGGGTAGTTCGCTCGGCGGCGGTTGCGTGGCGCCGGGCTGGAGCTGGATCTGCGGAGCTTGGCCGGCGGCGGGTTGCGCGAGGTTGGCGGCGGAAAGGGGCGTGAGCGCCAGAAGCAACGGGAGAAACGCGCGCAGGGTGGACGTGGCGAGCCGGTAGGACCGGTCTGTGACCGGTCGCGGGGCGCGTGAGCCGGGGAGCTGGACTGAGCCGGAGGGGTCCGGTCGGAGACCGGACCTACTGGGCGAATGGTCGGGTGTGGTTGCGAAGCCGGCCGGTGCGGGCTGAAGCACCGCACCACGCGCAGGCGCGGAGAACTGGCCTGAGGAAAGGATTGGGCGAAGGAGGCTCATCGTTTAGGCACCGGGCGCGCCCTGGCGGCGGAAATCGCGGGGCTTGGGTGTAACCGGAAACTCGTGCCAATAGCTCCAGAGCAGCAGC
>DAOOFR010000244.1:0-4335 GCA_035415285.1 Opitutaceae bacterium
CGCCCGCTCGCGCGATCCGCCTCCGTTTCCTCGAGGTCGACCAGGACTCCGACGGCCTCTCCAACTCCGAAGAAGTCCTCCTCGGCACCCGTCTCGATCAAAAGGACACCGACGCCGACGGCCTGCCCGACTATTGGGAAGCCGCCTTCGGCGCCAACCCGCTCGTCGCCGACGCCACCCTCGACCCCGACGGCGACGGTTTCTCCAACCTCGCCGAGTACCGCGGCGGCACCGACTGGAACCTTCGCGAGCCCGTCCTCCCCGACGGCCCCCGCATCTTCTGGGCCTCCCAGCCCGTGAAACCCGACGAGACCATCCTCGCCACCACCGGCGGCACCGACCTCGACACCACCGCCGAACTCGCCGTCCTCGCCAACACCGCCGCCGGTCTCCCGCCCGGCACCGCGCCGGCCCCGACGGACTGGACCGCTCTCACCCCACATACCGCCACCCCGCGCAGCGTCACCGTCACCGTGCCCAACAACTGGGCCCAAGGCATCTACGCCCTGCGCGTGACGCGCGCCGGCGCCACCAGCCCCGCCAAGTTCGTCAATCTGCCCGACCCCTGGTTTGTCCAGGGCGACCAGGGCGACACCGCCACCCCCGGCGGCTCGTTCGTCGTCGCGGGCACCTGCCTCGCCTTCCCCGGCAAAACCCCGCGCGCCGTGCTCCTGCGCACCGGGCACCCGGCGGTCGAACTCACCAGCCCGTCCCGCGTCGGCACGCTGGAGCCGAAGACCGGAGGCGCCGCCAGCACCGGTTTCGCCCTGCGCTACACCGTCCCGGCCGAAACCCCGGAGGGCGAATACGCCTTGTATCTCCATAACGGCTGCGGCGGCCCCGCCGGCTGGGTGAAGTTCACCAACAGGATCGAGACCCCGATCACGACCGTCACCGTCCGCGCTGCCGAGGCCTGGCCCGCGACCACCTACGAGCTCACCGCCATGCCCGGCGCCACCGACGACGCCCGCTTCGCCGCCGCCCTCGCCCAGGTGAAGGCCAACGGCGGCGGTCGTATCCACATTCCCGCCGGCACCTACACCCTCACCCAACGCCTCGTCCTGCCCCGTCGCACCGTCCTTGTCGGCGACGGTCCCGACAAGAGCATCGTCAAATGGTCGGTGAACCCGCCGCTCTCCGACGCCCACTACGCCGCCCTCGACGGCCTCGTGCACGGCGAACGCCTCTACACCTCCCTCGCCTTTCTTCACACCTTCGCCCTCGAGAATCTGAAGCTCGAGTCCAGCGAGACGTTCACCGGCAAGCTCGTCATGCGCAATGGCACCGCCGAGCCGGGCTGGCTCCGCAACACCCACCTGGTCGTCCCCACCCCGCCCCTCTCCGGCGGCTCCCCCACCGCCCTCTACATGCAGGACGCCGCCAACACGTTCATCGACGGCTGCCTCTTCCAATCGCCCAACCACTGCCTCTACGCCCTCCGCCAGGTCACCTACATCCGGATATCCGGCTCCGTGTTCCGGTTTCGCGGTATGAACGTTTCGTTCAACGGAGGAGGCCACAACCACGTCATCTACGACAACGTCTTCGAGGTCCACGGCTCGCCCGAGGAAAACGGCTGGCTGCGCCACACCGACTCCGTCCCCAACCCCGGCTTCTTCTTCGCCAGCTTCAGGAGCCAGCCCTACTGCCGCGACCTGCTCCTCGCCAACAACTGGAGCGAGAACAAGATGGTGAATCATTCCCCCCGCGGTTTCGTCGGCTACTCCACCGACGGCACCGACGGCGGCTACACCGGACCGATCACCTCCGTCACCGGCACCACTCTCGTCGTGCCCGACGCCATCGGCACCTACTCCGCCGTCAACCGCGCCCCCAACTGGGAAGGCGCCGTCGTCCAGATCCTCGGCGGCCGCGGCGCCGGCCAGTGGCGCCTGGTCGTCTCCGCCCCGGCCGGCGGCAACACCATCACCGTCGACCGTCCTTGGGTCATCGCCCCCGACGCCACCTCCACCATCGCGCTCAACGAGTTTCTCGGCCGCACCCTTTTCATCGACAACAACTACGCCGCCGAGCCGCTCCACCAGGACTACTACTGCACGCTCGACAGCATCAAGACCTCCAACTCCTACGGCGTCGACCAGCACCCCTTGGCGGACAAGGAGACCGACCCCGTCCCCATCGCATCCATCCCCTGCTGGACCGGCCGCCACTACGACGGCACCATGCCCGGCTGGCATCTCCAGGTGCTCGACAACACGATCAACCGCGGCGCGACGACCCTCTTCCAGACCGGCGTGATCGAGCCCACCGTCGGCTATCCCGGCGAGGTCGGCACCGCGCACGTCTACCGCAACAACCGCAACCGCCTCGCGAATCCCTTCACCATCAAGGTCGCCACCGAGGACGGCTCGTTCGCCGGCATCCTGATCGAGCGCAACACCGTCGACTCGATCCTCCTCGAAGGCCGTCTCAAGAGCAAGGTCTGGGCCGACCACCCCTACGCCGTATCCGGCGTTCTCCTCCGCAGGAACACCCCGCCCGAGTCCACCAACCCCACCCCGATCAACCCCGGCAGCACCGATCTCCCCTACAAGCCAACCACCAACATTCCCGGTACCGTCGTGCTCCCCTGACTCGCCGCATCCTCTCCTCCTGGTGGGGCGGGCGTTACGCCCGCCAGTCCTTCTCCTCTGCCTTCTCCATTCTGCGTTCTTCCTTCTGCCTTCGGTTCTCCGCAACCATGCACCGCCCATCCGCCCCTCTCTTCGCCGCCGCACTCCTTCTCGTCGCTCCTGCTGCGCACGCCGTCCTCGACCGCAACCACGACGGGCTCTCCGACATCTGGCAAAAGGCCTATCCCACCGCCGGCGCCGACGATGCCGACCCCGACGGCGACGGCTTTCCCAACGCCCTCGAGCAGACCGCCGGCACCGATCCCCTTTCCGGGAAGAGCCGCCCCGCCTCCACCCTCGAGTTCGACGGCGCCGGCAACCTCGTTCTCCGCTGGCCGGGCCTGAAGGGGAAGCGCTACTACACCACCTCATCCCCCGACCTCGTGCAGTGGAGCCTCCTCGGCTCCTCCGTCGCCGGTTCCGGCGACGACCTCACCAAGATCGTCCGCGCCGCGGGCGCGACAACCGATCCCGCCTTCTACCGTGTCAACGCCTCCGACAACGACGCCGATGCCGACCTCCTCTCCGACTGGGAGGAGGCCCAGCTCGGCCTCAACCCCGCCAAGGCCGACTCCGACGGCGACGGCATGGACGACTTCTGGGAGTCCGACCACGACACCAATCCGGCCCTCGCCAACGCCTCCGCCGATCCCGACGGCGACGGCTTCTCCAACCTCCGCGAATACGCCGCCGGCACCGACCCGCAGGTCCGCGCGCTCCCCGTTCCCGGCGGTCCCGTCGTCTTCTGGGCCTCGCAGCCCGTCGCCCCCGACCAGACCATCCTCGCCACCTGCGCCGGCACCGACCTCGATTCCACCGCCGAGCTCGCCCGCCTGCCCGACACCGCCCCCGGCTCGCCGCTCGCCACCGCCCCCGCGCCCACCGGCTGGACCGCCCTCACCCCGCACACCGCCACCCCGCGCAGCGTCACCGTCACCGTGCCCAGCTCCTGGACACCCGGCGTCTACGCCCTGCGCCTGAAGGAGGCGGGCGCCACCGGCCCCGTCCATCTCGTCAACCGCCCCGATCCCTGGTTCGTTCAAGGCGACCAGGGCGACACCGCCACGCCCGGCGGCTCCCTCACCGTCGCCGGCACCTGTCTTGAGATCGTCGGTCCCGGTTCCGCCGGCCCCCGCGCCGCCCTCGTGCGCAATGGCGCCGTCGCCGCCACGCTCACCGCTCCCACGCGCCTCACCACCAGCACCGGTTACGCCCTGCGCTACACCCTCCCCTCCGCTCTCGCCGAAGGCGACTACCAGCTCTATGTCCACAACGGCTGCGGTGGCCCCGCCGGCTGGGTGAAGTTCGCCACCTTCGTTCGCACTCCGGTCGAAACCGTCACGATCAAACAAGCCTCCGTCTGGCCCACGGGTTCCTTCACCGTCGCCGCGCCCACCGGCTCCGACGACGACGCCAAGTTCGCCGCCGCACTCGACGCCGCGGCCGCCGCCGGCGGCGGCATCGTCCACGTCCCCGCCGGCACCTACGTGCTGACCCAGCCCCTGCTCCTGCCGCGCTTCACCGTCCTGAAGGGCGCCGGCCGCGACCAGACGCTCCTGCTCTGGGAGAATAACCCCCAGGCCGCGAATGCCTCCCTTCAGGGCTTGGTCATGAACCGCAACTACACCCGGGACGAGCCCTTCGCTCTGGAGGACCTCGCGTTCGAGATCACGCACCCCGGCTATCGGGGCGCCGTCGTCTA
>DAOOFR010000245.1:0-4316 GCA_035415285.1 Opitutaceae bacterium
AGGCGTTGCCGCGGGCGTCTTCGAGGATGGAGCTGGAACGCACGATGTAGGGCGACTCGCCGAAGTAATCGAGCATGCCCTGGAACTGCTCCATGATGTTGGTCGGGAAGCGGCCGAGGGTGATGCGGCGGCGGCCTTCCTCGAGGCCCTGAAGGAACGTGTCGTCGCTCTTCTGCTGTTCGCGCAGCCACCAGACCTTGTTCTGCACGAGGAAGGTGATGAAGACCTCGGCGCCGACGAAGAACGAGTCGTGGGCCTCGAGCTTGCCGGCGAGTTCGGGGTCGCGTTCGCGCAGGATGGCGCGGGCGACGAGCATGCCGAGGGTTTTGCCGCCGACCGAGCCGATGCCGATCATGCGGTCGCGGATGGCGAGGAAGTCCTCGAGCGTGAGATACTTCTCGACGAGCGGGGCGATGCCGGAGCGGTGGACGCGCATGGCCCAGCGGATCTGCCGCAACATCGCCTCGTACTGTTCGCGGGTGCAGCGGCCGGCCGTGAAGTCGTCGGACACGACCTGGGCTTCGGCGAAGAGTTTGCGCCAGTAGCCGGAGCGGCGGTCGCTCTGGAGGCGGGGCCACTGGGTGCGGGAGAGGATCTGCGCGAGCACGGCACTCTCCTTCACCGGGATGAAGGAGTCGCCCTGCCGGACGTGGATGGTGTTCATCGCCTCGCGCGAGCGGTGTTGCACCTTGATCGGGCGCACGTAGAGCCGCTCGTCGAGCCGGAACAGATCGAGCATGAACTGGGTGGTGCTGCGGATCGGGTCGAGGGCGTAGCTGGAGTGTTTGTCGCGGAAGAGGCCGAAGTACGTCACCGTCTCCAAGTCGAAGAGACGCGGGCAGGTGAGCATGAAGAAGTTGCCCAGGCTCTGGTCGGCCTTCCAGACGTCGGCCAAGTGGGAGAGACAGTCGAAGACGTAGACGGCGCCGCGGCCGGCGCGCTCGATCACCGCGTGGACGTCGCGCACGAAGTTCTCGAAGCCGCCGGCAGGGTCGACGTGGTGCACCTCGGCGCCGGCCGATTCGGGGACGAGCGCGTCGTGGGTGGCGAAGCGGAAATAGATGAGGTGGCGGCCGGCGGCCTTGGCGGCCTGCACGTAGGGGAGGATGAGCTCGCCATACTCCTCGATGTCGTCGACTTCCCAGACGACGTTGTCGCCGGCTTCGATGCCGTGGAGAACCTGGTCGAGGCCGGGCAAACCGGTGGTGAAGGCGAAACGGGTGTGCGACATGGGCGGAGGGTAGCGATGGGCGCGGGCAGATTTCAAACCGCGAGTCGCGCTTCCGTGCGCGTCGCACCCGCGACCGTTTACCTTCACGGCCGTGAGGGTAAACGGTCGAAGCTCCGCGCGGGCGCGCCCTTGGACGGACCGCGGGCGCAGCCGGAGTTGGTTGCGGCGCAGCAGGGCGACTGCGGGCCGGGTGCCTTTTGTTTCGCTTTTTTGGCCGGGCTTGGGCGTGATGCCGGACGCAAACGCCATGGACCGCATCGCTGACTCCTTCGCCCGGGCGCGCCGTGAGGGCCGCGCCGCCTTTGTCGCCTATCTCTGTGCCGGCGATCCCGACTTCGCCACCTCGCTGGCCGTGTGCCGCGCCGCGCTTGAGGCCGGCGTCGATGTGCTCGAACTCGGCGTGCCGTTCTCCGACCCGTTGGCCGACGGCCTCACCAACCAGCTCGCCGCCCAGCGGGCGCTCGAGTCGGGCATGACGCCGACGCGCACCCTCGAACTCGTCCGCGAGATCCGGAAGTTCTCCCAGGTGCCGATCATCTTCTACACCTACTACAACCTCGTCTTTGCCAACGGCGTCGCGGCCAGCGTGCGCGCGATGAAGGAGGCCGGTGTCGACGGACTGCTCACACTCGATCTCCCGCCCGAGGAGGCCGGCGAGGTTCAGGCGGCTTGCCGGGCGAACGACATCAAGACCGTCTTCATCGTCGCCCCGACCACGCCCGAGTCGCGCCTGCCGGCGATCACCGCGGCGGCGACCGGTTTCATCTACTACGTGTCGCGCGAGGGTGTGACCGGCGTGCAGTCGAAATTGGCGGGCAACATCCCGGAGGCGGTCGCGGCGATCAAACGGCACACGCCGCTGCCGGTCGTCGTCGGCTTCGGCATCTCGACGGCGGCGCAAGTGTGCGAGGTGGGCGCGGCGGCCGACGGTGTGGTCGTGGGCAGCGCGTTGGTGAATGTCATCAAGGCCAACCTTGCCAACCGCGCGGCGATCCCCGGCGCGATGGGCGCGCGGGCGCGCGAGCTGATCTCGGGGCTGTGTCCGGAGAAACCTGCCTGCGGCTGAGGACTGCGGCGTCGGGAGGACCTGCGCGTGCCTGGTCCGATCCCGGAAAATGGCCTCCGCTCATGGGGCCGGCGCGCCGTTCGTCCCCGCGGGATTGTCAGCGGCCGCGGTTTCGGATACGGGGTGGGGCGCATGAAAATTTACGCGACCTACGGATTGATCGGAGCATTGCTCGGGGCCCTCCAGACACTGGTGTTGTTCTTCCTCGGACTGCACGGCGAGAAGATCCACCTGCTGAACGACCTGAAGGTTTCGCTGCCGCTCGGCGCGCTCGGTTTCGTGCTCGGCGCCGCGGTGCTCGTGCTGGGCCTGCGGGCGTGGCGCGAGGCGCAGCCCGACAAGGCGATGAGCTACGGGCGCGGGGTGGGCGGCGGCTGCCTGATCGGGCTGTGGCAGGGGCTGGGCACGATGGTCTTCACCATCGTGTACGGCTTCGTCATCAATCCGGGTTTCAAGGACGCGATGGTGGCCAACACCATGGCGCAGATGCAGGCGAAGAACCTGCCCGCCGAAGGGTACGCGATGGCCGAGAAGATGATGAACATCACCCTGAACCCGATCTTTCAGGGGATCATGGCGGTTCCCGGCAGCATCTTCATCGCGCTGATCGCGTCGCTGATCGCCGCGGCGGTCCTGAAGCGCGAGGCCGCGCCGGCGCAGCCGCCGCTAGTCTGAACGCGACCGCCACCAATCCTTTCCCAACCGGCCCGCGGCATCCCCCGCGGGCCTACTTGTGTCGGCCGGTCGCGAGCACCGCGCGGGTGGCACCCCAGCCGCCGGCGGACTCGTCGCAGAGGGCGAAGGATTCGACCAGCGGGGAGCGGCGCAGCCAGGCGTGCACGCGTTCGCGCAGCGCCCCGGTGCCCTTGCCGTGGATGATGCGCACGGTCCGGATACCGCGGGCCGCGCAGGCGGCGAGGTAGTCGCCGAGCAGATCACCCACCTCCGCCGGGCGGAAGGTGTGCAGATCGAGTTCCCCGGTGATGGGCAGCGGGACGGGATTCACGGGGAGGTCTGACGCGGAGTCGGGCATCGGCGGGCGCGAGCGGGAGCAAAGCCAGGAACCCGGCGGAGGCGAGCCGGCGTGCGCGGGATTGCCGGCGCGGCGGTCGCCGCCATGCTGCCGGCACCATGGCCGTCGTCGTCCACCAGCTCGAGCACAGTCCCTACTGCATCCCGATCACTGCGGCGCTGCGTGCGCTGGGCGTGCGTTTCCGCACCGTGCAGGTGAGCTATGGCGACCGTACGCCGATCTTCCGGCTAACGCAGGGCCGGTACCACCAGGTGCCGGTGCTGGTCGACGGCAAGACGGTGGTGTACGAGAGCGCCGCGGACACGCTGGACGTCGCCCGCCACGTCGATCGGCGCTGGGGCGGCGGGCGGCTGTTCCCCGCGGAGCACGAGGGCGTGCAGCGCGTCGTGGTGGCCCACCTCGAGAACGAGGTCGAGGGCACGACGTTCCGCCTCGTGGATCCGAAGTTCAGCGACACGGTGACGGACGACCGCGAGCGGATGTTTTTCGTGCGCTTCAAGGAGCGGAAGTTCGGGCGCGGATGCCTCGAGGCCTGGCGGCGCCAAGCGCCGGAACTGCGGGCGCAGGCCGAGGCATTGCTCACGCCCTACGACCTGATGCTGCAGACGCATCCGTTCCTGTTCGGGGCGGCGCCGGCGTACGCCGACTTCGCCCTGTATGGGATCGTGGGCAACCTGACCTATCGCGGGATCAACCGCCTGCCGGCCAGGCTGAAGGCGCTGCGGGCGTGGGTGCCTCGGATCGAGGCGTTCCGGTACGAGTCGTGATCTTCGCGGCGAGGGGCGGCTCGCGCCGGCCTGGTGGCGCATTTCGGTGAACCGCGCAGTTGCCCGCGGGGAAACGGCCACGCATAGTGCCGGCACCGTGATCGCCTCCATCGAATTCACGAACTTCAAGATCCTGCGCGCGGCGCGGATTGAGCTCGGCCCGTTCAACCTCATCATCGGGCCCAACGGCAGCGGCAAGACCACCGTGCTGCTCGCCCT
>DAOOFR010000246.1:0-4303 GCA_035415285.1 Opitutaceae bacterium
CTGGGGACGATGGCGAAGACGCCGGACTCGGTCAGCTTCGGGAAGAGCGCCGGCGAGACCATCTGGATGCCGCAGAAGCCGAGCGGCACGGCCTCGCCCTGGGGGGCGCGGACGAAGGTGTCGCCGGTGGTGGGGGAGCGGCGACCGACGAGGCGGTTGGCGGTGTCGAAGAAGAGGGGGCGCGCGGTGGGGCGGGGCATCGCGGCGAGGGTGGCGAGCGCGCCGGTGCGCTGGTGCTCGTTGGCGAGGGCGCGCAGATCGAGGTCGCTGAGGACGTCGACGTTGTGGACGAGGAAGGGGCGGCTGTCGTTGAAAAACCAGGAGGCCTCCTTGAGGCCGCCGCCGGTGTCGAGCAGCTCGGGCTCGGGGGAGTATTCGACGTGGCGCAGCCCGAAACCCCCGTGCTTCTCGACGAAGGCGGGGATCTGCTCGCCGCAGTGGTGGAGGTTGATGATCACCTCGGCCACGCCGGCGGCGGCGAGGCGGCGGAGCGTGTGCTCGAGGAGCGTGACCCCGCCGACCTCGACCAGCGCCTTGGGGCGGGTGTCGGTGAGGGGTTTGAGCCGGGTGCCGCGGCCGGCGGCGAAGACCATCGCTTTCATCGGTTGGAGGGACGCCATGGATGCGTCCGCCGGGGGCGAAGACTAGGCGAAACGCGGGGACGCGCAGGTCCCCGGGGTGTTTTCACGATTTTGTCGCCCAGCCCGGCTGCTCGCGGTGGCTCACCTCGACGGCGACGCCGCCGCGGGCGCGGAGCTGGCGGGCGAGTTCCTCGGCGCAGTAGACGCTGCGGTGGCGGCCGCCGGTGCAGCCGAAGGCGACGGAGAGCCGCGTGAAGTTACGTTTCTGGTACGCGGCGAGCACCGGCTCGAGCAGGAGCAGGGTCTGCGTGACGAAGCGCGCGACCTCGTCGTGGCCGCGCAGCCAGTCGGCGACGGGGGCGTCGAGGCCGGTGAGCGGGGCGAACGCCGCCTCGCGGCCGGGATTGGGGAGCGAGCGGCAGTCGAAGACGAAGCCGCCGCCGTGGCCGGAGTCGTCGTGCGGGTAGCCGTGCTTGTAGGAGAAACTGGTGATGCCGAGCGTGAGGGTGAGCGGGACCTGGGCGATCTCGCGCAGGCGGGTGGAGCGCACGATCTGCTGGAGCGCGGCGGAGAGGGCGGGCAGCGGGACGGGGAGTTCGCCCTGCTGGAGGAGGTGCTCGAGGTTGCGGATCGCATACGGCACGCTCTGGAGGAAGTGCTCCTTGCGCTCGTAGAAGCCGCGGAAGCCGTAGGCGCCCATCGCCTGCAGGATGCGGATGAGCGAGAAGCCGCGGAAGAACTCATCGAAACGCGCGTGGTCGATCTCGGCCAGCGGCGCGGCGGCGGCGAGGTAGACCGTCTTGAGGTGGTCGCGGAAGGCGAAGGGCAGGTTGGCCTTGGCGTCGAGCAGGAGCGAGGCGAGGTCGTAGTGGAGCGCGCCGCGGCGGCCGCCCTGGTAGTCGATGAACCACGGCTTGCCGTCGCGCACCATGATGTTGCGCGACTGGAAATCGCGGTAGAGGAACTGCGCCTGGCCGGCCTCGAGCAGGAAGGTGCAGAGGGTGTCGAAGTCGTTCTCGAGCTGCTGCTCGGGGAAGGGGACCTGGGCGAGCTTGAGGAAGTAGTACTTGAAGTAGTTGAGATCCCACATCATCGAGCGCCGGTCGAAGGCGCCGCGCGGGTAGCACAGGCTGTAGTCGAGGCCGCGGCCGGCCTTGGTCTGCAGGACGGGCAGCAGGCGCACGGCCTCCTCGTAGACGGCGGCGACGGCGGGCGGCACCTCGGCGGACGAGCCGCGCTCGCGCTGGAGGAAGTCGAAGAGCGTGGTGTCGCCGAGGTCCTCCTCAAGGTAGACGCCCGCGGCGCGGTCATCGGCGTAGATCTCGGGCACGGGCAGGCGCTGGGAGCGGAAGTGGCGGGAGAAGCTGATGAAGGCGGCGTTCTCGCCGAGGTCGGGGTTCTCGACGCCGATGGCGGTGTGGCCGGCGGCGTCGCGCAGGCGGTAGAGCTTGCGGTCGGAACCGTGGGCGCGGAGTTCGTCGACGGAAGCCGGGGAGTGGCCGAAACGGGTGGCGAAGAGTTCGGAGAGGCGGGGGTGCATGCGAGCGGAGGGGGAGCGTGAGCGCGGGGACGGAGTTGGGGAAGAGGGAAAACGGTGAGACGGTTGCCGGTGGGCGGTTGCCGGTGGGCGGTGAGCCGGTGGACGGTGGACGGTTGCCGGTGGGCGACGCGGGAACACGGGTCGGGAGACCCGTGCCACGGGGTCCAGAAACCGCGTTGACGGTGGCGCGGCGCGACGGCGGAGTGGCGCCATGTCGTCGTCTCCGGCCAAAGTGCCCGTGGGTCTGCTGGTGAAGCTCGGCCTGGTCGCCGTGGCGGGCATCGTGCTGGTCGTGCTGCTGCTGCGCGGCGTGGATGTGCGCGGGCTGATCGACCGGGTGTTTGCCGTGGTGCGCGAGGCCGGCCCATGGGCGTTCTTCGGCTCGATGGCGGTGTTTCCGGCGTTCGGATTCCCGATCTCGCCCTACTACCTGACCGCCGGCGAGGCGTTCGCGGCGCAGATGACGATGCCGGGCGTGCTCGCCGCGGCGCTGCTGGCCAACTCCGTGCATTTCTCGTTCTGCTTCTGGCTGGCGCATCGGGCGCTCCGGCCGGCGGTGGAATGGGTCCTGTCGCGCACGAATTATCGTGTGCCGCAGGTGCGGCCGGAGAACGAGATGACGGTGACGGTGCTCACCCGCGTGACGCCAGGCCCGCCGCTTTTCCTCCAGAGCTACCTTCTCGGCCTGTCGGGCGTGCGGTTCCGCACCTACATGTGGGTCTCGATCGCCGTGCAGGGCCTGTTGGGCTCGGCGTACATCGTGTTCGGCAAGGCGCTGATGAGCGGCAAAGGCGGCCTCGCGTTCCTCGGTCTGATGGTGCTGGTGGTCGCCGTGGCCGCCGTGCAACTGCTCCGCAAACGTTTCGCCAAGCGCGATGCCGGTGCCGCCTGACAACGCCGCCGCCGCGGCGCTCACCGTCGGGGAACTGACGGGCCGCATCAAGGACCTGCTCGAGGGCGCCTTCCCCGAACTGTGGGTACGCGGCGAGGTCTCGAACCTGCGCGTGCAGGCGAGCGGCCACTGTTATTTCACGCTCAAGGACGAGCGCGCGCAGATCGCGGCGGTGATGTTCCGTGGCGACGCGGCGCGCTCCCGCGTGCAGCTGCGCGACGGCCAGCAGCTCGCCGCCTTCGGGCAGGTGAGCGTGTACGAGGTGCGCGGGCAGTATCAGCTCATCGTGCGCGCGGTGGTCGAGGACGGCGCGGGGCGGCTCCAGGCGGAGTTCGAGAAACTCAAGCAGCGGCTCGCCGCCGAGGGGTTGTTCGCGCCGGAGAACAAGGTGCCGCTGCCGGCGATGCCGCGCACGATCGGCTTCATCACGTCGCCCACCGGCGCGGCGGTGCAGGATTTCGTCCGCATCCTCGAGCGCCGCGGCTGGCGCGGGCACCTCGTGGTGCTGCCGGCGAAGGTGCAGGGCGAAGGCGCCGCGGCCGAGATGGTCGCGATGCTCGAACTCGCGCAGCGGCCGAGCCAGACGACGGAGGACGGAAGACGGAGGACGGAAGACGGAGAAGCGAAGGCCGGGGGACGCGGGCGGAAAAAGCAGCGAACGGAGCCGGCGGAGCTGGATCTTGGATTTGCGACGGAACGCGCTGCTGAGTCCGTCGTCGGTCCTCAGTCGTCTGTCCTCTGCCCGCGCTTCGATCTGCTCGTGATCGGGCGCGGCGGTGGGAGCTTGGAGGATCTGTGGGCGTTCAACGAGGAGCCGCTGGTGCGCGCGGTCGCCGCCTGCCGGATTCCGATCATCTCCGCCGTGGGCCACGAGATCGACTTCACGCTCTGCGACTTCGCGGCCGATGCGCGCGCCGAGACGCCCAGCGCGGCGGCCGAGCTGATCAGCAGCGACTTCCTCGACGGCGCCGGCCGCGCGGCGCAGGCGGCCCGGCGGATCGACGAGCTGGCGACGGACACGCTGGAACGCGCCGGCGACCGGCTCGCGGCGGCGCGCAACCACCTGCGGCTGCTCGCGCCGTCGGCGCAGGTCGAGCAGGCGTGGTTGCGGCTCGACGACCTCGGCAACCGGCTCGGCGCCGCGCTGCGGCAGACGGTCGGGCTGCGGCGCGAGGCGCTCGTGGCGGCGCGCAACCGGCTGGAGCGGGCCTCGCCGGAGACGCGCGTGCGGTTCGAGTCGCAGAAGCTGCTCGGGCTCTGGAAACGGCTGGAGGCGGCGAGCCCGGCCTC
>DAOOFR010000247.1:0-4286 GCA_035415285.1 Opitutaceae bacterium
GGTGGCCGGCGGGCGGGGGGCGGCGCCGGCGGCAGCGAGGTTGAAGCCCTCGAAAAAGGCGCGCCACTGGGCATCGAGGGCGGCCGGGTTGGCGAGCCAACGCTGGTAGTAGTCGTCGAGGAGAGCGGCGTTGTACGGGGTGGCGAAGGGGGAGCTCATGAGGCGAGGCGCGGGACGGGGACGGTTGCCGGTGGGCGGTGGACAGTGGGCGGTAGCCGGTCACCGGTGGACGGGGCGCGGCGGGCTGCGGAGCGGAGGACGGGCGGCGGAGGGGCGGGGATGGTTCGACGCGGGGTGGGGACGGACGGCGCGCGGAGGTTTCATGGCGAGCGCACTATCGCGGGGACGGACCGGTTGCTCAACGGCGGATGGCGCTGTGTCCGCGTTTTGAAGTCCGCCTCATGGCGGCGAGCCCGCGCGGGCTCCGGCCTAATAGCGCCGCCCGGGCGGCCGGGGCGGCGCAGCATTGGGGTTGGCAGAGCGGGGGGAATCATGATCGTGCGGGCTGCAACCATGAGCAAAACGTCCCGTATCGCCACCGACGGCTCCGGTTCCCCGCTGGGCCAGAATCCGTTCGGCGCCCTTCGCGCCGAGGGGCTGCCGCAGCATACTTCAACGCCTACCGCCGGAGGGGCCTCAACCGTCCCGCGTGCACGCCCGTCCGCGGTGCCGCAGCAGAACCGGGGCCGGGTGGAGATCCGCCGCGAGAAGGGCGGGCGCGGGGGCAAGACGGTGACGACGGTCTCCGGCTTCGTCGGTATCGGGCTCCCGGAGAAGGAGGAGCTCGCGAAGCGGATGCAGAAGGCCTGCGGCGCCGGCGGCACGGTCAAGGACGGCGCGATCGAGATCCAGGGCGACAAACGCGCCGAAGTCGCGAAGATCCTCGCGGCCGCCGGATTCCAGCCGGTGATGGCCGGTGGGTGACGGAGCGGTCCCAGCCCGCCGCTACAACAGCACCATGTCGTTGCGGTGGACGATCTCGAGGTGCTTGCGGCTCGGGAAGAGCGCGCGGACCTCGGTGCTGTGCTTGCCGGCGAGCGCCGGGATCTGGTGGCTGCCGTAGGCGGTCTCGCCGCGGGCGATGAGTGCGCCGTCGGGCCCGGCGATGTTGACGACCTCGCCGGCGACGAAGGTGCCGCTGGCACCGGTCACGCCGACGGCGAGCAGGCTGCCGCCTTTCTCGCGCAGGACGGGCACGGCGTCGGCCTTGATGGTGATCGTGCCGTGCGGGCGCTGGAAGTAGGCGAGCCAGAGCTTGCGCGATTCGAGCGGCAGGCCGCTGGGGACGAAGAAGGTGCCCGGGCCGCGGCCGGAGATGAGGCGCGGGAGGATGTCGGGCTCGGCGCCGCTGGCGATGAACACGCCGCAGCCGGAGCGCGTGGCGAGCTTGGCCGCGGTGATCTTGGTGATCATGCCGCCGGTGGCGGTCTCGCTGGTGGTGCCGCCGGCCATGGCCTCGATCGCCGGTGTGATCTTTTCGACGACGGGCAGGATGCGGCCGGTGCCCTTCATGTCGATCAGCCCGGGCGCGGTGGAGAGGATGACGAGGTAGTCGGCTTCGACGAGGCCGGCGACCATGGCGGAGAGCGTGTCGTTGTCGCCCACCTTGATCTCGGTGGCGCTGACGGTGTCGTTCTCGTTGATGACAGGGATGGTGCCGTAGGCCACGAGCTGGCGCAGCGTCTCCTTCACGCCGAGGTGGCGGTCGCGTACGCGCAGGTCCTCGTGGGTGAGGAGCACCTGGGCGACGGTGAGCCGGTGCGGGTCGAAGGCGCGTTGCCACGTCTGCATGAGCAGGCTCTGGCCGACGGCGGCGCAGGCCTGTTTCTTGGCGATGACCTTCGGCTTCTTCTCGAGCTGGAGGCGCCCCATGCCGAGCCCGACCGCACCGGAGGAGACCACGATGACCTCGGAGCCCTTGGCGCGCAGCGCGGTGATCTGCGCGGCGAGCGCAGCCAACCGGGGCTCGTCGAGTTGGCCGATGCCGGAGGTGATGACACCGGTGCCGAGCTTGACGACGATGCGACGGGGCGGACGGGAGAGGTGGGACGGCATGGCGGGAGGCGGAACGGTGAAGGCGGAAGCCGGAAAAATGAAGACGGAAAATGGGAGGGGCGCGGGTCGACGGACTCACGGCCGTCGCTACGGTTCAGCCGGTGCTCGCTGGCGGGGCGGCGGCGGAATCGACGTTCTCACGAACGTCGCTACGGGAGAGGGCGAGCCCTGGGGCGGATAACAAAAAGGCCTGACCGAAGTCAGGCCAGACGAGCACTGGAGCTGGAAGGTTTGCTTTCGTTTCCGCCATCCGGTCTCCACTTTTCGGTATCGATCAGACTTTCAAGAGCTCCTGCTCCTTCTTGGCGAGGTGCTCGCCGATCTGCTTGATGAGGGCGTCGGTGTGGGTCTGGACGTCCTTCTCGAGCTTCTTGGCGTCGTCCTCGGAGATCTTGCTCTCCTTGAGCGCCTTCTTGACGGCGTCGACACCGTCGCGGCGGGTGTTGCGGATGGCGACCCGGCCTTCCTCGGCGAGGCGATGGGCGACCTTGGTGAGTTCCTGGCGGCGCTCCTTGCTCATCTCGGGGAGCGGGAGGCGGACGGCGGGGCCGTCGATGACAGGGTTGATGCCGATGTTGGCCATCTGGATCGCCTTCTCGATGGGCTTGAGCAGGGACTTGTCCCACGGCTGCACGGAGATCATGCGGGGATCGGGCGTGTGGATGGCGGCGCACTCCTTGATGCGCACGGTACTGCCGTAGGCTTCGACCATGATGCCTTCGACCATGGCTGGGCTAGCCTTGCCGGTGTTGATGCCGCCGAGTTCGTGGATGGTGTGGTCGAGGTTCTTCTGCATCTTGGCGATGCAGTCTTTGAGAAGCGGATGATCAGCCATATGCGGAGGAGGTTAGTATCTAGGGTCTTGAGGCAAGAGGGGGGCGGAAAAAAGTCGAGCGGCGAGTGCCGGGCGGCGAGGGCGGGCGGGACGAGACCGGCGGGAGCGGCGCGGCTCTCACGCGTGCACGAGCGTGCCGACCTTCTCGCCCATGAGCGCGCGGCGGATGGCGCCGGGGTCGTTGAGGTTGAAGACAAGGATCGGGATGTTGTTCTCCTGGCAGAGGGAGAAGGCGGTGGCGTCCATGACGTTGAGACGCTGCCGCAGGGCGTCGACGTAGGTGATCTCGTCGTAGCGGACGGCGTCCGGGAACTTCATCGGGTCCTTGTCGTAGATGCCGTCGACCTTGGTGGCCTTCATGACGATGTCGGCGCCGACCTCGCTCGCGCGCAGGGCGGCGGAGGTGTCGGTGGAGAAATAGGGGTTGCCCGTGCCAGCGACGAAGACGACCACGCGGCCTTTCTCAAGGTGGCGGGTGGCGCGGCGCAGGATGAACGGCTCGGCGACCTGGTTCATCGGAATGGAACTCTGGACACGGACGTTCACGCCGAGGCCCTCGAGGCAGTCCATGATGGCCAGGCCGTTGATCACGGTGGCGAGCATGCCCATGTAGTCGCCGGTGGTGCGATCGACCCCGCGCTTCTCCCCCTGGAGACCGCGGAAGATGTTGCCGCCGCCGATGACGACGCAGACCTGGACGCCCAGGTCGCGGACTTCCTTCACCTGCTGGCAGATCTGGGTGAGGGTGGTGGGGTCGATCGGGTCGCCGCCGGCCTTTTTGCCGCGGAGGACCTCGCCGCTGAGCTTGAGGATGATGCGCTTGAATTTCACACCGGAGCGGGTGGGCGGTTTGTGCATGAGGCGGGATGAAACGGCCCCGGGTGCCCGCGGTCAATTCAGGAGGCGTGGGCCCCTGCGGCGGCCGAGCGGCGGGGGAGCCGCGGTTGGCCGTCGCAGGCGCGGAGGTACGCCTCCCGCTGCTCGCGCCGGGCGGGGGGGGATAGGGAGACGACCTCATCTCCCCGGCGTTTGCCGCTCGCCGCCGCGTGAGGGCGGCGGGGGGACGGACCCGCGATGGGGCCGAGTCGCGAATGGTCCTGCATGGCGCGCGCTCCCGGGGCCGGCGGAAGCCGGGACACCCGGCGAACCGCCTGTTGTCCCGCCGCGCCCACCGCGCGACCCGCTTCGGGTCCGAGAAAATGAGAATCTGGGCATCAAGTCCCTACGGAAGCGGCCGATTATCCCCACGCTCTTACCCCATGAATACCCACATGCATGTGCATTCCTCCCGGCGCACAGCCGGCTTTACCATGATCGAGATGATCGGCGTGCTCGCCATCATTGCACAGCTATCTCTCAGAAGCGTCTCCTTTTTGCACGGTTTTCCTATGCGGCA
>DAOOFR010000248.1:0-4147 GCA_035415285.1 Opitutaceae bacterium
GTCAGCGCCCTGCCCAAGCTGCAGCTGCTCGTGGGCGCGCTGCTCAAGAGCCTCTCGGCGATGGGCTACGTGAGCCTGCTGCTCGCGTTGTTCTACATCTACGCGGTCGCCGGCGTGCAATTGTTCGGCCGCACCGATCCGGCCCATTTCGGCTCGCTCGGCACCGCGCTGCTCACGCTGTTCCGCATCGTGACGCTCGACAACTGGGGCGACCTCTACTTCGCCCAGACGGCGCATGTGCCGGCCGTGAAAGTCGCGCTCTATTTCGGGACCTTCATCGTGTTCGGCACGATGATCATCCTGAATCTTTTCATCGGCATCATCATGAACAGCATGGCGGAAATGCACGCCGAGATCGCCGAACGCGACCGGGCGCAGCAGGCCGGAGCGACCGCCGCCCCGACCGTGGAGGATGAGCTCGAGTCCGTGGAGCGGGAGATGAAAGCGCTGCAGCTGCGCCTGGCGGGCCTGCGCCGGAGATGGAGAGCCGAACCGGACCAGCCGCTCCCACCCGAAGACGCCGGGGAACAGGCTTCTTGAGCCGGCCCAGTCATCGGTTCGTGGCCACACGCCTCGCGCGCGAGTTCGGACCCGGAATCGTGCGGGCCACCGGTCTCGATCGATCGATTCCACTCATGCCGAACTGCGGGCTTGCGCCCGGCCGGATCTCGTGGAGCCTCCCGCCGTCCGATCCGCAGTTCAGTTGTCCGGTTTGTCAGATCAGGTCTGAAGACTGTGAGTAGCTCCCGCGCCTGAGAATCGGCCGGGGTTTTGCGCAAGAGTACTTCGTCAGAGGTCGTTGCCAGAAGACTGAATCGATCAGGTAGCCGCATCGCGGTGTCCGTGTCCGTGCCTCGCCACTGCATCCGCAGCGCGCGCCCTTCTCCCGCGCACCGAGGTCCGAACGCCGACGCCAAAGCCAGGCCCCGGGAGCATGTGAGCCGCTTCGCCCCGCGCAGCGCGCCACGGCCCTCCGGGGGAAACCATGAGTGCAGGTCAACCAGTTAGGAATTCTCCTCCCGTGAAAATCTCCAAGCTTCTCGACTCCCACCGCGTCATTCTCCAACAAGCCCGGCTGGCCAATCTGGCCCAGGCTTTCCTCACGCTGCGGCGCCTCGCCGAGCGCGTGCGCCGCGGCCGCCTCGGCGGCCACGTGCAACTGCGCCAGCCCGACGCCGCCGAGGACCGTTTCTGGGCTTCGCTCACCGCGCTGGAGGGCAGCCAGTCGGTGCTCGAGGAGCATTTCACCGACGAGGAACTCATGGAATTCGCCGATGCCGTGGCCTACCTCCGCGACACCGACGCGCTCGATGTCACCTTCCGACTCGAACATCTGGATGCGCTGTTCGTGCAGCCGGTCGAGACCGAGCTGCGCCGCGCCGGCGTCGAGTTCGACCTCGAGACCGAGGCCGCCAGTCGCGCCCCGCAGCCGGACGGCGCCGCGAGGCCGGCACCGCGCGCCGACCGCCACCGCGGCGAGGCGCCGCGGCAACGCTGAGCCCAGGTCCCGGCGCTTGCGCTCCGCTCGGGCGAGCGCGAGGCGCCGCGGCCGGCCGCACGATCCGTCACTCATCCAGGCATGCCGCGTAGGGTGCGAGCTTGCTCGCACCGCTTGGCAAGAGCGACAAACAGACGGTGCGAGCGGGCTCGCACCCTACAACCGGAAGTACCGGCACGGCAGAGCGATATCCGCGCCGATTGCATGGTTGCTCAGAACCGGCCGACCACGCTGGCGCCGAAGTAGAGCGGGCTCTCGCCATTCAGCTTCACGTCGCGGTCGATGTACTCGAAACGTTGGTCGACCACCCGCCCGAGCTCCGCTCGCACGCTGAGCGCGCGACCGAACGCGTACTCGGCCGCGAGGCCCACGCGGATCTCGCGATATTCCAGCCAAGTATCCGCCAGCGACGGACCGAGGCGCTCCGCGAGCGCACGAGGATCGTCGGCGAGGCGATAGTCGCCGCCGTTGATCGTCGCCACCGCCCGCAGGGTGAGTTGTTCGGTCGCGCGCCAGCTCACGCCGGATTCGGGCCAGCCGACCTTGAGCTCCCACTCCGGGGCGAACTGCCACGCGACGCCCGCGATCGGCAGCACCGCGATGTCCGACCGCGCGCCGTAGCGCAGGCCGAAGCTCCAGGTCAGCTCCGGGCTCTGCACGTAGCTGGCCAGTGCCAGCACCGGCAGGTCGAAGCGCGCGGAGGAAAGGTCGCCGTCGGTACCGGCAAGGCGGGGCGTCGCGGTGACGAGCAGCCTCCACTTGTCGTCGAACGTGTGCGCCACACCCAACGGCGCCGCCAGCGAGGCGAGCGCTTCGGGCAGCCAGGTCGTGCCCGCGAGGTCCAGTTCGTGCCGGGTCCACTCGAGGCCGTAGAGCAGCTGCGTGCGTTCGGCGAGCGGCGACCGGCCGCGCAACCCGAGGCTGAGGGAGTCCACGCCGACCTCGGCCGCCGGACCGGCGTCGAGGTCGGAGCCCGCGGTATGGCTGTAGCGCGCGGTCAGCTCGAGGCCGCCGCCGCGAGCGACCGGCTGGGCCAAGGCACCCACGGCGCCTAGTCCGAACAGAAGACAAAGGAGCGGGGCGACGAAACGGAGCTGAGTAGTCATGAGTTGAGTCTCCAGAGGGTGAAGGTGAGGAAGGTGGCGAACGAAACCCAGGCCAGGTACGGCGCGAGCAGCCACGCGGCGGCGCGGCTCGTGCGCGCGAAGGCGACGATGGTCGCCACGATGGCGGCCCAGAGCACGACGATCTCCAGCAGCGCGAGGTCGATCCGGTGGAAGCCGAAGAAGAGCGGCGTCCAGAGCGCGTTGAGCGCGAGCTGCGCGGCGAACCAGCTGAGCGGACGCCGTTGCGCCCCCCAGCCGCCGCGGCGCCAGACCAGCCACGCCGCGGTGCCCATGAGGAGGTAGAGCGTCGTCCAGACCGGACCGAAGACCCAGCCCGGCGGGTTCCAGGCCGGCTTCACCAGCGCGGCATACCAGGCGTCGGGCCGCGCCCACGAGGCCGACACCGGCGCCGCGAAACACGCGAGCAGCCAGAACACCAGCCCGGGCCAGAGCGGGCGCGGCGTGGGAAGAGATTCGGTGCGATCCATGGGTGAGTGGAGTATGTGAGCCGTCGGCCGTGCCGGGCAATCGGAAACACGCCAGCAGGCACGCTAGCAGCGCGACTCATGCGCGAGCGTTCGCGGCCACACAGAGCAACTCCGGTGATGGGGCGGGGTTTACGCCCGCCATGCAGAGAACCCATAGAACCGGTCTCCGACCGGTCGCCGCGGGCACGAGCCGAAGCGGATGGCGCGCGGAGAGTTTACCCGCCAGAGGCGGCGCCGCAGGCGAACCGGGACCGGCCCTCCATCCGAGATCATTTCGGGCCAGCCGACAGAACGCGCCGCTCACGCCGCCTCGGCCGGCAGCGCCCAGCCGCGGCGCCGGGCCCACACGCCGACGGCGGCGGCCTGACGCTGCAGAACGAACTGGGCGATGACGGCGTCGTCGAGCAACCCGATCTGCGGCACGGCGTCCGGGATGCGGTCGGCGTTGCGCATGAAATAGAGCAGCGAGAAGGCGATCTCGCGCAAGGCCTGCGGCGCGATCGGCGTGCCGGCGGCGGCCTCGTCGAAGACCGCGGCGAGCAGCTCGAGCCGGCCGCGCAGCCGTTCGGATTCGCCCAGCGCGGCGATGCGCAACTGCAGGGAAAGCCGCTGCTCGCGCAGCATCGTGAGCGCCTCGGCCGAGACCAGCTCGGCGCCCTGTTCGATGAAACGGCCCACGCCGGCCAGGCCGGCGCGGCGACTGGAGGCCAGATGGCGCTCCAAAGCCGGGGGAAGACGTGTGAGTTGGGTAGTCATGGGTGGTTGGAGTGGAGGGTTGGGAAAAGCGGCGGTTCAGACGCGCGGAGCGGCGGCGGGTTCCACCTTCCGCGGGCGCAGGAGCGAGACGACGACCGCGGTCGTGAGGATCGCCACGATCACCCCGAGGGAGAGCACCGTGTCGATCTTGTAGGCGGTGTGGGCGAGCAGCATTTTCACGCCCACGAAGCTCAGCACCACGCCCAACCCCGTCTTGAGGTAGTGGAACTTGTCCATCATCCCCGCGAGGGCGAAGTAGAGCGAGCGCAGCCCGAGGATCGCGAAGACGTTCGAGGTGT
>DAOOFR010000249.1:0-4109 GCA_035415285.1 Opitutaceae bacterium
ACGGGCGCAGCCCGTTGGTTTAGCAGCCTGTCGGCGAAGTCCGACAGGCTGCTAGCCGTCATCTGTTTCCATGGAACTTCGCGCCCAGGGAAGAAGCGCACGCATTTCTGCAGTCCCACCCCGGAGTCGATGTCCATAGCGGAAAACCGTGACTGAGCCGTGCGCCGCGGGCTTGTCGCCGCGCGTTGGTGGCCATATCTCTTCGGCCCGATGCAAATCACCCTCCTCGGCGCCGCGGGCGAAGTGACCGGCTCGGCGTACCTCGTGCAGACGGCGCAGGCGCGCGTGCTCGTCGATTTCGGCATGTTTCAGGGCCGCACGCTTGCCGGCTCGATCAACAACGTGCCGCGCGAACTCGTGCCGGCGACGCTCGACGCCGTGGTGCTCACCCATGCGCACCTTGATCACGTGGGCCGCCTGCCGCTGCTCGCCCAGCGCGGCTACCGCGGCGCAGTCTGGGGCACCCCCGCCACGCTGGAGCTCGCCCGGCTCATCCTCGACGATGCCGCTCGTCTCCAGGCGCAGGATGCCATCCGCACCAACCGCCACCGTGCCCGCGCTGGCATGCCGCCGGTCAAGCCGCTCTTTGACGAAACCCACGTCGCTGCGATCGCGGCCTGTTTCCGCCCACTTGCCTATGGAAAGGACAACGCGGTCGCTCCCGGCGTGGCGGTGCGCCCGTACGAGGCCGGCCACACTCTCGGCTCCGCCAGCATCGAGCTGCGGATCGATGACGGCGGCACGGGCCGCGTGGTCGTGTTCTCCGGCGACCTCGGTCCGCGCAACGCCCCGATCCTGCGCGACTCGGCATGCATCACCGATCGCGCTGATCTTGTTTTCTTGGAGACGACTTACGGCGACCGCGACCACCGCTCGCTCGCCGACACGGTGAAGGAGTTCCGCGCACTCGTCGTCCACGCCGCCGAGCGTGGCGGCAAGATCCTCGTGCCGACCTTCGCGGTGGGCCGCGCGCAGCAGATCCTCTATCACCTCTCCGAGCTGTTCGAGTCCGGCGCGGTCCGGCCGTTCCCGGTCTTCCTCGACAGCCCGATGGCGATCGAGGCCACGCGCCTCTATGCGAAACATCCCGAGTTGTTCGACGAGGAGATGCAGCGCCGCGCCGCCGGGAGCGGGCGTTTCCTGAAGCACCTCGAGAGCGTGCGCACGACTGTCTCCGCGCCGGAATCGCAGGCGCTCAACGGGCAGCCCGGCCCGTGCCTGATCCTCGCCGGCGCGGGCATGTGCAACGCCGGGCGCATCGTCCACCACCTGCGGCACAACCTCGCGCATCCCGGGACCGTCGTCCTGATCGTCGGCTACCAGTCGCCGGAGTCGCTCGGCCGCCGGCTGCTGGAGGGCGCGCGCCAGGTGCAGATCTTCGGCGACCGCATCCGGGTGGCGGCGACAGTGCGCGGCCTCGGCGGCTTCAGCGCCCATGCCGGGCAGACGGATCTGCTCGACTGGCTCGGCTGCCTCGCGCCGCACCGGCCGCGGGTCGTGCTGACCCACGGCGAGGACGAGAAGGGCCGCGGCCCGCTCGCCGCGAAGATCGCCGCGCGCTTCAAGCTCCAGGCCGAGCGTCCAAACTTCGGCGACGTGGTCACGCTCTGAGGAGCGGACCTCGAGGCGAGCGCTGCCGATGGCCTCCGCTCGCCCCGGTGGCGCTCCGGAGTGCGGCGCCGCCGGGCCAGGGGCGGGCGGCGGCGTTGCTCCAGCGCCGGGGCGGGGTGGTCCGTGCCGGGAGCGCGGCGCGTGAGGGAACCCCGGTGCCGGCTCTTGCCAGCGACGGGGGCGGGGGGCATGGTCGCGACGATGATCGCGATGCGACGCGTTTCCCTTTCTCTGCGGTTTTTGTGCGGCGCGGCCCTGGCCGCGGGTGCGGTGCGGGCGCAGAACGCCGCACTGGCGCCGGCGCCGTTGACGATCTCGATCGACGCCGCCGGGCAGAGCGCGGGCGAAGTCCTGCTCGATCTCGCCGCCGCGCAGCACGCCGCGGAGCTCGGTTTTGTCACGGCGGCGCGAGCATCGTACGAGCGCCTGCTGGCCCGCGACGATGTGACGGCGGCGGTGCGCAGTCGGGCGGCGCTGGGCTTGACGATGGTCGAGCTGGCGGCGGGGCGGATCGAGGCGGCGGAGGCCGCGCTTGGCCGCGGGGCCGATCTGCTGGCACCGCAGACGCGGTTGCGCCGGGCGTTGATCGCGCTGCAACGCCGCGACGGCGCCGCGGCCGCGCCCTTGGTCGAGGGCCTGCGGCCCGAGGAGGTGCCGGCCGAGGAGGCGGGCTGGGTGCATGTGGCGCAGGCGATGTTGGCGGAGTCGCGCGGGCAGTTCGACCGGGCGCAGGTCGCCTACGGCCAGGCGGAGGGCCGGGCGGTCTCGGAGCTGGCCCGGGTGCAACTGTTGTTGGCGCGGGAGCGCGCGCAGCTGCTGTACGGGCAGGCGACGCCGGAGCAGGTGCAGGTGCTGCAACGGCAGATCGACCAGTTCCAGGGGCGGCCGGTGGGCTTCACGGCCGCGGGGCAGCAGGCCGTCGTGCTCGATTTGCTCGGACGCAAGGGCGAGGCGCAGACGGTGCTGCAGCGACAGTTGGCGGCGGTGCCCGCGAGCGAGCGCGAGGCGGCGGACCGGCTGCGGCTGCTGCTGGCGCTGATCTCGGGGCCCGACAGCGCGCTGGGCCGCAACGCCCTGCGCCAGCTGTTCGCCGGTTCACCGCAGCCGGAGATGCAGCGCCTCGCGCTGCAGTTGCTCGCGCAGGCCGCCACGGACGAGGAGGCGCGCGCGGCGTTCCGCCGGGAGCTGGACGCGCAGATCGCGCTGCAACCCGCGCCGAGGATCCTCGACGATCTGCTGCTGTATCGGGCGCGGCTGGCGCTCGCGCAGCAGGAATACGAGCGCGCCGAGGCCGACGCGGGAGCGTTGCTGGCGAATTTCCCGGGCTCGCCGGGCCGCGTGCCGGCGCGCAACGTGCTGGTCTCGGTGGCGTGGGAGCTGCGTCGCTACCGCACGGCGACCGAGTCGATCGTGAACCTGCAGGGCGAGCTCGGGCTGGATGCGCGGCGCGGGCCGTTCACCGTGCTGTTGGCCGAGTCCTATTTCCGGGCGACGGACTATCGCAATGCGGCCAGCGCCTATGCGCGGGCGCTGGCGGAGCCCGCACTGCCGCCGGGCGCGAACCGCGGCGCACTGATGTACCAGCAGGTGCTTTCGCTGTTGCGCGCCGATCAGCCCGCGCAGCTCGAGGAGGCGGTGCAGACGCTCGACCGGCTGGCGACGGACCCGGCGTTCGACGCGGCGAACCGCTGGCAGGCGGAGTGGAACACGGTGCGGACGCTGCAGGTACGCGGGCAGACCGGGCGCGCCTACGAGCGGCTCAACCGGGTGCTGGCGGCGGAGGCTTTCGCGGCGGCGGCGCCGGAGCTGCGGTTGCGGCTGGCCTGGCTGCAGGCGAAGCTCTCGCTGGAGGCCGGCAAGCCGGCGGAGACGCTCGGGCTGGTCGACCGGCTGCTGGCCGGACCGGCCGCGGAGGCGAACCCGGCAGTGCCGGCGGCGCTGCGACAGGAGGCGGCGGGCACGGCGCGGCTGGTGCGGGCGCAGGCCTTGCTCGCGCTCGGGCGCGAGCCGGAGGGCATGGCGGAGCTGGAGGCGCTGCGTGGGGCGTTTCCGGGCAGCGATCCGGCGGTGTATTCGTTCATCATTCAGGCGAAGTTCCTCGCCGACCGCGGCCAGACGGTGGAGGCGCAGCAGTTGCTCATTGAGCTGGCCGAACGGTACGAGGACAGTCCGTACGCCGCCTACGCGCTCTACGAGGCGGCCGGCAACGCGGAGCGGCGCGGCGAGGATAAACATTACGAGGAGGCTTTTCGCATCCTGCACGACCTGGTCGAGCGGTTCCCCCGCAACGAACTGGTCTTCTACGCGCAGCTCAAGCAGGGCGACCTGTTGCGCAAACTCAACCAGCTCGGGCCGGCGCAGGTGATCTACGAGTCGGTCCTCAACCGCTTCCCCGCGCACCGCGACGCGCCGCTCGCCGAACTGGCGCTGGCCGACACCCTGTTCGCGCAGGTGACGGCCGACGCGTCGCGGCTGGGCAGCGCCCTGGCGCGCTACGA
>DAOOFR010000250.1:0-4056 GCA_035415285.1 Opitutaceae bacterium
TGACGATCGACGCCGCGGCCACCGCCGCCGTCGAGCAGCTCAAGAAGGTCGTGCAACTCGCCCGCACACTGAAGGCCGACAAGGCCGCCGCGCAGCGACGCGACGTGAAGCTGGTCTTCCTCACCACCGACGCCTCGTGGTCCGTGCTCGAGCGCGCCTCGGCGAAGATCGTCCGCATGGTCGGCGCCGCCGAGCTCACGCGCACGACGACCGAGCCCGCGATGTCGGCCACGGTCACGCCGCTCGGCACGCTGTATCTCGATCTCGGAGCCAGCGTCGACGCCGGTGCCGAGAAGGCGAAGATGGCGAAGGAGCTGGAGAAGCTGAACCAGCTCATCGCCGGCACCGAGGCCCGGTTGGAGAACACCGCGTTCACCAGCAAGGCCCCGCCGGCCGTCCTCGAAGGCGCGAGGAAGCAGCTCGCCGACCTCCAGGCCAAGCGCGCGGAAGTCGAGCGCCTGCTCAAGGCGCTCGGCTGAGCCGCGATTCCCTGACTGTTTTCCAAGGCCGCAGGTCCCCGACCTGCGGCCTTTGTCTTTGCCAGAGTCGCGAGGCTTCGGATTCACTCGGGCGCGATGAGACGGCATTACCCCTTGCTTCTTTTTCTGTTGGTGGCGCTGGGCACCGGTTCGATCGGCTGGGCCGAGACGGCGCCGAAGGTGGAACTTCCGCCCGAACCGAAGTTGATGCGGAAGGAGGGCTGGACCCACGCGGAGGCGATGGCGGCAGTCGCGACTTGGCAGGCTGCGCACAAGACGTGGCGGAATAGTCTCAGCTCAGAACAACGCGCCGAGCTGGATCGTCGGGCTGATGAGGAGAGTGAGCAACCGGTCCAGTTGCCGCGCGCCGCCGATGGCTACGACTGGCGCGTCGAGGCCGCCACGCGAGCCATATCACCGGCGGGCATTGAGCAGTTGGCGACGCAGAAGTTTCTGATCGGGACGCATCAGTTTCGCCAGAGCTTTGAGCCCTACGCCGGGGCGGACGTGCCGTTCTTCATCACCACCGACTCGCTGCTGAACGGCTTTCATGTGCTGTTCGAGGACTCGTTCAAGGAGCTTGAGATTCGGCGCGCGGTGCGACTGCGGAAAACGCTGGAGGAGACCATCGCGAATGTGCGCGCGAAGCTGAAGTCGCCGAACCTGGTGCCGGAGGTGGTTGCGCCGGCGTGGGCACAGGCGCAGCGGGCGATCGGTCCGGCGTTGGTCTTGCTCGGAGCTTCGGCCGAGCTTTTCGACGAAACGGTGCGGCCGGAGATCGCGGCGCAGGTCGCGAAGATTCGTGAAGCATCGGCGGTGGAGCTGCCCGGATGGCTGGCGCCGGCGACGGAGGATCTTGTCGCGCTCGACTATCGGCGGCTGAAGCCGGTCGGCTTCTATGCCAGCACCGCGTTCTTGGCCGACTACTTCCGCGCGGTGCGTTGGCTGCAGATGGTGCCGTACCGGGTCGATCGCGATGCGGAGCTTGGGTCGATTGCGCTGCTCGGGGCGGGCGTGCCGCGGTTGGAGCGATCCACTGCCGACAGCTACTTCGAGGTATACGAGAAATGCCTCGGTGAGCCGGACGGACGTTCCTTGAAGGACGCCATGCGGCTCCGTGTGGAGACGGACCGACCGTTGGCGTCAGATTGGGTAGGGCAGTTGCGGGCGCGGTGGACGTGGCTCACCGAGACGAGGGACCGGAGTTTGGTTACCTCAGATCTGCGGGCGACCTCGGCCGAGTCGGCGGCGCAGCGGCCGGAGCCGTTCCATGTGTTGGCGGCGTCTCGGCTGCCGGACGCGGTGCTGTTCCAGCGCTTGGCGGATCGCGGTGAGGAGGTGACGGGCTTGCAGGTGGCGGCGCTGGCAGGGCTTCCGTGGGCGGAGGCGAAACTGAAGGCGACGCAGAGCGAGTTTGCGCGCGATGCTTTGAAGAATGCGGCGGAGCGACTGCGGCCCGAAGGGGAGCTACGTTTCAACGCCTCACTCTACGAGAAGTATCTTGATGTGATCGGAACTCTTGGCGCGCCAGCGGACCCGGATGCTCCGGCCTTCATGAGCAGCGACGCGTGGGCGGCGAAGTCATGCCAGACAGCCTTGGCTGGATGGGCGCAGATGCGGCACACGTTCACGCTGCAGGCGAAGCAGGCGATATATACTTCGGGGATACACGAATTTCCTCCGGGCTTCATCGAACCGAATCCGCTCTTTCTGCGGCGGTTTGCGGAGTTGGTCGATCACGCGCGCAAGTTGCTGGAATCTGAGGAAGTGTTCCAGCTTTCGGGCGAGAGTGTGGCGGTGACGCTGCGCGAAAAGGCGGACCTGCTGGAGCGTTTGGCCGAAGGTGTCCGAAAAGCCAAAGATCGGGGCGCTATTCTGGAACTTCCGGAGTACCGGGAGGTGTACGATTTCGTGATGTATCCTTCCAGTGGTTCGCCCATGCTGCTCGGGGAAGCTTCTTGGGGCGACGTGTTCGAGGCGATAAAGGAGCCAGAGGGGAATCGCGCCGCTTTCGATCATTGTGCCGAAGCGCTCCGCGATTTGGCGTCCCGCTATCAGCGCGGCGAGCTGAAGCCGGACGCTGAGCGAGCGTACGAGTCGCTGGCGTGGCGGTGGAAGGAACTCGGGGAATTGACGGTTCGTCTCGAAGCGCTCGTCCAGAAGCAGCTCCGGCAGCGCGAATGGACGAAGGAAGAGGCCGCGTTCATCAAGAGCTATGGCGCGAAACTGGCGTCGATCATGGGCTATTTCGGTAACGCCTACTCGCCGCGCGACGATGCGCCGCGCTGGGTCGAGGTCGTGCGCGATCCGCGGCGGAACGATTCGCTCGCGGCCGCGACGGGCCGGCCGCACGCGTTTTACGTGCTCTACCCGTGGCAGGGCATGGAAGTCCTCTGCGAAGGTGCGGTGATCCCGTACTACGAGTACCGGTCGCCGAAAATCCTGACCGACGCCGAATGGCGCGAACGGCTCGGCCGGCCCGATGCGCCCCAGCCGCCGGAGTGGACGGGAAGGCTGTTCGACCGCCGTTGAGTGCCGGTGACGCCATCCCAACGCCAAGCGGTGCCCGGCTCGCCCCGGGCGTGTCATGGCGCCCCAAGTCCCGCACGACTCCCAACCGATCCCACCCGCCGCCGCCCGGCCTCGGTTGCCGCGCTTCTTCCAACGCACAAAATCCTGTTCCGATCGGAACAGGATTTTGTGCGTTGGGGTGGTGCGGTGCTCCTGTTTCCGCTGGGTCCGAACACAGGCGCCAAGTGGCGGACGCACATTTTCATGTTCCGATCAGAACAACAGAATGTGCGTTGGGGCCGGTGAGGCCGCGGGCCGTGCACGGGGAAGTTGCTCAGCGGAGCGCGGTGCGGCAGGCGGCAAACGCCTCCTGCCGCGCCTGCCAGACGGCGGGGCCGCGGTAGGTCCGTGGGTGGAGTGCGCGGGGAAGAAACGGGTCGCGTTTCGCGATCTGCTCCCAGGCTCGGCGCTCCGTCTCGAGCCACGAAAGCCACGCCGCAGCTAGCTGGAGACGGTTGGGCCGGAGGTGGAGCACCTCGAGGTAGTGGGTGTGGCACCTGTCCAGAGCGTCGAAATCCCAGGCCGCGGTGACCATCGCTTCGTTGCTCTCGCCGCCGGCCGGCCGGGCTTCGAGCAGGGTGAGGCACTCGGGCAGGAGCGCCTTCTCGTGGAGGCGTGCCCGGAAGTCGTCGACCGGGTCGGGACTGATCCACACGCTGTTTTGTAGCCAGCCGAAACGGTGCTCGTGCAACCTCCGGCGGAGGCGGACGCGCAGGCATGCGTCGGTCTCGGGGATGTCGAAGGCGACGATGCGCCAGAGCCCGTCCCAGTTGCGGGCCCAGAGCGGTGCGGGGTCCACTGCGCCGAGGCAGGCGCGGCGACCCTCCTCCGTGAGCCGGATGACCCGCTCGTCGAGCGGACCGGCGCCGTGGAACTCGATCTGTCCTGCCGACCGGAGGCGGCGATACGTTTCGTCCAGGCGTGCACTGGGGGAGATCTTCTTCCAGAGGGCGTGCGCGAGGACGCCCGAGACTTCGCCGCCGGCCGCGCCCACCGCCATCAGGAA